>BDSW01000055.1 GCA_002898175.1 bacterium BMS3Abin04
CAATGATTTTAAAACTTTCCGAAACGGGAATTAAGGGATTGGTTTTGTTTAATAAATTTTTCGCTCCGGATTTTGATATTGAGGATGAAAAAATAATTTCTACTTATGTTCTAAGTAATCCGCAAGATTTATCAATGCCCCTACGCTGGATTGCAATGCTTTCGGATAAAGTTAAATGCGATTTAGTCGCTTCCACAGGCGTACACGACGGTTCCGGTGTAATTAAACAGTTATTAGCCGGCGCTCATGCTGTACAAGTTGCTTCTACATTATATAAAAACGGACCTGAACATGTTGGTGTTATGCTAAAAGAACTTGAAACGTGGATGGATCATAAGGGTTATTCATTTCTCGATGATTTTAGAGGAAAACTAAGTTACAAAAACGTTAAAGATCCGGCTCTTTATGAAAGAGTTCAATTTATGAAATACTTTGGGAATCACAAATAAAATTACTTTTATAAAGCGGAACATTTATCTAAAATTTTAAGGAGCATAATTTGTGCTCCTTTTTTTATTCAATCATACCTCTTAAACATTCTTTCCTTTGTAAAACCTAGTGGTTGTCTTTGTATATCTTTGTGAAATATATTTATTGGATCTATAGTAAAAAATGATTACCTGATTTTTATAATGAAGATTAATAAAATGAGTTCTCTTTTTTAGAGCAAGAGTAAATTCAAGAGTAAGAAAGAAAAGATGTTTCCTCGCATAAAAAAACAATTAATGAATTATCCTGGTAACTTCTATGCCTAGCTGCTCCATTCTGTATCGTAATTTTGATCTGGAAAGCCCTAAAACTTTTGCCGCTTGAACCTGATTGCCTTTTGTAATGTCTAAAGTCTTTAGTATTAAAGTCTTAAGCACTAGATCTATTTTTACTCCCTCTGGCGGGATTTTCAAATTGAATTGAGTATTGTTATCCGAAGCTGATCTAGAAGTATTAAGAAAATTAAAATGTTGCGCTTTTAGTTCATCCGTATCCAGCATAAGAACTGCTCTTTCCATTGCATTCTTTAATTCACGTATATTTCCCCTCCAGCTATAATTTTTGAGCAGTTCTAATGCGTCATCACCAATGCCTCTAATTCTCTTTCCAAATTTACCGGCATAATTTTGCATAAACGAATAGGCTAAAACGGGAATATCCGATTTCCTTTCTTTCAAAGAAGGAATTGTAACTTTTGCTACATTTAATCTATAATATAAATCTTCTCTAAAATTCCCTTTCTTAACTTCTTCTTCTAAATTTTTATTTGTTGCTGCTAAAACTCTAACGTTTACAGCTATTTCTCTTTCGCCACCGACTCGGTAAAATTTCTTTTCCTGTAAAACTCTTAGTAATTTTACCTGAATATCAAAAGTAAGTTCACCTATTTCATCTAATAAAATTGTACCGCCGTTCGCCAGCTCAAATTTTCCCATTTTTGTTTTATTTGAGGCACCCGTGAACGCACCTTTTTCATGTCCGAACAATTCACTTTCAGCTAATTCTTTTGGAATAGCCGCACAGTTAATAGGGATAAAGACCTTTTCGCTACGCGGGCTAATTTGATGAATATATTTAGCAAATACTTCTTTCCCCGAACCGCTATCCCCTTCCAGGAGAATCGTTGTATCTTCACTTTGTGATAACTTTTCAACAACATTAAGTACTCGGACTATAACTTTGCTTTTACCAAAATATTCCCTTGTTAGTTTTTCTTCCGATAGTATAGAGTGTAAATTCTCAACCTCTATTTTGAGCTTAAGATGATTAACACATTTATTCAATACTATTTTAAGCTGCTCAATATCAATTGGTTTTAAAAGGAAATCGAACGCACCAAGCTTCATTGCTTCAACTGCAATTTTTACATCCGAATAGGCGGTTATCATTATTACGGGAATATGAAAATACTTTTCTTGCAGTTCTTTCAAAATATCCAAGCCGTTAACCGTAGATAAATAAATATCAAGAAGCACAATATCCGGATTATAAAGCTCAACCATTTCCAGCGCTTTTCCGCCGTCCATGCATATATCAACTTCATAGCCTAACTTGGTTAGTACTTTTTTTAAAGATAGACAAACCAAGTTATCATCATCAACTATTAATAGCTTCGGTATCATGCTCATCCTCGATTAATGATTTTGGGAAAATAATAAAGAATTTTGTTCCTTCTCCTGACTCACTTTCAAACATTACTTCTGCGCCATGTTCCTTAAGCAGACCTTTGCTGACACTTAGCCCTAATCCTGTTCCCTTGTCTTTACTTGTATAAAAATCACTAAATATTTTATTTTTATCTTCTTCTTTAATTCCAACACCTTCATCCTTAATTTCTAAAACTACTAGATTATTCTCATTAAAATAAGTGGAAATCAAAACTTGACTATTAGTTGGACTTGCTTCTAAAGCATTGCTTAACAAGTTTAAGATAACCTGTAATATTTTATCCTTATTAAATTTTAATTTAGGTATTTGAGAACTAAACTTTGTAACAATCTTTATACTTTTTCTATTTGCATTACTCCGGATCATTTCAATTGCTTGCTTTGCAATATAATTTAATTCATAAGTTCCAAGATCATCCTTGGGTTTTCGTGAGAATGCCAACGTATTGTCAACCAAAGTTTGTATCCTTTCAACAGCGTCTAGCGAAGCTTGGATGCACTCGGCATCTTCTTTCGAAAAATTATCAATAGACATATTTAAGTATTCTAAGTTTAACTTCAGTGCAGAAAGCGGATTACGAATTTCGTGTGCCAGACTAGCAGCTAATTTACCAAGAATTTTTAATTTATTATTGTGGACTTCATTCAAGAATAGTACCCTCATTTGTCAAGCTTATCAAAATAAATATTTTTAACTATTGTATTTTAGCTAATTTGAAAATAACTTGCAAACATGAAAAAATAAACCCGGAATTTAATAAGGATACAGCAAGATATAACTTTTAATAATAAAAATATATCACTTAAATATTATAAACTATTATCTTAAAAATTACAAAAAAGTGTGTGTCTTTTAAAGAAGGTATTGACGGTAGGAAATTTTAGGGCCGGAGAACTAAACCGACCCTAAAAGTAAAATATTATTCTTTTTCAAATTCTTTCAAAATTTTATCGGCAACTTTATTCAGTACTTCGTCCGAATTATAGAATCCGTTATCGATCTTATCTCTTACTTTAGAAATTTCCTGAGCATCAACATTTTTCGATTGAAGAAGTTTCGCTTCTTCCGAAATTTCAATCTTATCGGTAGTATTCTTTTGCTTAACTTCTTTACTTTTGCTGTTTTGCTTGTATTGCTCATGCAAACGGTTAATATTGTTTCCCACTCCATTTACTTGCACGACTTCACCTTTTATAGTTGTTTAACTTTTTTTGATTTAACGAATCTAAAAGCAAGGACTTTAATTTATCCTGTTCGCTTTTCTTTTCTTTAATAACATTATCGAATCTCTGATAAATTTGTTTAACCTTCTGACCCAGCCCTTGTGACCTACGTCTCAATAATTCCCGAGAATTATTTTTAATAAGTTCATTTTTTGTATCTTCAAATTTACTTATATTAATCTTAATTCTCTCCATACAACTATCAAAATTATCGTCTTGTAAATTTGTAAATGAGTTTTCTACATTATCCAAATAAGTTTCCATTCTTTTTATTTCCGTATCCAAAACATCCATTTTTAGAAAGTCCCTTGTGCTATTTGCTGAAAGTAATTATAATTATTCATTATGGTCGCTAATTGTACCTGAAGCTGCTCATATTTCTTTCTTTGAACAGCAGCTTGTTTATCTATATTTTCGTTCCTTGAAGTAATTTTATCGGAAAGATAAGACATTGTGCTATCGTAAGAATCGGTAATGTGAGATATTATACCATCCGTTTTAGTATAATTATCTACGGTATTAAAAAGCTTTGTCGCTATCCCGTTAGTTGAATTAAACAACGCCTGTACTTGGTCCGGAGTTGCAGATGCCGCGTCATCAAGTTTCGATTCGTCTGATAATGTTAACCCTGTGTTGGGATCGAAAGATATCCCTATATCGGAAAGGAAGCTCAAATCACCACTGGGCAGCCCTTCAACTTGTGATGTAGTTTGTGATGTTAACAGTTGTTTTAAATTTGACGCTGTACTGTTCCCTGTAAAAATTGCTCTCTTATCTTTTGTAGAGTTATAATTATCTTTTAGATAATTATATGCCGCATTAAATGAGCTAATAAAACTCTTAACTTTTTCTTTAACTTTTTCAGTATCATTTTTAATCATTATATTAACACGCGGTACACCGGTATCCATTTTTTGTTTTAGAATTAAAGTAACCCCGCTAATTAAATCATCAATTGTGTTTGAATTTCTTTCAACAGAAATTCCGTTGAAAGTCAATTTTGAATTTAATTCACTTTCCGCATAAACATAACCTGCCGATCCGTCAGCGCCCGCTGCTACGCGTGAAGACAAATTTAGCCCAATGGAAGCCAAAGCGTTACCGCTTACATCAGAAAGAGTAATTTCATTATCCTTGCCGCTATTCTGAGTGGCAATACTCAACTTTGATTGACCGGTTGTGGGTGAAAATGCCGAAGCTGCAATAGAACCATCGCTGGCATCGTTAATTGCAGTACTTATTTTTTCCATCAGTTCTTTATAAGTTTCAGAACCGGTTGTTGTAATTTCGATTGTACTATCAAAAGTACCGGATTGGACCCTAAAAGAAAGGGTGCCTGCCTGTACGCCTGATGCTGAATCTGAGGCTTTTGTATCCGATACTACATTATCAAACTGTGCTAATTGATCGACCGTCATTGTATATGCACCGGTTACCGCGCTACTTGTTGCAGTTGCAGTGAAGTAATCGGAATTAGAAAGTTCAGCTATTTTCGAATCGAAAACTGAATTTCCCTCAGCACTTTTAAGACCGTCAAGTTCCGATCTTAAAGAAGTTAATTTGGTATTTAAATCAGACCATGCCGAAGATAAATTTGATATTTTCGTTTTTCTCTGTTCAAGAGGCGTAATCCTTCTACTTCGCTCATAGTAACGAAAGTTTGATATTAAACTGTCTATTCCGGATGTACTTAAAAGATCCATAACTCCCTCCCAAGAAGTTATCTAATTTTACGTCAATATTTTTAACCAGGTTTCTCTTAGCTCGGTTAAAATATTTGTAACCAACTCATTATTTTTATTCCTCATTTGATCCTGACAAAAATCATATAATCTTTTCAATCCTATTGATATTTGTTGTGCTTCTTCATTGTCGTATTTTAAAGCACTCGAAAGAAGATTAACTGCTTTATTGGTATTTTCTAGATTTCCTTTTATACTATTAGCTATTGCATAGTCATAAACTTTTAATAATAGTTTTTCAGGAGTTGCTTCCAGTACTTCATTTGCCAAATAAGCAGAAGCGCCGCCCATTTGATAATTTTGTCTTAATAATGCCGAAGATTGATACATTGTTCACCTTTATTGTTCAGTATAAGAATTAACAAAAGCTCTTCCGGGTATAACCGGAAGAGCATAATAATAGGCTTTAACCATTATCTAAATAATTGCAATACTTGCTGCGGAGCTAAGTTCAGCTGAGAAAACATCGCAGAAGCAGCTTGCGCTCCTATTTGAGCCCTTGTTGAATTCAATTGCTCCTTAGCCATATCGGCGTCGAATAATCTACTATAAGCCGATTGTGAATTTAAGATTGCAGAATTTAAGAAATCATCTTTGGCATTTAGCCTTTGAGTATAATTACCAATTGCGCCCAGCGAACCATCAACAGCCGATTGGAAATCCGTAAGACTAAGAGCTGCGATGCTTGTTGCATCGGTGACACCTACAATGGCGTCTAAAGCTGCGGCTACTTCAGCGCCAAGTCCCGTAGCCACTGCATCGCCGGTATCTGTGCTGCCGACTAAATCTTTAGTACCATCAGTTCCATAAGTAATTGCAATTGTATCTCCGGTAGCAGCGCCTGTTTGGAAAGTAAAACCTGAACCTGCTCCACCGGAAACAGATTCCAGCAATGTTGTATTGTTAAATTTGGTTTGTGCAAAAGCACTTTCAATTTCTTTACCGATAGCAACAATATCTTTTGCTATTGCAGCACTGTCGTTTACAGGGTTAGCAGAATCAGCAATTTTACCTTTTATTTGTGTTATCATATCTTTAATACTGATCAACTGGCTTTCAGCCGTTGCAAGCATATCTTGTGCAGAACCTACGTTTCTTTGAGCAGCCTGCATAAGAGTTATTTTACTATCTAAAGATTTACCAACATTGAAACCCGATGTATCATCACCAACCCTGTTTATTCTCTTTTGAGAAGCTAAACGAAGTTGAGATTTTTGAGCCATTGTGTTTAATTTTGCTAATGCATTATAAGCTCTAAGAGCACCAACGTTTGTGTTAATTCTAAATGATTGTGTGGACATTTAAACCTCCGTGTTTTTTGTTATTAGTTTTAATCAAGCTTCCATGCTTGATTAGTTAAATAAAAATTAAATTAGTTTACCAGCCCTCCTAACCGGTCTAAGTTATTTTTTTTCTCAGCTACATTATCGCAGGCTTAAATAAAAAGTTTAGAGTTTTGTTAGGATGAGAATTTGCTTGTGGGATTACACATCTTCAAGAAGAGGTTTAATTTTTGAAACTAGAATCTGCAGTTTTTCCTGAACTATTTTATTGTTACTGAAAGTGTGTTCTGCAAATTCAATTATACTAATTAATTTTTCTATATTATTAGTATTTAAATATATTGATGCTAAATAGAATACAGCTGGAGGATCTTTTTCTTCTTGCTCTAATGATAGTTCAAAATATTCCTGTGCTTTCTTTAAATCATTCTTTTCATAGTATGCTAATCCTACTTGAACTAAGTATTTCGAGTTATTATTAAATTTATTTTCCAGTGAACTCAAAATAGATAGTTTGTTTTTCTGTTTATTATAAGAAGATAATAATATTAAATAAAATTCTAAGTTTTCATTATCAATTATATTTTTAAGAAAGACAATATCATTTTCATCAATACTTTCGTTGTTTATTAATCCGAGTATTAAAGATTTTTCTAATTTCCTTTCTGCAGCCAATTTTTCCAGCTTATTTAGAAAGAAGTAAAATGATTTACTGTCGCTGCCTTTAAGTGAAAATAAAAGTCCTTGATACAAAATCTTTTGAGGTTCAATAGAAATATCTAAATTTTTAACCGTTGAATTATTTTTAAATTTTGAACTATTAAATTTATATGCATCTTTACAGAATTTTATCGCTGTACTATAATTATTCAAACTACTAAATACTTGTGAGCCAAGCATAATTAGATTTACATTAGCTTTATCCAAAGCCAATCCTTCTTTCACTAAATCATGCGCCTCTTTAAGATCTCCGCTTTGCATTTTATCATCAGCCAGTTGAAGGAAGCACATTGATCTATATTCAACAGGTAAAGTTTTATCTTTTAATGCTTCGCTATAAAATTTCAGCGCATTTTCGTGTTTATCTAAAACGGAATATGTATTAGCAAGTTGATAAGCTAAATATGAATTTTTAATTTTATCATAATCTGATAATAAAAGCCTTAGATTTCGTTCAGCTTTAGATTTTAATTTTTCTTTAGGTAAATTATATCCGTAATGAATTATCTCAATATACGATTGAGCAATTTTATAGCCGGATTTTATCAATGAATTTTGTATTTGCTCATGGGCTTTACCTTCAAAGTAAATATTCTTACTATTACTGAACAAACGTATATATTTCATTTTCCTAACATTA
>BDSW01000056.1 GCA_002898175.1 bacterium BMS3Abin04
CCGGCATGCAATTGTAATGTTTCATATTTATATGAAGTCATTTGGTTCTCCTTTTATGTTTTGTGTGTTGTTTTTGATATTATACTTTCTCATAATAATAATCATAATCTTAATCTTAATCCCACTCCCACTCCCACTCTAAAATCTGATCGATACCTAATTCTAGTTCTTAATAATAGATTAAGATTAAGAGAAGGATTAAGATTAAGAATTATTTTGTTAAACGGATAAAACATTATTTAAAACAAAAAAACCTCCCAAGGAAAGAATCCAAAGGAGGTTTAATAAAAGTCCGATATTATCTTTCCCTAATTAAATAGGGCAGGATTTGGCACCTTTCAATATTGATGGTTGCCAAGGCTTCACAGGGCCTGATCCCTCTGCCTTTCTTGATAATTATTTATTTACAAAGAACAAATAAAATTTCTTGAAGTGGAAAATTATAAAAAAGTTACAGTCAATGCAAGTATTAGTTTTAAGAAAGTTAATATTCTTTCCCTTTCTTGCCGCAGAGTGATCCTCGACTTCATGGAAATACAAGCAATTATCTAAGAAAGTAAATATTTTTTAAACTCATCGTAAGTGCCAGATAACTTAACTGCATTTCCTTCCTTGCTCAAACTTAATGCCAATCTTTCGGGAATATCAGGTGTTATGTCTAAATGTTTTTGAAATATATCTCCAAACTTTGCGGGATGCGCTGTTTCGAGAACAACACCAATCGATTCTGTTGTTTCATAATTTTGATACGTATCTAGGGCTAAACAACCTACCGCTCCGTGCGGATCAATAATGTAACCGAACTTTTCATATAGTTCATTAATTTTTTCTACCGTTTCGGAATCGGAATAACTTTTAGAATAAATTACATCTTTAATTTTGGAGTGGTTATTATTAAAAACATCAACAATTCTTACAAAGTTACTCGGGTTACCTACATCCATTGCGTTAGATAAGGTCTCTTTGGAAGGTTTCGGTTTAAATATTCCATTGTCGATATAATCGGTAAAAACATCATTGTTATTATTTGCCGCAATAAATTTATTAATAGGTAAACCCATTTTTTTTGCAAACAATCCGGCGGTTAAATTTCCCAAGTTACCGCTTGGAACCGAGTAAATAATATTTTTGTCTTTGAGAATATTTTCTATTTGCTTGAAACTTTCAAAATAATAAAATGTTTGAGGTATTAATCTGCCTATATTTATTGAGTTTGCCGAGCTTAAATTTATATGAAGTTTAAGTTCATCATCCATAAAAGCAGATTTAACCAATCTTTGGCAATCATCAAAAGTTCCTTCAATTTCTATTGCGGTAATGTTATTGCCTAAAGTTGTTATTTGCTTTTCTTGTATTTTACTTATTTTTCCTTCGGGGAATAAAACAACAACATTTATTCCATCAATATTGAGGAAGCCGTTTGCCACAGCACTTCCCGTATCGCCGGAGGTTGCAACTAAAATTGTAATCTCTTTAGATTCGTTCTTTAGGAAATATTCCATTGTCCCGGCTAGAAATCTTGCGCCGAAATCTTTAAATGCTAATGTTGGTCCGTGAAATAATTCCAAAATAGATAAATTATCCGATAAAACTTTTACCGGCGCTTCAAAAGAAATTGCTTTATTAATTATGGTTAATAAATCGGCTTCCTCTATTTCATCTCCAACAAAATATTTTGCAATATTAAATGAAATTTCTTGAAAGGAATAATTCTGTAAATTACCAATGAAATCTTTTGATAATGTATTTATTTTCTCAGGTAAGAAAAGACCTTTGTCTTTTGCCAAGCCTTCCAGTATTGCTGTTCGGAAGTTTACAAAGTAACTATGATTATTTGTACTGTAATATTGCATCTTTTATGCTATTACCTTTGGACCGGTTTTATTTATTCTAGAAATATATAGGTTTGATTTTATCCGGTTTTTATTTATTACTGCCTGCATACTTTTACCAATTTTAACAGCCGCAGTATGTGATTTTGAAAATGCAAAAACGGACGGGCCCGAACCGGAAATTGAACATCCGTAAGCTCCGCTGTTAAGAGCTGCATTTTTAATATCAAAAAAATACGGAATTAATTTTGCTCTTACCGGTTCCGATATTTCATCATGAATTGTTCTACCAAGTAAATCAATATTACCTTCGTAAAGAGAAGTTACAAGCGAGCCGATATTTCCAAAATGTTTTCTTGCCGATGAAACGGGGATTTGTTTTTTTATTAGTTTGCGTGCTTTTTTTGTTTCAATTACTATATGCGGATAAACTACAGTGCAATAAAGGTTTTTCGGTACAGGCAATTGAATTATCTCCAACGGATTGTAATCACGGATTAAAATAAATCCGCCTGTTAGGCAAGGAGCTACGTTATCTGCATGTACAGCACCGCTTGCAATTGATTCTCCTTTAACAGCAAAGTTAAGAATGTCTTTTTCAGAAAAGTAATTATTCAATAATTTATTCATTCCGTACACTGCCGCTACAGAGCTTGCGGCACTTGAACCGAGTCCGCTTCCAATCGGCATTTTTTTTCTTATCTCCAAATCAACACCAATTGATTTGTCTTTATAATATTTTAGTAATTCAAGTATAGCAACTGTTGCGGTATTCTTTTTAATATCAGCCGGTAAAACTCCGTTGTCTCCTGTAATTTTTGTTATTCTTACTTTTCCATCAAAGCGAAGTTTTAATGTTACAATATCACCGGGTTTATCAATTGCAAAACCGATTGTATCAAATCCGCAGCCAACATTAGAAACGGTTGCCGGAGCAAAAACTTTAATATAATTTTTCATCTACAAAATTCCATCAAAATAATTTTTAGCTTTCATAAGTTCAGCGGCTAATAAAGTCCCGCCGGCTGCACCACGAGCAGTATTATGAGAAAGGACAACAAACTTGTAATCAAATATTTCACACTTGCGTAAACGCCCGACCGATACTGCCATTCCGTTTTCAAGATTACTATTTAATCTTGGTTGCGGTAAATAATCTTCTTCAAAATAATGTATCGGCTGTTGAGGAGCAGAAGGAAGATTTAACTCTTGAGGCAAAGATTTAAACTCTTTCCACACTTTTAATATTTCATTTTTTGCCGGTTTATTTTTAAACTTAATTTGTACGGTTTCCAAATGTCCGTCAATAACAGGAACTCTATTGCATTGTGCGCTTACGGTAAAGTCGGCATTTATAATTTTATTATTTCGTAATGTACCAAGAATTTTTAAGGGTTCGGTTTTCATTTTTTCCTCTTCCCCGGAAATAAAAGGGATAATATTTCCCAGAATGTCTAAACTCGGTACGCCCGGGTAACCGCCGCCGGATACAGCTTGCATAGTAACAACATTAAGTTGTTCAATTCCAAAATTATCCAGCAAAGGTTTTACTGCCAATGTTAAACCTATTGTTGAGCAATTTGGATTTGTTACAATTGCTCCGGTTTTGTTTTCTATCAATTGCAAATGGTTAGGATTAACTTCAGGAATAATCAGCGGGACGTCATCATCAAACCGGTGGTTCTTAGCATTTGATATTACAAAATATCCTTTCTCTGCAAATTCGGTTTCTATCTCTCCGGCAACCGAAGAATCAAGTGCGCTAAAAACTAATTTCGAATTTAAGTTTGGCTCACACAACTTAACTTTCATATTGCCTATTTCTGAATTTAATCGGCTGCTCATTACCCATTTTGCAGCATCCGTATATTTTTTTTTTGCAGATTTTTCGGATGCAGCTAATTCAGCAATTTCGAACCAAGGATGATTAGATAAGAGTTCAATAAATTTTTGTCCAACGCTTCCCGTAGCGCCCAATATTGCGACAGGTATTATTTTCATGTTATACAATCCTTTACTTTTTTAACTATAATTCACAGACTAAAGGTCCGTAGTAAAAAGTATATTGCAGATTTTCAGTCTGCGTTTAAAAATACTTTATCCTAAGTAATTTATTATTCTCAAAATATCCGCATAAATTCCGGATGCCGTAAATTCGGCTCCGGCTCCTCGTCCTCTAATAATAAGTGGTTGAGTAGCATAATTATGAGTTGTTATTGAAACTATATTATCATTGCTTTTTAGATTATAAAAAGGATGCGATTGATCAACTTCAATTAACTTTACTGTTGCCTTTCCATTTTCATATCTTGCAACATATCTTAACTTAGCATTATTCTTTTTAGCAGCGGTTTTACGTTTATTAAATTCTTTATTTGTATCAGCCAGTATTTTAAAAAATCTATCTACCGATTTGATTTTTCTTGCTTTGAATGGAACGAGGTTTTCAACTTCTACATCATTCAACTCAAAATCTTTTCCTATTTCTCTAATAAGAATTAATAATTTCCTTGCAACGTCCAAACCGTTTAAGTCATCTCTCGGATCAGGTTCAGTATAACCATTTTCTTTTGCTTCTTTCACAATATCGGAAAAATCTTTATCTCCTTCGAACAAATTGAAAATATAACTCAAAGTACCGGAAAGGACACCTTCTATTTTTGTGATTTTTTCTCCACTGGCTACCAGATCCTTAATTGTTGAAATTATTGGTAAACCGGCTCCTACATTTGTACTATAAAGAAATTTCACATTATTTTTTTTGGATGTCTTACGTATTTTTTTATAAAACGAAATCTCTTTTGTATTGGCAATCTTATTTGGTGTTGTGAGTGAAATATTTGAATTTAAAATATCATTATAATAAGGAATTGCTGTTTCGCCTGCTGTACAATCAACAAAAATAGAATTTGCAAGATTCATTTTTTTCATCTCGGCAACAAACTTTTTTATATCAGATTTTGATTTGGATTTTTCTAAAGATTCTTTCCAGCTGTTAAGATCAATTCCGTGCATATCGAACAAGATATTCTTACTGTTTGCAAGTCCGCAAATTCTAAGTTCAATTGACTTTTCATTTTTGAGGAATTCTTTTTTGTCTTCTATATATTTTATTAAAGCACTTCCAACCAAGCCTGTTCCGACGAGGAAAATATTATTGATTTTTCTTTCTGCAAGAAACAGAGAATCGTGAAGTACATTTAATGCTTTGGGAAGTTCTTCATTTTTAATTACAAAAGAAATATTAAGCTCCGATGAACCTTGTGCAATTGCAATAATATTTACTCCGTTCTTACCCAACGCATCAAACACTTTCCCGGAAATACCGGGAGTGTGTCTCATATCTTCACCGACCACGGCAACTATCGATAAATTTAGCTCCGCCGTGATTTCTCTAATCTGTCCGTCAAAAATTTCTAATCTTAATTCTTTTTCAATTACATCTTTTGCTTTTGTTCCATCTTCAGGAAGAACAGCAATGCAGATACTTAAACCCGATGAGCCTTGTGTAAGTAGTAACGATTTAATTTTCGCATCGCCTAATGCACTAAAAATTCTACCGGTTATTTTTTCATTCGCAAAAAGTCCGCTTCCGCTAACTCTGATTAGTGTAATGTTATCTACCGACGAAATACCTTTTGCATTGAATTTAATTTTCTGCTGTTTCTTTAATACAATTGTTCCTTTAAAATCCGGATTGAATGTATTGCGTATTCTAATTTTAATGTTGTTATTAAATGCCGGCTGCATTGTTGGCGGATAAATTACTTTGGCACCAAAGTAAGACATTTCCATTGCCTCTTGATAAGTAACGGCTTTAAGCGGAATAGCTTCTTTTACCTTTCGCGGATCAGCAGTTAAAATCCCATTTACATCCGTCCAAATTTCAATTTCATCAGCTTTTAATGCTGCACCGATAATAGAAGCTGTAAAATCGGAACCGCCTCTGCCAAGCGTAGTAATTTCGCCGGTTTCGTTAGATGCAATAAAACCGGTGACTATTTGTGTCTTTGTATGATTCTTAAAATACTTTCGTATGTTTTTGTTAGTGACATCGTAATTAACATGCGCATTGCCAAAAGCACTATTAGTCTTAATCAATTTAGTCGTATCTAAAAAATTACATTCAATATTCCTGCTTTTAAGCGCTTCCGAAATTATAAAAGCCGATAATCTTTCACCATAGCTTACAACATTATCAAGTATTCTTGGAGTTAATTCCTTTAGCAGATAAATACCTTTCAAAATATCATTAAGATCATCAAATAAATCTGTGATCTTTTTTTGAACAGTATTCTTTTTTGAATGTGTAACAAGAGCATCAAAAATTTCAAAATGCTTTATACGAAGAGATTGAAAATTTCCTAAAAAGGAATTATCTCGTTTTAATGCTTTTTTACTTAAATCAATTAGTTGATTTGTTACTCCTTCGAAAGCGGAAAATACCGAAACAATTTTAACATTATCGTTATTATAATTTTCAATAATGTCCAAAACCTTGCCGATTCTTTCTGTGTTACCGACGGAGGTACCGCCAAACTTTAAAATTTTCATACTGTAATTTATTTTTATGAAAGCATTATTATAAAAATATTGATAATTAAGCACAACAAAAATTATAATTATATTAATTTCTATAATTAAAATAAGCAAAAAGTCAAACTTAGTTGAATATAAAAAGCTCCCGGTAACCTTAAGCTACTTGTTTATGATTAAGATTTAATCCGTTTTTAATAGCATTTCTCAGTAAATGAAGTTTTTGAAAATTGCTTATTCTTCTTATTCTAGATTCAACTTAAATTAAATCCGCAGCAATCCAACGAGCAAGTATATCATTAGATTTAAATCTAACCAAGCAGAAAAAAATAAATAATAGTTGACATGGAAACTAATATTTCGTATCTTTGCATCGTAATTAATAACAATAAAATTATGGTAAAAAAAGATAAAATAGTTTTCAACTTCTTACTAATAGGTGCATTTCTTTATCGTGAAGGCAATAGGATTTTAAATGAATTTGGATTAAATCAACAGCAATTTGTTGTATTGAAATATATATCAAGTCGTCAACCAATAAATCAGAAAGAAATACACTCTCATTTATTATTTGAAAAGTCAAATCTATCAAAAATCATTAAAAAATTGGAAAACCTCGAATTAATTAAAAAAACCCCTGGTTTGAATGACAGCAGATATAGCTTATTGACAATTAAGCAAAAAGGAAAAATAATAGTTAAAAAAGCGATAAAAAAAATTGAAATATATAATACTGAATTACTGGAAAATTTTTCCGGGAAAGAAATAATTAAACTGAATAATACTCTTGAAATATTTATTAATAAAATAAGAAAACAATGAAAAAATTCATATTTTTTTACTTTAACTCACAACTTGAAAAAATTAGAGAAACCGTACCTTCTCACATCGGGTATTGGAACAGTCATAAGTTTGAATATTATAAAGGCGGACCTTTTGTCGACAAAACGGGTGGAATAATTATTTTTACAGCAGATAACACGGCACAAGCAAATAAAATTATAAGTAAAGATCCATTTATGATAGAGAATTTAATAGCTGAATATCATTTGAAAGAATGGATATGATAAGATGAAAATATGAAAAACGAATGCCCAGCACAAGCTAACGGTATTTTAATAAAAGATTTATAGATAAAATACAGATAATATTTGGATAAAACCAAATAACAATAAAAGAGTTATTAAACAGTATAAATACAGATGTAAAAAAATTGCAAAAAATAAATACTAATGCAAATAATGGCTATAAAAAAATCGACAAAATAGTAGTAATATCAAAGCTTGTAGCCCGTTTTAACTTCATCGTAATTTGAAAGTTTTGTACTTAGCAATCACTTACTTTTCATGTACTAAGTGGAATAAAATGAAAAACATTAAAATAATTTTAGTTTTATTTATTACAGTTTCTTTATTGAGTCGTAATTCTAATTCGACAACAAACAGTACAGTTAAAATTAGTAATAGTCAAATAAAGAAATATGAAAATATATTTAAGGACTTGAAAGAATACTTATCCAAAGAAAACGGTAAACTCTGGAATCATCAGCTTTACGGACCTCTTCTTCTGGTAAATAAAGACAACAGAACAATTATTGCAAATGAACCGGACAACAAAGGAATTCTAACAAAGAAAGGTGAAGTATATACCGGGATTTTACCCAATGGAATTAATATAGCTAATACGGCTTTCGATTGGAACGGGAAAAGGTGGTCGATGGTTATGTTACCTTTACCTAAAAACCATAATGAAAGGCTAAATCTTATAATACACGAATTATTCCACAGGATTCAGCTGGAAATCGGGTTTGCAAATTTGATAACAAAACAAAGCAATCATTTGGATGATTTAAACGGAAGAATTTTCTTAAAACTTGAATTGGAAGCATTAAAAAAAGCATTAATGTCGGACAACGATACCGTTAGACAAAAACATACCAGAGATGCGTTGCTGTTTAGGCATTACAGATATAAACTTTATCCCGGGGCAAAAGAAACAGAAAACACATTAGAAATCAACGAAGGATTGGCGGAATATACCGGCTCGATTTTAAGCGGCAGGACTGATGAAAAACTTAAAGAACATTACATAAAAGCGATTAATAATTTTTATAATAACCCGACATTTGTCAGGTCTTTTGCTTATGTAACTATTCCTGTTTACGGTTATTTAATGAATTTAAAAGATAAGTATTGGAATAAGGGAATATCAAAAAGTACAAACTTAACTGATTTTATGACAAAATTTTTCAATGTTACCGTTCCTGCAAATTTAAAAGATACGATAAACAGTATTAAAGCAGGTTATAGCTTTAATATTATTTCAGCTTTTGAGATAAAAAGAAACAACGAACGCAAGAAATTGACAGCTGAATATGAAATAAAATTTCTAAAAAATCCTACTTTAACTATCCGGTTTGAAAATATGAATATTAGTTTTGATCCGAGAAATATTATGCCTTTTAGAAATTTAGGAACTATATATCCAAATATTAAAATTACGGACAATTGGGGGATACTAAGCGTTGAAAATGGAGCATTATTAGGTAAGAACTGGCATAAAGTAACAGTCTCCGAACCAATAGAAATTACAAATAAAATAATTAAAGGTGATGGTTGGAAGCTTAAATTGAACAAAAACTGGAAATTAATTAAAATTGGGGAAAATTACACATTAAAAAGAAAATAACGAACACCCGGCAAAAATTTAGGGCATACCGCAAGTAATTGCAACATTAAAAGTTAATTTACATAATAAAAGACTTTTATAACTTAAAAAATAATTCGATAATAATGCAACACGCAAATACTCAAACCGTTTTCTGCAGGAAAAAGATGAAACCAACAGATAAACATAAAAGCCAATTAAGAACTTCAATAGATAAGATTTATCAGTTGGGTAATGAATGTTGGTCGGAGATTGAACCGTTCATTTATATAAAAGAACTAAGCAAAAATGAATATTTTTCGAAAGAAGGTCAATTAATTAAAGAATTTGGATTTATAATTAACGGGATTTTGAGAATATTCTACTTGAATGATGAAGGTAAAGAATGGAATAAACATTTTTTACTAAAAAATGATTTTGTTGCATCCGGTATTTCACCTGATAGAAAATCAATAACAAATATTCAAGCGTTATCAAAAACGCAAATTTTGTGTGTTCCATATGCAGAACTAATAAAAATATCCAATAAGCATAAAGAAATTATTTTATTTATTCAAAAATTGACATTTGAATATTTAGAAAAAAAACAAAGGCGGGAAATTAGACTTTTATCGGGAAAAGCATTGGACAATTATCTATGGTTCAAGAATACATATCCTGATTTAGAGAATAAAATTAAACAATATCATATTGCCGGTTATCTGGGAATTACACCAACTCAACTAAGCCGGTTAAGAAAAAAAAGTAATACTCATCAACATATGTAAATGATTTTTAGAAAATTCACTAGTAATTTTACGGATAATTCTTAGTAAGAAAATGGATTGGTATGAAAAATAAAGCAATTTTGTTAATTGAATTTCAAAAAACGTGGACAGAA
Source organism: bacterium BMS3Abin04 (assembly GCA_002898175.1). Classification (GTDB taxonomy): domain Bacteria; phylum Bacteroidota; class Ignavibacteria; order Ignavibacteriales; family Melioribacteraceae; genus BMS3ABIN04. The sequence goes on from BDSW01000056.1 coordinate 9,916, forward strand.
AAGGGTATTTTTTTTAAAATGATAAAAAAAGAACTTATGTTGAGGAATGTTGTTGAAAACACGAAAAATGTAATTTCAGTTGCAAGAAGTCGGGGTGTAAAAATAATTCAAGCACCATTAATTCTAGATAAAATCGACAAAGAGAGATATAAAAAAACACCTTTTCCTGCCAGGTTTCTAAAAAGATTTACAAAAGGGAATTGGAAATCGGAGTTTACAGATGGAATTTATAAGAGTTCTGATATTGTTGTTAAAGGCAGATATGGATTTGACGCTTTGGAAGGCAGTAATTTAGAAAAGCTATTAAAAGAGAATATCATAAAAACAGTTTTCGTTTGTGGCTTTACGACAGACCATTGTGTAAAAGAAACAATGAATAGTCTGATAAATAAAGAGTTTAATTGTATTTTGGTTTCCGACTGTACAGCAACAAGGAGCAATAAACTGCAAATGAAAATTGAAAATAAATTTGAAATAATATCAAGTAAACAGTTAATAACAGATATTTTAAACAGTGATGGATAAAGAATACCGCCGGATAACAATATAAGAAAATATATCGTTGAAAATGTAAAATTTTGAGTTTGTAATATTTTTAATCTTTGTGATATATGAAGGTAAATACTTGTAAATTTACTACATTTCGCATACTAATTGTTTGCTGCAATGTAAAAAGAGAGAAACGAACTTAAAATTTATTATTATGATTTATTTATTTACATATTTTATCGGATGGATAATTGGATTTGGAGTCTACTATTTTAATCCCCAATTTGGATTTATAAATTCTTTATTGATTTCTCATTTAGTTTTTACAGTTGGATTCTTCGGATTGTTTAATTTTGTAGGACATGTAATTTTAAGGAAGAAAATTGCGGAGAAAATCGGCTGGGTTTCAAATGGATTTCAGATAGAACTCGGTTTGACTTCATTGGGCATCGGTATCTCAGGGATTTTATGCTACTGGTTTAGGGATGGGTTTTGGATAGCAACAGTTATACCTTTTTCTTCATTCCTTATAGGAGCCGGAATCTTGCATATATTTGAAATAGTAAAAAATAAAAATTATAACTCAGGTAATACATGGATAATTCTGCCTGATTTTTTAATGCCTTTTACTTTGATTGTTCTTTTGATAATTAAATAATATAGAACAACCTTAAATGTTCATAATAAAAATCATAAAGCATCAGCGATACGGAGACAAAATTAATTTGAGTAAAAACAACGAGTTGGTGTTGTGATAAAAAATATTTTTCCGGTTATTGAGAAAGAATAAAAACCGGTAGACCGGTTATGTTTACGTCCTTTTCTTATTATTAAAACGACGGACATATATTAGGATTTTCTTTCTCTTAATCATAATCGTACTCTTACTCAAAAAATCTTAAAAAGTGATTATGATGAAGATTATGATTATGATGAAGATTATAAGTATGATGAAGAAATCCGATTAACTTTTTTATCACAAATAATATCTGTCGGGTTAATAAGCAACAATAAGTCGTCGGCTAACAATATTTTTACGTTTCTCACACCCGTTTCAACGGTTCATAATGCCTCAAATTATACAAAATATTTAACTCTTAATTGCTGCAAGCGTCTTAAAAATAGGCGTCTATTTATATCTTTGCTCTTTTTATTCATTCAATCCATCTTACACTTATACATTAAAACAATAATAAATTAAATCTAATATTCCTTATTGATTATAATTTAGATTTAATTGTTCCAGAACTTTTTGAAGTTTTTTTAATTCTTTAGCTGCATCTGAAAATTTCTTCTGTCCGGAATATTTTAAATAATTATTAAAAGCATTATTTGCTTGTTTTGCTAAAGTTTTATTGCTTCCTTTTACTGTTGTTGTTTGCAATGTTATATTTTCAATTTTATTCTGGTTCGGAGAAGAAGCAAAAAGTTTTTCAAGTGCTTTATCAAAAGATTTGGCATAACTCATATTATCGCCGTGCATAACAACAACAAGCCTAAGTTCGGGATAAGCTGCAGTTTCCGCTTGCAGATAAATCGGTTCAACATAAAAAAGCGTGTTAGCAACAGGAATTGCGAGAACGTTTCCGCGGATAACGTTAGAACCTCGTTGATCCCACAAAGAAAGCTGTCCTGAAAGATAACTATCTTGATCAATTTTAGTCTCAACTTGCTGTGTCCCGGTAATCATTTTACCTTTTGGAAATTGGTAAGCAATCAATCTTCCGTAATTTCCCGGGTCGCTCAAACCGGCAATCCAACCGATAAGTACTTGCCGGTTTTTAGGAGTAAAAGGAAGAATAAGTGAAAATTGCGGTTTATCGGAATCCGGCAGCTGCCAAATAATATTATACGGTTCAACAGGCTGAATAGCGCTATAATATTTTTCAGTGGCTCTTACCCAAAGGTCTTCCTGGTTGTAAAAAACCGCCGGGTCGGTCATATGGTATTTTTCGTAAACAATTCCTTGAGCACGAATCATATCTTTGGGATATCTAATATGTGCGGTTAATCCTTTTGACATTTGGGATTTTTGTTTAAACAAATCCGGGTATATTCGTTCCCATACTTTTACTATAGGATCGTTTTCATCCATTATATAAAAATTTACAGAACCGTCAAATGCATTTACCGTAACTTTAACAGAATTTCTCAGGTAATTTACCCCGTTAAAATTTTTATCTACAATATTTACTAGTTCCCTTTTTGTGTTTCCTTCTTTGAATTCAATTTTTTCAACTGATGAAAAAGGTTCACTATAAGGGAAATAAGTTGATGAAGTATAAGCATCAATAATCCAATAAAGTTTACCGTCATTCAGAACTATGTACGGGTCTTCGTCAAACTTTAGAAACGGAGCAAGTAATTTGACTCTTTCTTCAATTTGCCTGTTAAACATTATGCGGCTGCTGTCGGTAGGATAACTTGAAAACAACAATTTAGTTCCGTCAAATTTATAACTGAACAAAAATTTACGCCATAATCCCTTAAATCTAACTCCGCCGTTTCCTGTATATCGTGTATAGACATTATCTTTACCGTTCGGGTAATCAAATTCTTTTTCCTTAGAATTAACTACAACAGGTGTTTTTGTCAATTCTCCATAATAAATTCTGGGTTGATTTATAATTAAACTCGAGTCTTCGCTTTTTATGGGAATATCTTTTATTAATAAATGCGGCAATCCTTGTGGAGTAAACTCGTTAACAGTCGACATTGTTATACCAAAACCATGTGTATATTGAAATCGATTGTTTACGAAAGTCCGGCTGACTTTAGGTAAATTATCAATATTCATTTCACGTGCTGCTACCATTATTTCGCGGTATTTCCCATTAATGTGGTATCTGTCAACATCCACGCTTGAAAATTGATAATAGAGCCTGAACCCTTGAAACTGTCTGTATGTAGCATCCAATGCGCGCCAATCCCATAGACGAATATTATCAAAAATACTCGGATTGTTTTTTACCGTCTCCATAGTAAAACTTCCGTTTTCAGGAAATTCACGTTCTTCAATTTTATTTAATCCAAATCCTAATCTTGTAAACTTAATGTTATTAGCAATATATGGTTTCTCGTAAGTAATTTCGTTAGGTTTAACAAAGAATGCTTCGAACGCAGCGGGAATAATGGTTAAGCCGAGAAACCAAAATAAAACTAAAACCGCACCGGAGCCTCCTAAAACATAAAGCGGGGAAGTTGAATATGTCATTTTAGTGCGTTTAAAAAACTTTTTATAGTAATTTCTTACAGCCGGGATGAAAAATGTAATACTAAACAAAATCATTATAACAGCAATAATATTGTAAGTCGGGGCTATTATGTTGGCATCAGTCCAGCCGGCTCCGTAAACTACACTAT
>BDSW01000057.1 GCA_002898175.1 bacterium BMS3Abin04
TTCCGATCTTCACATCATCACGATAGTGTTTATTATTTAGAAATTAGAAATCGCGGCAATAGTAAAGGTGAGGGATTAAAGCTGTTGTCTAAGCACTTAAAAGTCAAAATAAAGGAAACTGCAGTGCTTGGTGATTGGTACAATGATAAATCATTATTTGAGACTTATGCTTTAAAAATTGCTGTTGCAAATGCAGTTCAAGAAATTAAAGATTTATCGGATTACGTTTTAGAAAAAACAAACAATGAAGATGCAACAGCAGAATTTTTACAAATGGTTTTAGAGGCTAAGAAAAGTTAATGTTTTCAGAAAGCACAAAAAATAAAATTAAAACAGATGTAAAAATAAAAATTCTAATTGTAATTATTACAATTGTCCTTATTGTTTTAATGTTTCCTCAGGGAGAATCAATAGAATCTGAAGTGACTGTTGGTTCAATATGGACTCAATCCGATTTGATTGCATCAATGCCGTTTGAAATATTAAAAGATCCGGAAACTTATAACAAAGAAAAAAAGATAGCAGCCGGTAAGGTATACCCGGTTTTTGTAGTGGATAATACAATTGCAAGAAATAGTCTTGATTCTCTAAGGAAATACAACAAATATCTTAAAAAAACTATCGATGAGGATCTCTCTTCCGGTGTTAAAAGTAATTTTAACACAACTTTTTTAAGTGATAGTTCTTATAGAAAGTTTAAGGAAATTAGAAAATTTGAAAATGTCATTTCAATCAATTTTAGAGAATCATTAAATAAAACTTTTAATGTTTCTAAAAATATTCTTTCGTTAGTGTATAAAAGAAAATTCTTTGATAGAAATTATAACCAAATTGCTAAGGACAGTGTTGCCGTAAGAGAAGGTAAATTTGAAAATATTGTTCCTAAGACTTATTATAATGATTTACAAACCGCAAAAAGTTTTCTTAAAGTAGAAATTAATAAAATGTTAGGCAAAGACGAACAGCTAAATAAAGCAGTTTATGAATATCTTTTACATTTCTTGAAGCCGAACATTATTTTTAGTCAGCAGTTGACGGAGCAAGCTGTTAAATTAGCCGAGGACAAAGTTCCTAAGAACATAGGTATTATAGAACAAAATGAACGTATTGTAGCTAAACACGATAGAATTACACCAATAACGAAATTGAAAATTGATTCTTACAGGATTGCCAAAGGACAGCAAAGGGGATCCTGGATGATATTCTTTCAGAATCTGGGTAAATTTTTACACATTATTGTAGTATTGGGTCTGTTTGTGATTTATCTTTTCCTTTTTAGGAAAAAGATTTTTGATGATAATTCTAAAATTTTAATCATTTCAATTGTTCTGTTGTTTACTTCGTTTTTAACATTTTTAGTTTATCAAATGAATGTTAAGGCGCCTGTTCAGCTTTTAGTATTGATTCCGGTTGCCTCGATGCTTCTAACAATTCTTTTTGATTCCAGAGTGGGTTTTTACGGTACTGTTGCCGCTGCATTTATTGCGGGTGGACTAAGAGGTAACGACTATGTTTTTACACTGATGAATATTTTTGCAGGTGGTTTAGCGGCTTATACAGTAAGGGATATTAAAAACCGCAGCCAAATATTTCGCTCATTTCTCTATATTCTTATAGGATATATAATTGGTATTATAGCTTTCGGTCTTGAAAGGTTCGATTCTGTTGAGCATATTCTTATTCAATCCGGTTTTGCTGCCTCGAATGCCCTTATGAGTCCGGTTCTCACTTACGGCTTGATAATATTCTTTGAGAAAATATTTAAAATCACAACAGAATTAACTTTATTAGAATTGTCTGATTTTAATAACCCGCTTTTGCGGGAATTAACAAAAAATGCTCCGGGTACTTTTAATCATTCAATGACAATCGGTACAATGGTTGAGAGCGCTGCGGAAAGTATTGGCGCTAATCCTATTTTAGCAAGAGTGGGTGCATACTACCACGATATCGGTAAAACTCTTAACCCCGAAGCATTTGTAGAAAACCAGATGAATAATATAAATATACACGAGAAACTTGAACCGACAGAAAGTGCAAGGATAATTATTGCTCATGTTACCGATGGTATTAAACTGGCTAAAGAACACAAATTACCCGATGAGATTATAAATTTTATTCCAACGCACCATGGTAAAATGATTGTGTCATTCTTTTATGAAAAAGCTGTGGAAAAATATGGCGAAGAAAATGTTGATATAGAAGACTTCCGGTATCCGGGTCCAAAACCGAATACAAAAGAAACTGCTCTTCTTATGTTGGCAGATGCTTGCGAATCAACAGTAAGAGCAATGAAGGAACCGGAAGTACAGAAAATAGAAAATGTTATAAATAATCTTACCCAAAGTAGAATACAAGGCGGTCAATTAGATGACGCGCCGATAACATTTGCAGATCTTGCAAAGATTAAAGAATCTTTTCTTAATACCTTAATAAGCCAGCATCACAAACGAATAAGATATCCTAAACAAGATGAAATGGAAAATGAAAGTAATGAAAACAATGAAAGTAACAGCTGATGGATTCATTCTTGAAGGAATACCTGGCTATTTTAAAACTGGAACGAAATAGGTCGGATAATACAATTAATTCTTACAAACGAGATATAGAAAAATTTCTACTGTATACTACAGCCTGTGGAATTTCCGATATTAATGAAATTTCCCATAATCTAATTTCGGAATTTTTTGATGCTCAGAATAAGGAAGGCATTCATACAGCCACTACGGCGCGATATCTTTCTTCCATAAAAGGTTTTTTTAAATATTTATTTGAACAGCACTATATAGAAAGCAATCCTGTCGATAAACTTACAACTACAAAAATTTCGCGAAAGCTTCCTGTTGTTTTATCATTCAAGGAAGTAGAAAAAATATTAGACTCGCCGGATACTTCTGTTCCGTTAGGATTGAGAGATAAAGCATTGTTGGAACTTCTTTATTCCTCAGGACTTCGTGTTTCCGAGTTGATTAATATGAAACTGAATGATTTATTTTTTAGTGATGAAGTAATTAGAGTCCTGGGCAAAGGCTCAAAGCAAAGAATTGTACCTGTTGGGCAAAGTGCTGTTAACTGGATTACGGAATACCTTACTAAATCCAGACCGCTGCTCATGAAGAAAATCAAAAGTCAGAATTTTGTTTTTCTTAGTAACCGCTCTACAAAACTTTCCAGAATGTCAGTCTGGAAAATTGTTGATAGATATACGAAAGAAGCGGGAATTAAAAAAGAAGTACATCCGCACACATTCAGGCATTCATTCGCTACTCATTTATTAGAAGGAGGGGCAGATTTGAGAGCAGTTCAAGAAATGTTGGGTCACGCCGATATTTCTACCACGCAAATCTATACACATATTGATAGGGAATATATTCGTCAAGTCCATAAGGATTATCATCCAAGGGGTTAATTCTATGAGCGGTATTCAAGTCAGTGAAAAGTTAATTGTATTTGTTACATTCTTACCTTTGTTTTTTATTTCTCTGGCAATACACGAGTTTGCTCACGCATATGTTGCATATAAATTTGGTGATTCCACGGCAAAGAAAATGGGAAGACTTACGCTTAATCCAATTAAACATATCGACCTTGTCGGCAGTATTATTATGCCCTTGCTGTCGTTTGCATCTGGGTTTATGCTTATCGGTTGGGCTAAACCGGTCCCGATAAACGGAAGTAATTTTAAGAACCAATTAAGAGATGATGCAATTGTTTCTGTAGCCGGACCAATATCCAATTTTATTTTAGCATTTATATTTTTTCTTATTCTATCATTACTAAATTCTTCATTCCCTAATCAGCTCATTATTCTAAAAAAAATATCATTGTTAGGAATTTATTTCAATGTCTTTTTATTTGCGTTTAATCTGCTTCCGATACCGCCCTTGGATGGTTCACATATACTGTTTGATTTATTCCCGAATAAAATTACTGCAAAGTATTTAAGTTTCGGAGTTTATGGTACGGTTATTTTATTTGTATTTATTTATAGTCCGTTGTGGGGACTATTTATGAAATTTGTTTATTTTATAGTTAGTATTTTCTTTAGTTAATAATAAAAATTTTGTAGTCCGTGAAAACATACTTTAGAATACTAAGATACGTAAAGCCATATAAAAAGCACCTTGTTCTCTCAATTGTTTCTACAATTATTTTTGCTATTCTTAATGGTGCATCCGTCTATTTAACGATTCCTCTCCTCAGTACTTTATTCCAGGAAAATTCTACTCTGCCTCAAACGGAGCAAGTTACCGGCATAACCGTAAAACCAAATGAGCAGTTAGTAAAAAAAAATTCTAATACTCAAAATAATTTCCATGCGGAAACGGAAGCCGGTAACGATAGTCCTAAGTTTATTCCGGAATGGTTAAGTAAAATTGCAAACGGTATTACAAAGGGATTTAAAGATTTTATTTTAAGGGGAACAGTCGAAAACGTTTTGTTAAAGATTAGCCTATTGATATTATTTGCCTATTTGGGAAAAAATATCTTCGGCTATTTGCAAGCATATTTCCTTGCTTATGTTGAGCAAGGAGTAATTAAGGATATCAGAGATGAAGCTTATTCGCATCTACATAAATTACCGATGAGCTATTTCAAAAAGGAAAGAACCGGTAATCTGATATCACGCATTACAAATGATGTTACGGTTGTTCAATCAAGTGTTTCCGTTGTATTTCTAAATATGATTCGTGAACCGTTAACCATTATTGTTTTTGTTGGAATAGCTTTGTCCATTAGTCCGAAATTAACTTTATTCTCATTTGTTCTTTTGCCTTTTTCAATAGGTATAATTGTTTGGATAGGATTAAAGCTGAGGAAACAAAGCTCTAAGATCCAAGCTAAGTTGGCTGATATTACAACCGTACTGCATGAAACTATTACCGGTGTTAAAGTTGTTAAGGCATTTGGAATGGAGCAGTATGAAATGAATAAGTTTAAAGCACAAACTTATAATTTTTTTAGAATGGTTTTAAGAATGATTCGATTGCGGAATGCTGCAGGTCCGATAACTGAATTTTTAAGTGTAGCCGTGGGTGTAGTAATTATTTACTATGGAGGTAGATTAGTTTTAGAACAGCATGTACTTAAAGCAAGTGAGTTTTTAGGCTTCCTATTAGCGATATTTCAACTGATGCCTCCAATAAAGGAACTTGGATCATTGAATAATAGAATCCAGGAATCGAGCGCTGCGGGAGAAAGAATATTCGAAATACTGGATACTAAACCAAATATAGTTGATGCGGACAATGCCGTAGAGGTTAATGATTTTAAGAATGGAATAAAATTTGAAAATGTTTCATTCAAATATGACGATTCTGAAGAGTTAATATTAAATAATATAAATTTTGCTGCGGAGAAGGGAGAAATAATAGCACTTGTAGGCAGCAGCGGTGCGGGCAAAACGACTCTTAGTGAATTATTACCAAGGTTCTATGACCCCACTGGCGGGCGAATAGTGCTTGATGAACGGGATATCCAAGAGATTAAAATAGACAGCTTAAGAAAATTAATGGGCATTGTTACGCAAGAAACTATTCTGTTTAATGAGACGGTAAGAAAAAATATTGCTTATGGTTTGGATGATTATCCGGTTGAAAAAATAATAGAGGTTGCCAAAGCTGCAAACGCCCATGACTTTATATTAGGTTTACCAAAAGGATACGATACAGTTATAGGAGAAAGAGGAACTAAGTTATCGGGAGGGCAGAGACAGCGTATTTCTATTGCGCGCGCATTACTAAAAAATCCGCCGATTATGATTTTTGATGAAGCTACTTCTTCGCTCGACAACGAATCCGAGGTTTTGGTACAAGAAGCTATTGAACGGCTTATGGAAGATAGAACAACTTTTGTTATTGCTCATCGTTTAAGTACAATTAAAAATGCCGATAGAATTCTTGTCCTTGATAAAGGAGAAATTGTTCAAGAAGGGAGACATGAAGAACTGTTAAAAGATGTTGGTGGAATTTATAAGAAGTTGTATGAACTGCAATTCAGAACAATGTCGTAATGTAAATCTGAATTTTATCTTTCTATCTTAGAAAAATTTACAATGGAATCACTCACAAGCAGATATAATCAGTCGGTAATATATTATTTAATTCTCGGTTTTGTATCAATCTTCTTAATATCACTTTTTCTACTGCAGATTTTTGCTGCTTTGCTTGCAATACTTTGGTTGTTCGAAAAAAACAAACAGAAGATCGCATCACTCGATTTAATTGGGAAGGCATTACTTGTATTTTTGGCTGCCAGACTAATTGCCGTACTATTTTCCGAATATCCTAAAATAAGCGAAGAAATAGTTTACCGTGAAGTACTATTTTATTTGTCGTTTTTTGCATTGAATTTTTACTTAAAAGTTTTAAAACGAGAAAAAGTAATCAAAATTTTAAACGTATTTATAAATGCCGGTGTTGTTGTTTCTTTAATCGGGATTTATTTATTTGTTTTTAATCATGTTCACCGGGCACAGTCTATTACTTCCGGTTATAGTACTTTCTCAAGCTATTTGCTCGTTATATTCATATTCATGCTTGTTTATAGTCCCGGCAAAATAAAAAATTATAAATCGAAAACATGGATATTAAAACTCTCGCTTATAATTACTGCATTGGTAATTTCTTTAGGAAGGACAAATATTTTTGTTGCCGGATTAATTTTAGTAATATTTGTTCTTTCAAAAAAGGTGAATTTAAAATATGCTTTAATAAGCGTGCTGCTTGCCGGTGCATTTTCTTATGCTTCATTCCATTTCAACAATAAGGAATTGGAAAGCAGGGTGAAAAATCCAACTACTTTATCGGATAGGGATATTATCTTCAAAGGCTTTGAGATGCGCTACAAAGAACATCCGCTTTTAGGATTTGGACCCCGTACATTTAGAGAAATATTTCCGCTAAAGAATCAATTAAAAGATAAAGGAGTTGCTAGTTGGCACAATCTTTACATAGAAATTTATATGGAAACAGGTTTGCTTGGTCTTTTGTCATTTTTCACATTGATGTTTGCAATATTTTATCAAGAAATAAAAGATTATAAAAATAGAGTTATTGACCAAGACAGTAAGAAAGTATTGTTAAGTGTAATTACTTCCAATGCGGCTCTGTACGTTGCTGCTTTAACCGGCGGATTTATTTTCTCACCGATCTTATCCTTACAGTTTGCCTTTTTGCTTTCTTTGGGTACGAGTGTGAATTATTGGTTATCAAAATCGGCGGGGAAAATAATTTAATTAGTAATTGAATACCTTTATTCTTATTCCCATATCCATTTGTATTCGATACTATCATATAATTCATTGTAATTTCATTTGATGGTATAAGATATATTTATAGCATTCTATTTGTTATTATCAAATAAAATCCGTATATTCCATTTGCTAATAAAATAAAGAGTAATAAAATGAAACTCGAAGAAGATATTTATAATTTTAACCCTTGGTGGATTGAAGATTATAATTATCAATTTATTGACCGTCCGAAATATTTAAAGATATTAGAAAAGGAAGTAACGGAAAAAACGATTACTTTTATCACCGGCTTACGGAGAGTCGGAAAAACCTCTCTGATTAAAATACTGATAAGTAATCTGTTAAAAAAAATTGATCCGAAATATATACTTTATCTTTCACTTGACTCAATTTCTCTAGAAAAATATTCTACTCTCGAATTAGTAAGAGAGTTCAGAAAACTTCAAGAATTAAAACGCAGCGAAAAGATTTATCTTTTTTTTGACGAGGCGGTTTACAGGGAAAAAATTCACCTTGAGTTAAAAAATTTATTCGATTCGGAAAACGTAAAAATATTTGCTTCTTCATCTTCATCGTCCAT
>BDSW01000058.1 GCA_002898175.1 bacterium BMS3Abin04
AGATGCCAAATCACTTAATCGTGTATAAGTTGTTTTCCTACCTACATCGGGTAAGATTGTAACGGAACTTGTGTAATATGGTTTGACTAAAAGGAAAAGAATCAGAAGTGTTAGAACAGCTACTGCCCCGTTAAAAATTAACAGCTTTTTTTTATTTACTTTTATCAGGTGAAGATAGGAATTCAATTTCTCAACTGCTTGATCCCTTTCAGATAATGGATTTTTCTCACTCATATTCGATTATAAATTATGGTCGTGTAAGATTGTAAACGGTAAGAATTATTATTGTTGCCGAACTAATAATGCTGAATGTATCTCTAATTATCGGCCAAGCGTCTCGTTTAATTTCATATATTGTCGGGACTAAAATAGTAGAACCGGACAATATTTCGGGGTTCGGTATAAAAAACCAACCGGAAGTTTCCCATTTCCTTCCATTCGGAAGAATGACGATTTCACCTCCTTCATCAGAGTTTTGCGTATAGCCGCCTGCTTGATTGATATAATATGAAAGACTTGCATTTTTTTTATATTTTACCGTTGCGGGTATCCCCACTTCACCAACTACATATACAACATTCGGATTGTTCGGTATATTAATAGTATCATTCGGTTCAACTTCAATATTCTCATCTGTATTTGGGTCAGCAACAATGTCATCCCAATTAATCGGAATTCTATCGGAAAAACCGGTTAAAATACTCGTTTGAAAGAAACTTTTATATTTTACCAAACTATCGGGCAGGCTAGGTTTTTTAACCAACTCAAAAATCGGGTTTGATCTTTTCACATAAATAGCTCTTTTATAAGCAGTTTCTCTTAAACCTCCGGCTCTCTGCACAATATCGTATACTTTTTCTCCTTCATATAAAATTGTATACGTACCGGGATATAAAACTTCACCGCTAACCGTAACCGTTTTATTATAAGTTTTATTCGGATCGGCATTAATTAAAACCCTGTCAAAATCTTTTAGAACCGGGTCACTGTCTTGCGGAGTATTCCAAAAATCCTTACGTAAACTAACCGTGATTTTGTCCGAATACTTTGTCTGATTTGTTGTATCCATTCTTGTAAGCTCAATCTTATTTAAACTTGCGGAATCCGTAACACCACCGGCAATCATAAGTAATTTTGAAAGTGTTAAACCTTTAAATCTTATATACTTCCCGGGGTTTTTTACTTCACCGGAAATTTCTACAATCTTTGACGGATTGATATAATTTAAATTAAAAATATAAACCGAATCAAGATTGTTCAGTATAATATTATTCTTTTTATCCCCACGCAGTGCCTGCTTTAAATTAAAATAGAAGACTTCCTTCTTTTTAGTCGGGAAAGTTCTTATTAATAATGCTTTCTGAAGAAAGGCAGTAGCTTTAAGACCGCCTGACAGCCGAATTAAATCACTAACTTTCATAGTATCGTTTTTAAATTGGTACATTCCCGGCTGAAGGACTTCTCCATCAATAACCAGTTTATTTTCATACAGCGAATCTACCGTCTTAATATCAATTACATCACCATCTTCCAAAATAAAATCACTTGCCAGCAAATCTTTTATATTATTAAAATTAAGACTGATAACTAAACGTGAATTTTTGTATTTGTTTCTATTATTAAACGGAACTATCCGTTCAATTTCCAAGTTTTTGATATACGCATTGTAGTTAAGTCCGCCGCAATAAGTAATAAGATCTTTTAAACTCTCATTATCGGCAATTTCATAAATTGCCGGTCGGAATACAGCGCCTGATATTGCAACCCTTTTAGATGTCGGCGGAACAAACACTACATCTGCTTCGTGCAATGCTATATCGTTATTTGTTTTCCCTGCCAATAAATAATTATACAGATCAACTTTTGCAATTCTCTTACCTTTTCTAATTATATAAATATTTCGCAGAGATCCTTTAAGGCTTGGTCCGCCGCTATAATATAAAGCTGTAAAAGTTGACGAATTTGCCGGGAGTGTATACCCGCCGGGTCTATTTACCTCACCAAGAACAAAAATTTTAACGGTTCTAAGTTTACCCGTAGCTACGTCAAGGAATGTTCTTGCCTCCTTATTACTATCATCTAAGGAAGAATACCTTTTTGAAAGAATATTTTTTAATTTTACTTTAAGCTGTTTTAATGTTAACCCGCTTACTTTAACCAAACCGACATTAGGAATAAATATTTTACCGTCATTCCTTACAGTAAGGTTTTCGACCGACTGAGTTTCTCCCCACAGTGAGATTACCAGTTCATCACCTGGTCCTACTTGATAATTAAGCGGAACCGGTATGTTTTTACCGGGTTCAAATGAATTTGGGAAATAATTAAAAAAGTTATAACCGAATGCAGGTAATTCTTTAGCTAACTTTCTATTGCTGAATGAAGGTAATCTAAATAAAGAATCCGGGAGAGGTTTATATAGTATGTTTTGGCGGATTTCAACTTGCGAAGAATCCCGAACATTGTGTTCTTTCTCATTTCCGAATTTATTCCGAGATTTTAAATCAATTCCTAATTCTTCCGCTTTTCGCCTTATGCTGCTGTCCGATAAATTATCGACTTGGCTAAGAATATTGGAAACGGAAAGGATGAAAAGGAAAAGAAATAAAACAGCTCTTTTGAACATTACTTTTTCCTAAATAGTATTAACAATTTTTGAGGGATAAAATGTACTAGTTAATAGAGAAAGTTAACACAACGGGAGGTATAAAATATAGAGATGAATAGCCTCCCGATGTTAAAGAATAAAGTTTAATTATGCTTTAAATATTTTACTTGATTTTACGCCGTTCTTTTCAAATGCGTTTCTCGTATCAACTATTAACCTTGCATTTTCTTCGATAAACTTATAATCGTAGTCGGAATGATCGGTACTTAATAAAACCAAATCGTATTCTTTAATTTTATCTGCCGTCAATTCAACAGATTTCATATCGTAATCGTACTTTCTCATCGGGAAAAGCGAAGGGACATAAGGATCGTTATATTCCACTTCGGCTCCTTCTTCTATTAACAATTCGATTAATTTCAGTGACGGAGATTCACGCATATCATCTATATCTTTTTTGTATGAAGCGCCTAGAATTAAAACCTTAGAACCATTAACCGATTTTTTTACGGTATTGAGAACTCTTGCAACATTATCAACAACATAGTGCGGCATTGATGTATTAATTTGTCCTGCCAGTTCAATGAAACGAGTATCCATCTCAAATTCACGTGCTTTCCATGTAAGATAAAAGGGGTCTATCGGTATACAATGCCCGCCTAACCCGGGACCCGGATAGAAAGCTTTAAATCCAAACGGTTTAGTTGATGCGGCATTAATAACTTCCCAAATATCTATATCCATTCTTTCAAAGACCATTTTAAGTTCGTTAACCAAAGCAATATTAACGGAACGATAAATATTCTCAACCAATTTTGTAGCTTCCGCAACTCTGGGCGAAGATACAGGAACGGTTTTAACAATTACTTGGTTATAAAGTTCAACGGCAATTTTATTACAATTTTCCGTAACACCGCCAACTACTTTAGGAATTGTTGCAGTTGAGTAATTCGGGTTGTTCGGGTCTTCCCTTTCGGGTGAAAACGATAAATAAAAATCTTCTCCTACTTTAAATTTATCTTTTTCATTAGTAGTTCCGTTTTGAATAAGCGGTGCGGATTCGAATAACGGTAATAGTATTTCTTCTGTTGTTCCCGGGTAAGTTGTAGATTCCAGAGAAACTATTTGCCCTTTCCTTAAATATTTTGAGACCATTTGTGCAGTACTTTCAACATAAGACATATCCGGTTCTCTATGCTCATTCAGCGGTGTAGGTACGCAGATAATTATTGCATCAACTTCCGGTAATTTACTAAAATCAGTAGTAGCGAAAAATTTCTTATCATCCACAGCTTTCTTAATCCTGGCAGAGTCAATATGCTTAATATAACTTTTACCTTCATTCAGCATTGGGATTTTCCTATTATCCACATCAAAACCTATTACATCAAAACCTTTATTAGCAAATTCCAAACCAAGCGGCAGTCCAACATATCCTAACCCGATAATACCGATTTTTGCTTCTTTGTTTTTGATTTTTTCCAGTAATTCCATTTTAATTCCTGTTTTATATTTAACTTAGTTAATTATTTATACATGTATAATTTAATTTTATTAAAATTATTTTTTCTAAAGCTTCGCTCCATTACTTACATGAAGTAATAAATTCTAAATTCAATAAACAATTTATTTTAAATAACTTACGCCCAATGAATAACACTTAATTCAAAGGGGTTAATTAACAATTCATGTTTAGGCAGAATTCTAAAGGTAAATCCGAAATGCCCTGTTATCTCACAAATAATTTCACCAATAAACTTATGCGCATTTGTTTTTTCGTCGGTGGAGACGTAATCCATTTTAATGGCATAATTGTTACTGGTATCTTCCCATTGATCAACTTTACCGTAATAAATTTGAACTTCAATATCTTGAGGTGTTAAATCACCCAAAAACACTTCCGCACTCAAAGAATATTTTGAATTGACTTTAACCTTATTCTCACTTTCCAAAACTCCGGTCTTAATAAATTTAATCTGTGACCAATTAGCAAGAAGTTTGGACTTCCAAATAGTAAATTCCCTTGCTTTTTCAAAATCATTATCTTTTAAGTACAATCTCTTTTTATATGCATTGAGATAATACTTAGTAGTATATTGTTCAACCATTCTATGAGTATTAAAAACAGGTCCTAAGTTTTTCATAGATTCTTTCATCATTGCAATCCATGCTCTAGGTATTTTATCGTCTCCCCTATCGAAAAATGTTGGAATTATTTCATTTTCCAGGGTATCGTAAATTAGCCTGGATTCAATTTCATCTTGATATTCGAGGTCCATATATTCTTCACCGTTTCCAATTTTCCAACCGTACATAGGATCGAAAGCTTCGTCCCACCAACCGTCGAGCACGCTGAAGTTTAATCCCCCGTTTGCAATAATTTTCATCCCGGAAGTACCGCTTGCTTCTAGCGGTCTCCGCGGATTATTTAACCATATATCACAGCCCTCTACCATATAACGGGCTATATTCATATCATAATTTTCAATAAATACTATTTTTTTTCTAAAATGTTCTTCTTTAGCGGCTGCAACAATTTCCTGAATCAATTTTTTGCCCGCATCATCTTGCGGGTGAGCTTTCCCGGCAATAATAAACTGCACAGGGAAATCGTTATTCCCAAGAATATTAGCCAGCCGTTCAATATCTCTCAGAATTAAATTTGCCCTTTTATAAGTTGCAAATCTACGTGCAAAACCAATTGTTAACGCGGAAGCATTCAGTATTTCCTTTGCGGCTTTAATTTCCGCAAGCGAACCTCCTCTTCTTTTAACTTGCTCCTGCAATCTTGCCCTTGCAAAAGTAACTAATCTTTCTCTTCTTCTTTCATGGGTACGCCATAATTCTTCATCGGGTATTTCGTCAATATCAGACCAAATATCTTTTTCGGAAATTTCAAGACTAAAATTATCGCCGATATATCTAAATAAAAGTTCATACATTTCATTGGAAAGATGAGACCTGGTATGAATACCGTTAGTAACATAATCAATCGGTATTTCGTCAAATGGAATATTCTTAAATCCGTCTACCCACAGTTTTTTTGAAACTTTACCGTGTAGTTTACTTACACCGTTAACAAAACCTGCCATATTCATTGCCAGATGTGCCATATTGAAATTAACGGATGGTTTATCTTTAATTATTGTACCTAAACTGTAAAATTCTTTATCGCTTATTTTTAATTCCTTCCGGTAGTAATTTCCCAAATATTTTTCTACAAGCTGATTATCAAAAACGTCAATACCTGCCGGTACGGGTGTATGAGTTGTAAATATGTTGGAATAAAAACCAATGTCCTTGGCTTCCTGAAAAGAAAGACCTTTATCAATCAAATATTTTATCCTTTCTAAAGCTAGAAAGGCAGAATGACCTTCATTCATATGGCAAACCGACGGGTTTACGCCAAGTGCATGCAGCGCTCTAATTCCGCCGATTCCTAAAATAATTTCTTGTTCAATCCTGGTTTCTTTATTACCGCCGTAAAGTGAGCGGGTTATCCATTTATCCGTATCACTATTCTCCGGTACATTTGTATCGAGCAAATAAAGGGGAACTCTGCCAACCTGAATTTTCCAAATTTGAAATGAGACTTTTCGACCCGGGAAATCCAAAGCTATTTTTACGGGTATATTATTTTCATCCAGCACAAGTGTCATAGGTTGATTTTGGAAATCCGTTAATTCATATCTCTCCTGCTGCCAGCCGTCTGAAGTAAGATACTGCTGGAAATAGCCTTCTTTATAGCATAAACCAAGCGCCGCAAGAGGAACGCCTAAATCACTTGCGGATTTCAAATGATCGCCGGATAAAACACCTAAGCCTCCCGAATATATCTGGAGACATTCGGTCAGACCGAATTCAGCTGAAAAATAAGCGACAAAAGGTGTATCGTGGGAGTTAAAATTTTTCTGGTACCAAGTAATTTCCTGCATATAAACAGTTAATTGGAGATAAACCCGGTTCATATGAGAAACGAATCCTGAATCCCTTGAGGCATCTTTAAGTTCATCTTGACTAATTTGCCCGAGCATTAGTACGGGGTTATGATGTGTCGCCTCCCATAATTCTCTATCCAATCTTCTGAATAGTTCTTGTGCATCTTGGTTCCATGACCAGTATAAGTTATATGCAATCTCCCTTAGCGGTTCCAAATTTTCCGGGAGTGAGGGAATAACATCGAAATTACCGATAAAATTTATCATTTAGTCCTCTTTTATTTTTTCCAACACATTTTAAACAATTATATAAATCTTAAACCGTATATGTTATAGGATAATTTTGAGAAAAGCAATTAACTTTTTAATAATATTTAAAAATACAAATTAGTAATTTTATTTGACGACTCAACTATATTAAATAAATATCTGAGTATCGAAAATGTTATTTTTACAATTATCTTGTTGTAAATCAATTTTTACAAAAATTTATTATCAAATTTATTAAAAATATTTTTATGGAAAGATATTTAATAAGCGCTATAACCGGTTATTTATTAGGATCAATTCCTACCGCCTATTTAGTTTTGAAGAAAAAGGGCATGGATATTACTAAAGAAGGTTCGCGGAATGTAGGGACCCTAAATTCTTACGAAGTTAGTAATTCTAAATTAATTGGAATTTTTGTCTTTGTAATTGATTTACTAAAAGGAATATTAAGTGTTTTGATTGTTAAATTACTTTTCGGAGAGTTATTTATTTTCCCGATGATTGCCGTTATTTTTGCCGTTTCTGCACATTGTTACAACCCATGGATTAAATTTAAAGGAGGCAAGGGATTAGCCGCGGCTGCAGGCGGATCTATTTTTCTATTCCCTCAAATTTTAGTCCTCTGGATAATATTTTGGATAGCACTTTACCTTTATAAAAAAAATATTCAAGTAGCCAATAGTTTTGCATCTTTACTTACCGGTTTACTTGTACTTGCAACTTCCGATATATTAAACGGTTTTTCCACACCGCCGGCAAAGTCCGTTATTTTTTTTGAAACATCGATTATTTTTCTTTTTTTAATTATAATTAGTAAGCATATTTTCCCATTAAAAGAATACTTTGAAGAGCAAAGCAAAAAAATAAGGAACAGAGAAAAATGAAAAACCTTAAGCCGATTTTAATTTCATCACTTGTAACGCTGCTAATTGTTTCCCTGGCATTTGCATATTATTTTTATAAAAATCAAAAACCAAAAAAGACAACAGTTGCAGCAGCTCAAACCGCCTCTACAAACCCTAATTATCAAATAAAGGATACCCTGCTGAATATTGAACGCAATAAAGAGATTACAAATTCAAGAGCAACTATAATAACGGAAACCGTTTTTAAAGTTAGTCCTGCAGTAGTTGGAATTACCGTAACCGAAATTCAGGAGTATAGAGACCCTTTTAGTCAAGATCCCTTTTTCAGGCAATTTTTTGGTGATAGGATTTACAAAAGAAAAATAAAAGGGTTGGGATCCGGAACCATTATTTCCCCTGACGGCTATATCTTAACGAACGACCATGTTGCAGGAAATGCAGTTAAAACAATAGTTACTATGACGGACGGCCGTCATTTTAATGCAAAAAAAATCGGGACTGATATGACCTCCGATATTTGCCTGCTTAAAATTGACGCCGAAAATTTGCCGTATGTTCCATTCGGGAATTCGGATAAAATTTTAATCGGTGAATGGGTAATTGCTCTTGGAAACCCTTTCGGACTATTTGAGATAAACAATAAACCTACCGTTACGGTCGGCGTTATCAGTTCTCTCGGTCTAAATCTTGGTGTTGATAATAACCGTTACTATTACGATATGCTGCAGACAGATGCGGCAATTAACTCGGGCAACAGCGGAGGACCGTTAGTAAACAGTACCGGGCAAATTATCGGGATGAATACATTAATTTATTCCAAGACCGGGGGAAATATCGGTTTAGGTTTTGCAATCCCGATAAACAGAATAAAACCGATTATTAAGGATTTAAAAACAAAAGGTAAAGTTGATAGAAATTTTTGGACCGGGTTAAGTATTCAAACAATAAATGAAGGCATTGTAAATTATTTTAAACTCTCCAATGTTCAAGGTGTAATAATAACCAAAATAGCGCCCAATTCGCCTGCAGAAAAAGCCGGACTTAAAGTTGCCGATATTATTACAAAAGTTGATAATATAAAAATTCAGGACGATGTAACCCTTATAAACTTAATGCACACAAAAGAAACCAATGAAATAGTTACATTTCAAATTATTAGAAAAAATAAGCCGTTAGAAAAAAGTATAAAATTAGAACCTAAAAATGATTAAACGATACACACTCCCTGAAATGGGAAAAATTTGGGAAGATGAATTTAAGTATTCCACCTGGTTAAAAATAGAAATTTTAGCCTGCGAAGCCCGTGCCGAACTCGGTAAGATTCCAGCAGAAGATGTTGATGTAATAAAACAAAATGCAAACTTTGAAGTTGAAAGAATCTTAGAAATTGAAGAAACAACAAAGCATGATGTAATTGCGTTCCTTACAAATGTAGCTGAACATGTAGGCCCGGAATCAAGACATATTCACTACGGAATGACATCTTCCGATATTTTAGATACTACACTTTCCTACCAGATGAAAACCGCAGGGAATTTACTTTTAACAAGATTAGAAAGACTAAAAACCGCGCTAAGAGCAAGAGCGCTTGAGCATAAACATACAATCTGCGTAGGCCGCAGTCACGGCATTCATGCAGAACCGACCACAATGGGATTAAAGTTTGCTCTATGGTTCGAGGAAACTAAAAGAAATATTGAACGCTTAAAAGCAGCAATCGAAAATATTAGTGTCGGGCAAATATCAGGTGCAGTAGGTACCTTCGAGCATTTATCTCCCAAGGTAGAAGAATATGTTTGTAAAAACATGGGATTGAAACCTGCTTCCGTTACTACGCAAGTTATTCAAAGGGACAGGCACGCCCAGTTTCTTACCGCGTTGGCAATCACCGGAGCTACACTTGAGAAAATTGCCGTTGAAATAAGGCATCTTCAAAGAACTGAAGTTTTAGAAGCGGAGGAATATTTTTCTAAGGGACAAAAGGGTTCATCCGCAATGCCGCACAAAAGGAACCCGATTGTTTCCGAAAGAATAACCGGATTGGCAAGACTGCTGCGAAGCAATTCAATGGCAGCTATGGAAAATGTGGCGCTATGGCATGAGCGGGATATTTCCCATTCTTCTGTTGAAAGAGTAATTGTGCCCGTCAGTTGTATTATCTTAGATTATACATTGAACTTAATGATTAACTTAATAGAAAACCTTATTGTTTATCCTGAAAATATGCTTAAAAACTTAGAGATTACGAGAGGCCTGGTTTTCTCTCAAAGCATTATGCTGAAACTTGTAACAAAGGGTATAACGAGAGAAGAAGCCTATAAATTTGTACAAGAACCCGCAATGAAAGTATGGCAGGATAAAAACAAGAATTTAAAAAGTGAACTTTTACAATCACCCGAAATTATGAAACTTTTAACCAAAGAAGAAATTGAAGAGATTTTTGATTCTAACAAAATGCTGAAGAATGTGGATTTTATTTTCGCTAGGTCGGTCGAAGCAAACTAGCAGCAGTATACACTCAAGCGAAAGAGGACTTCCGCTTTACAAAAAAGAAGAGTAAGAGTAAGATAAAAAAGCAGGATCAGCGTAAACTCTTTCCCTTGAACGAGGCATTTATATCCCGGGTCTTAATCCTAATCACACTCATAATCTTGTCTCCTTTAAAAAGCAGATTATGATTATGAAACCCGGGTAAGAGTAAGAAACCCGTTTTAGATTATGA
>BDSW01000059.1 GCA_002898175.1 bacterium BMS3Abin04
GATCTGGTTGTTAGTAATTTATCTAAGAAATTAAGAGAATGTTTATTGAGCAAAAGATAGAAGTCTGAGCAAAAGATAGAAGTTTAAGCAAAAGATTAGGATTTATCTTTTAATCCCAAAAAGTCCAGCAGCCTATTATGACCTTCATCGGAAAGTTTAACGTTATATTTCTTGTAAAAAAGGATGGTTGTTTCAATTGATTTAAAATATTTTTGACAACGTTCGCAGCTATCCAAATGATCTTTGATCTCTTCACACTTCGGAGAGTCTAAATTTTCACCCAAATTATCGCAAAGATGGTGCATTACCTCTTTGCAAGTTATTTCCTTAGTTCTAATTTTTGAACGTTGCATTTAGCTCATTCCTTAAAAATGCTCGTGCTCTGTGTAACCTGGATTTTACAGCCGGTATTGACAAATTAACAATCTTTCCGGTTTCTTCGGTCGAAAATCCTTCTATATCTCTTAAAGTAAAAACAATTCTATAATCATACGGCAATTTTTTAATAGCTTCATCCAACACGTTTTTTAATTCATTATTCTCTGCAATCCTCTCGGGTGTAACGTGCCAATCGGCAATGTTCTTTTCGTCAATTAATCCGTCATCGTCTTCCAGAGAAGTATACCCCCGCCTTTTTTGAGACCTTGCCAACATAAGACAATGGTTTGAAACTATTGTATATAACCAAGTTGATAGTTTTGAATTACCGCTAAATTGATGTATTGATTTTACCATGCTTAAAAACGACTCCTGCATAGTATGCTCGGCTCGTTCCTTATCCCTGCAAATTTTATAAGCAAAATTATAAACTGTCTGCTCATATTTTTTTACTAACTTTTCCAGAGCCTTTTTATCGCCGTTTTTAGCTTTTTCTATAAGTTCTTTCTCATCCATTTTGTATGATGTTTTTTAAAATAAAAAGATTCACACCTTTATTACTTATCGTTCCATATAATAGCAAAAAATCAGAACTGCAATTTAATATTATATACGTTACAAAACTATTAAGATCTAATTTTTCTATTATCTAAAATTATTTATAAGATTCGATAAATTATTTACCGAATTGTAATTTGTACTATTTTCTTCAAAAGATAGTTTGAAAATTGATTAAAATTAAGGTTAAAATTTTACCAGTTAATTGTTTCTTTATAAGGTCAATTTCATTATTTTTTAAAATATAAATAATTATGCAAATCAAAATGGAAAATCAATTAATTGTAGCATTAAGAAATAATAAGTTGCTGAATAATTGTAATATTTCTAATCTAGACTTTACTGACATCAAGGGAAATTTCATTACACTTAGCGAAGGTCAGTTCCTTTTTAAAGAAGGTGATAATGCGGATTTTATTTTCCTGGTTTTGAGTGGTGAAATAAATTTATTAAGGAAGCAAAATATCGGCAAGACAATATCGTATGTGTTTGGCGAAAACGAATTTTTAGGTGAGGATGAATTCTTAAAGCAGATTAACAGAACTACTACAGCGGTAGCAATTGCAGATTCATACATCATTGAGTTAACAAAAGAAGAGGTAACAAAACTTATTGATCAAGACCATGGTGTAGCAATAAATCTCTCTATTAATACTCCTGTTGAAGACCCTGATTCTATTGAAGATTATGTCGATGAAAAATTAGTTGAGGAAATTTTTGATGAATCATTAGATAATAATCTGTCTGAAAAAAACACGTTGAACAATGAGCAGATAAGTATAGATGATATTTCAGAACTGGTTCAGAGTGAAATAATTGACGATGGGATTGATAATATTTTGAACGAAAATATTTTAGAGCAAAACCTTGCAGCAGAAATAACCGATAAAATTAATCATAATAAATTTGATCTAGATGAACAAATAATAAATGAACCGGAAATAACGGAAGATAATATTATAGAAGGACATGATGATTCAGGTACTGAAATTACTTCCGCAATCAATTTACCGGGAGATGAAAATCCGCAGGAGGAACCCTTGTCAAAAGATGAAAGACCATTTGAAGATAGCTTTGATGAAAAATTCGACTTATCCGATTTAAGCATTAATGAAGATGAAACAGGGATAGAGCATGTTGAAAAGCTGTTAAACGATTTGGAAGATGAAGAACATCAAGAATTAACTGATGATTTAGTAACCGATGAAACGGACGATGTTGAAGAATATTTAGATAAGAATTTTGAAAATTCTAAAGGAGAAGACGACATGTTAAATGAACAATTGGAAATGATTATCAAAGCTGCACAGCTTGTCAATTCTAATATAACGCTTGATGACGTATTGAAAAATATTGTGGATGTTGCAGTCGATCTCACTAATGCAGACAGAGGAACATTATATTTAGTTGATAAAAAGAATAGAACCCTTTGGTCAAAAGTTCTTATGGGAGATGAACTAAAGGAAATCCATCTGAAATTTGGAGAAGGTGTCGCCGGGTGGGTTGCCGAAAAAGGCGAGATTGTAAATATTTCCGATGTGCGTTCCGATAAAAGATTTAAAGAATCGTTTGATAAGGAAAGCGGTTATAAAACAGAGACTATGTTATGCTACCCAATCAGAAATAAAAGGGAAGAAATAATTGGAGTTCTTCAATTATTAAATAGTGCGAAAGGAGGCTTCTCACAAAACGACGAATGGTTTATTAATGCTCTATCGGTGCATGCAGCACTCGCATTAGAAAATGCTTCGCTTGTTGAAAAACTTCTCGAAACAGAAAGAACATCTTCCTTGGGAAAAATGGGAAGCTTTTTAATTCAAGATATTAAAAAACCAATATTAGTAAGTAAAAGATATGCTGAGCATCTTAGTCAAAAAAACTTGCCGCGCGAAATAAAGCAAGTTGTAGAAATGCTGTTGGAACAATTAAACCAGGTAGCGGACTTAGTGCTAACTACTTCTAACTTTACCGAGGATACTTTTGTTTTAAGAAAAGAAGATACAAGTCTAAATGATACACTTAATGAATACTCAAATAAAATGGAACCCTATCTCCGGGCGAATAATTGTCTTATTGTAACCGAATTCGATAAGGATGTAAATGTAAATCTGGACTCTAAAGAATTCTACCAATGCTTTAATAATGTAGTAAAAAATGCTGCGGAAGCTTTGCCCGAAGGAGGAAATATATTAATAACGACAAAAAAAGACAGCGGTAATGTTAAAATTTCCTTTGAAGATAGAGGTGTTGGAATACCCGAGTCACAACTCGACAAAGTATTTGAACCTTTGATTACATTTAAAGACAACAAAGGTCCGGGACTTGGTCTTTCGATTACAAAAAAAATAGTTGAAGACCATAACGGAACAATCTCTATTTCAAGCAAAGTTAATGAGGGAACTACTGTTGTAATTACACTCCCCGCTGCGTAACAAGCTTTATGAAATACGAGTTGATAACTATCCTCGGTCCCACCGCAGTCGGCAAAACACGATTAGCCGCTCTTTTAGCACACAAATTTAACGGTGAAATTATATCTGCCGATTCCCGCCAAGTTTACAAAAGGATGAATATCGGAACCGGGAAAGATCTGGAAGATTATGTTGTAAACGGGGGAACCATTAAATATCATTTGATAGATATTTTTGAACCGACTGAAGAATTTAATGTTTATCTCTTCCAAAAATTATTTTACAATTCCTTTAATAAGATTCAAAGCAACGGCAAGCTTCCATTTCTTGTAGGAGGAACGGGTATGTATTTAAGCTCAATTCTAAGCAGTTATAATTTACCTGAGGTTAATTTTGAAAGCCAAAAGCAGAAAGAATTAGAGAAACAACCGGCGAACGTATTAAGAACTTATCTTAAAGAAATAAATACCAATTTACATAATACAACCGATCTTGAAGTAAAAGAACGTATAATTAAAGCTATTCTTACGACCGAAAAAACACAAGAACTAAAAGAAAGCCCAAGGCAAAGGATTCAATCTTTTATTATAGGAATTAAAGAGGAAAGAGAGAAAATTAAAAAAAATATTACGGAAAGACTAGAGCTGAGATTAGCAAACGGTATGATTGATGAAGTAAAAAGCTTACTGGAAATAGGGCTTAGTTACGAGAAACTGAAATTCTTCGGATTAGAATATAAATATGTAAGTATGTATTTGATGAATGAAATAAATTATAACGATATGTTCCAAAGGCTGAACAGTGCAATTCATAAATTTGCGAAACGGCAAATGACATGGTTTAGGAAAATGGAAAAGGACGGAATAGAAATACATTGGCTGGAAGGTCCCGATTTTAATAAAGCACAAGAACTAATTCAAAGATTCGTTTATGATGGAACTTGAAAATAAAACCATTCTGTTAACCGGCGCATCAAGCGGTATTGGTTTTGCTTTAGCTCACTTGCTGGTAATGGAAAAAGTTAATTTAATTTTTGTTGCACGCGGGATTGAAAAACTGGATGAGTTAAAATTAAGCTTAGAAAATTATCCCTCAAATGTTCTAACGATCAAGTGTGATATTACAAAAAAGGATGAAGTACAAAATGCATTTTATGAAATGAAAAAAACATTTGGTTTTATAGATATAGCAATATTAAATGCCGGAGTTGGTCACAGAACAAAAGTTACAAATTACAAATCCGAACTTGCAGAAGAGACTTTTGGAGTAAATGTTTTAGGAATGATTTATTGGATTGAGCAGCTCCTTCCGGATTATCTTAACAAGAAAAGGGGAACAATAGTAGGAGTTTCCAGCCTTGCAGATAACCGCGGATTTGCGGGAAGCGGTTTCTACAGCGCCAGCAAAGCCGCTGCAAGCGTATACCTGGAAGGTTTAAGAGTTGAACTAAAGAAACATAACATCAAAGTTTTAACCGTAAAACCCGGATTTGTAAAAACGCCAATGACCGACAAAAACAAATTTCCCATGCCGATGATGTTAAGTGCAGAAAAAGCGGCTAAAATAATTCTCAAAGGAATTAAAAAAGAAAAACGGATAGTACAATTCCCATTTCCAATTGTTTTAAGTTCTAAGCTTATTGGAATACTGCCCGGTTCGGTTTATGAATTTTTAGCGGATAAGTTTTTTAAAGAATAACAATTATTCTTTAATTTCATTCAAATCCCAATTATACGGTAAGTAATCAATATCCCATTCTCCTGTGTTTTCCAAAATATCTTTAGAAATATTTTCATGAATATATTTCGCAGCAAATAGTAAAATTTCTTTATCATTATCAGCAAGATCACTATCATACCAATCCAAATTCTTCGATAAAAAAGCAGTCCGGTTTTTTAAATCAATTTTTTTTGATCATTAACAATATCTTTGCCTGGTCATCTAATTGTTCGTTCAGCTTAAAGCCTTCGTACGCTTCATTACACAAAAGCGGACAGCTTATAGATGCACAAACTAAAGCAAAATGAATTCTCGTTCTTGCAAATTACATCATGCTCAATTTCATTCAATGTCATTTTCTTATTGTTTATTATAACAAAATCTTTATCCCGCACGGTTGATTTAAAAATGTGAGCGGGAATTTTGCCGCCTGAATGTAATTCATTAATACTTTCTACCGGATAATTAACCAAGATTATTTTTATTGTGAAAGCGTTTTATACGTTAATCCAAAAGGCTAAACTATCTTCTCTTGATTTAAAATTACTTGGACTTGCCGCTTCCAATTGACTTATGTATTCCTTAAAACGTAAGTTATACAGCAAACCTTGATAATTAACAAGAACACTATTAACATTGTCGCACGAAACTTCCGTCAACAACTTATGTCGGGGTTGCGTAAAATTAACCAAGCTGAAAGTAATTACAATAAGTTGCATGTATATAAATATTCTTTTTACTATTTCACTACTTCCATGTGAAGTATTCCTCCAATTTTATCTTTTAATTCCATATTCCTGCTATTTTTATTTCCCAACCAAGAATTCAAATCATCCTCCGTATCAACATCAACAAGCACCGGGAGGACTTTTGAATTCATTCCAAGTTCAAGTAATTTAATAATTGTTTTTTGGTAAACTTCTTGTGTACTCCATTTAATTCCGGAAAATAATTCCGGAATTAATTTCCTCATTCCGAGCAGATAGTAACCGCCGTCATTCGAAGGACCTACAACAACATCAAATTTTTCTAAATAAGTAAATGCTTGATTAACAACCTCAACCGACATGTCCGGCACGTCCGTGCCAATTATTAAAGCTTTTGAATAACCTTTCTCAAGGACGGAAACGAATGCCGATTTCATTCTGTTTCCTAAGTCGGAATTTATTTGATGCTTAAATTTAAAATCATGAGTAATCCAACCTTTTATTCTATGTTTATCGCCTTTATCGGAATAGAAAATGTATACATCTATATTTCCGGAAAGTTTATTAACCTCATTGAAAACATTATGTGAGCATAAAGAATAAAATTGCAAAGCTTTTTCATTCCCAACCGTTTCGGCTAATCTTGTTTTTACCTTTCCATGCTCAGGAAATTTTACAAAAATAATTAATGCTGATTTATTTTTCACTATAGTACCTGCTATAAATTTTTGAAGTGTCGACACCGAAAAAATAAAGAGCAAAATAAAACGCACTTATAAGTTGGGTTTTTATTGCTCCTTTTTTATCGAACCTGCACGCTGAGGTTATTACACCGGCAGGCAATTTGGCAATACCGGTTTGTTTTCTTGCTTTGCAAAAAAAGGCAACATCCTCAAAAATTGCATTATTCGGGAATCTGCCGAGTGATTCGAAAAACTCTTTTCTTACAATAATTGCTTGATCCCCAAACGTAGTAAAGATGCTGTTAAATTTTGTTAAATATATATAAAACCCATATAAAATTGTCTCTCTGTCAAATCCCAGTTTGTACGTAGCTATATGATTATCATCATTCTGAAAATGGTTTTGAATCAGTTTAAAAGCATTATCGGGCAGTAAAGTATCTGCATATAGAAAAAACAGAATTTCACCTCCTGCTGCATTGACGCCTCTATTTAATTACTCTCCTCTACTTTTCTTTCCTTTTACAATTTTAACATTAAATGATTCGGCAATTTCTAAGGTCCCATCTGTACTGTTTCCATCTGAAATAATAATCTCTAAATTTCCGCCAAATTGTTTCAGCTGAGTTAATAAATTAGCTAAATATTTTTCTTCGTTAAGCGTTGGTATAATTACAGAAATATTTAACATAAATACAAATATGAATCAATGAAAAATGATAATGTCGTTTGAATGATAAAAATGAAGAAACATTATTTCTTTTTCAAGGCATAATGAAATATAGTTTTCATGATTATTAGACTGGCCATAATTGTTCCTCTAATAGTGCCGGTCACCTTGGATTGACCAATTCTTTTTCTGTACCGAACAGGCAATTCTATAATTTTTAATTTTTGTTGAGCTGCTTTAATCTGCATTTCAACCGTCCACCCGTACCATTTATCCTGCATATCGAGATTCAATAGTTTATCGAATTTTATAGCCCGGAAAGGTCCAAGGTCAGTATACTTTACACCCCAAAATAAATTCATTAAAAATCCCGCAATAATACTACCTAGCCTGGATTGGAACGGCAACGCTCCTTTCTCTCTTTTACCGATAATACGGCTGCCCAGAACAAAATCATAATCATCATTAATAATCGGGTTGACTAACAATCTTGTTTCTTCCGGATAATCGCTGTAATCTCCGTCCATAAATACTATAATATCAAATTTTTTAGATTTACAATATTCAATTCCTTTCAGACAAGCAGCGCCATATCCTTGAAAGAATTCGTATAATACCGTTGCCCCGGCTTTTGCCGCATTTTCTGCCGTTTTATCAGTTGAATTATTATTAACTACAATTACTTCATGAACAATATCCCTTGGTATATCCGCTACTATTTTAC
>BDSW01000060.1 GCA_002898175.1 bacterium BMS3Abin04
CTAATTATTCTGTATGTATTTCCATCTTTAATCAAGTATTCAGGAACATTAGCACGTGTACCATAAACAAAACGTGCAACTATGTTATTTGCACTGTCAAGCTCGGCAACAGGATTAAGCTGGTCTTGGTAAATCCACTTTTTGGTTATAACGCCGTTCACTTTTTTTGCCACCCGTCTGTTTTGTCCGTCAATGATATAATCAATTATCGTACCATCCGGTAAAATAATTGAGTTTAAATTAACAAATTATGTGTAAATTAAGAAATAAAAGATTTAATACGTCAAGACGTGGACTTCGGCAATAGATGAAATTGTAAAACAAGAATCAAATTAACCCGCTTAAAAATTTATGTGCGGAGATTACTCTTACGTCATTTTTTATCACATCAATGTCATGATTTTTTACTACTTGATATACAAAAGGAATTTTCAGTTTATTATAAAAATATCCAATGTTTTTAGAAGGGGTAACATCACTTAATTTAGTTTCAACGGCAAACGATAATTTTTGCTTTCAGGCAAATTTAGTTGGAAAGAAGTATATCCAACTCTCTTTAATATTTATTATACCGGTTGAACTGTAGGAACAGCTCGCGAGGTGTCCCTACAATTATAATATTTTCGTTTTTAAACAGATTATTAATCTGTTCTACGTTATCAGTGAGATTAATTAGCAGTTTTGTTGAGGTGCGAACCATTTGACAGCATTGAAAACTTATAATAAACAAATTAATGAAAGAGTATTCTCTTTTCAAACCTAAAGTTCTTTTATATAATCATCAATGTCTGAAATATTTATATACCAAAGTTTTCCTTTTTTTCTTGCTTTTAATTTGCCCATGTTAATTAAATTCCTTAGATAATCTTGGGAATAATTATAGAATTTTGAAGCCTCGTTTAAAGTAACTTCAGCATTAAGATTTAGTTCGATGAATTTACTATTCTTTATTCTATTAAAACTATCTTGAAGACGATTTTTAATTATTTTTTCTAATAATGTTGAATCTGTTTCTTTTGCAAAATTATTTATTTCAGTGACCGAAATAATTTGCCTTTTTTCAATGTTACGTAAAAGAATTTCAAATTTTTTATCACCAATTTCCATTGCTTTATAATATTTATCTCTATCTTTTTTACCGGTTCCTTTAATGGCAATATTTAAGTATCCGAATCCTATCAATAAAAACGAAAGAAAAATACGACCAACACGACCGCTGCCATCTCTAAACGGGTGAATAGTTTCAAACAATAAATGACTTAATGCAGCTAATTTAATTTTATTATAATTGGGATTCTTGATATTATGATTGAGCCATTTTAAAAATATTTTCATTGTTTTAGGAATATACATAAAGTGCAAAGGGCTAAAAGTTGAATTGAAAACTTCAACTTGTTCTTTCCTATATTCGCCAAGGTTGCCGACGTAACTTCCAACTTGTTTTTCATATCTCATTAACATTGTATGAATTTGTTTTATATCTGCAAGGCGAATTGTGAATTCGTTTTCTTTATAAAGATTATTTGCATATTCATAAACAGAACTTGCAGCTTCAAAATAGCCTAATATTGCC
Source organism: bacterium BMS3Abin04 (assembly GCA_002898175.1). GTDB lineage: Bacteria > Bacteroidota > Ignavibacteria > Ignavibacteriales > Melioribacteraceae > BMS3ABIN04. The sequence continues at coordinate 1,574 of BDSW01000060.1, forward strand.
GCAGATTTTTGATCAGTGGTTTTCTTGTTATGTTTCAACACATGTATAAGATCATTGCGATTTGTAAAAATTCCTTCAATTGCAATTGAGTTTCTTATTTCGTCACGGAACAAAGTAAACCACTCGCTGTTTGATACGGCAATTAGATTTACATTATTTTTTCTAAGCTTACTTATATCTTTTTTTAATTGGTCCATAAATTTTTTTTCCGAATATTCCGAACTATTGTTGTCAACTAACTTATTGATAATTATAAGGTTAAGCAAATACTATTTATGTTTAGTTCGGAAATTGATTGCTTTGTTCATAGATAGGGTATCCTCAGAAAGTATTTTATAAAAGATAAAAAGGAGATAGTATCGCTCCGAAGGAGCTTTTTTATTCATCTCTTTTATTTATTACCATAATTCCGCATCTACGATGCTTTATATTAAATTAAAAAGCTCCGTGGGAGCGATATTATGGTAACTATATGTGAATAAAAGGAAAAACAGCTCCGTTAGGAGCGACATTACAAAAATATTAAATCAAAGTTTATTCAAAAAGTCACAATTGAGCCAATGACTTAAAAATTTAATTTTCAAAATGCAAAGTAATATTGAATATATGCTGTTTTGTTTGCACGTTTTTAACAAAATATTACTCTTAACCCTTATTAATATAATAAGTTATAGCATTTTGAGGAAACCCTAAATAGAAGAGAAAAGTTATTTACCGATTAACTAATCGTAACGCAGAATTGTATTCTGCGAAAAGGTTAATTTCTCAGCCAAAATAGTCTAGCATAAAACCTAACAAACACAGATTACAAATCTGTGTTACGGAAAACAGAATAAAGTTAATAAAATAGCTTCTTGATATTATTTTTTAAACTTAAAACCTAAATACAGTCCGGCAGTAAGCATGAAAGTCAGTACTACTGAACCCCACATATAAATTTGACCAATTAAACCCCATTCTGCCCAACTGCCTGAGATTCCTAAATAGAACAAAACTATAAATGCTAAGCCGCTGCTAACTATTCCTGTTGATATTGAGAGCTCTGCGCTTAACGGATTTCTTTTCGCTTTAAGCAATCGATAACCATAGACATAAACAAAGATTAAAGAAAAATACGCTGCACCGAGTAATCTGATAAACAAAATCGGGTGGGGAACCGGAATACCAAGTAAAACGAACAAATCAGGCGGAGCAAATAAAAGAGGAGCAGCCCAAAATATTGTGGTAATTATAATTTTAGCAAGAAGAATGTTTTTTAAAATCATATTTATAGGTCCCAAAAGTAAGAATAAGATTAGGATTAAGAGTAAGAAATTTATGTCAAAAGGATAGCTGCTGCTATTACAGTTGTCCATAAACCATTCTTGTTCCCTCTGGCTGATTGCGTAACATTAGAAGTATTAACAATTTTGCCCGACATTTTGAAGACCTGTTCTTTCTCATTCCAGGCTTTATCGGGATCAAAGTCAATTCCCAAAGTTGTAGCCAGCATAGACGCCGCCAAATCTTCCGCATAATCGCCGGAAACCTGTGCTGTTTCGCCAAACGGATGATGCTCCGATAAATAACCGTATATTGATTTATCCTTTGGACGTGCGATTCCCAGGGAAGCGGCAATTAATCTGTTTGGTTCATTAGTAGCATTTCTTGCCATAACAGCATGAATTATTTGTCCCGGTTTTAATTCTTTAATTCCTTCATGTAAGGATACTTTTTTACAGCCTACCGGAAATATACTGCTAACGGTTACAATATTATATTTTTCAATTTTTGCATCTCTCAGAGCAAGTTCAAAAGAAGCTAAATATTCTTTTGATACGCCAACACCCTTTGTAAAGAATATTTTTTTAGGAACGTACATTTTTTATCCTTATACTAAAATTTTTGCAAATTTCCTTTTACCAACTTTCAAGATTAAACCGTCAACTATTTGGATGGCTTGCTTTATATCAGTCACTTTATTTCCGTTAACTGAAACACCACCTTGTAAAACAAGTCTTCTAGCTTCACCGCGAGACGGAGCAAATCCCGCTTCCAAAATTAGATCAATTATCTCCAGTTCCTTTACATTTGCCAATTTAATTTCAGGGATATTATCCGGAATACCTTTTTTAATAAATATTTTATCAAACTCTTCTTCTGCTTGCTTTGCGGCTTCTTCGGAATGATACATCGCCACTAACTTTCTTGCCAAAGAACGCTTTATGTCTCTAGGATTTATGCTCTTATCATTAAGTTTATTTTTAATCTTTTCAAGTTCTTGACCGGTAACATCTGTTGCCAGTTCAAAATACGTATAAATCAAATTATCAGGGATCGAAAGAGACTTCCCGAAAATTTCTTTCGGACTTTCATCGATACCGATATAGTTATCGTACGACTTGCTCATCTTGTCTGTTCCGTCCGTTCCAACCAATAACGGCATTGTTAAAATAACTTGTGGTTGTTGTCCGTATTCACGCTGGATATCTCTTCCGACAAGCAAGTTAAAAGTCTGATCCGTACCGCCTAATTCAACGTCGCTTTCTATAGCAACACTATCCATCGCCTGTGCTAAAGGATAAAGAAATTCATGTACACTAATTGGCACACCGCTTTTATACCTGTTTGAGAAATCGTCTCTTTCAAGCATTCTGGCAACCGTAAATTTTGAAGCTAATTTAATTACATCTTCAAAATTCATTTTGCTCAGCCATTCCGAGTTGTTAACTATTTTAGTCTTGTCTTTATCTAATATTTTTGAAGCTTGCTCCCAATAACTTTTTGCGTTTTCTTGAGCTTCAGCAAAAGTTAAAGGAGGTCTAGTTGAATTTCTTCCTGAAGGATCGCCAATCATTGCGGTAAAATCGCCAACAATCAGAATAGCTTGATGACCTAATTCCTGAAATTGAGCTAATTTGCGCAAAACAACAGAGTGACCCAAATGTAAATCGGGACGAGTAGGATCGCAGCCTAATTTTATATTTAATGCTTTCCCTGTTGTTAAAGACTTCTCTAATTTCTTTACGAGTTCGTCTTCCGGAATTATTTCCGAAGCGCCCCGTTTAATTAAATCCATTTGTTCGGTAATTGGGATAAAGTTATTATTTTTCAATGAGTTACATTCCCCGAATTAAAGTTATATTAATATTTTATTTTTCTTTCGACATCTCTATTAAAATCACGTTTGGCAATTGCCTCCCGTTTGTCGTAGCTTCTTTTACCCTTTGCTAAAGCTAATTCTACTTTCACTTTACCTCTGGAAAAGTACATTCTGACGGGAATTATGGTATTGCCTTTTTCTTTTACGGATTTATCAAGTTTACGAATTTCTCTTTTGCTCAGTAATAATTTTCTATCCCGGTGCGGGTCGTGATTATTTCTATTACCTTGCGTAAAATGTCCGATGTATGCTCCCACAAGCCATACTTCACCGTTTTTAATTCTGCCGTAACTATCGGTTAAATTTGCTTTCCCTTCTCTGCAGGCTTTTACTTCCGTCCCGACCAGCACTATTCCGGCTTCCAAAGACTGCACAATGAAGTAATCGTGCTTAGCTTTACGGTTTACGGTTATATTTTTAGTTTGTTCTTTCATAATAAAAATTAAAGCACAAAGTTATTTCTAAAGCTAAATAAAAGCAAGATGAGAATTTAGATAAAAAATTTAGTTTAGACGAGAGAAAAGATAAAGAAATCGAATAATTTAATAATATCAGGGGAAACGAAATGTATTCTACCATCATTCTTTTTTATTTTCTACTGCAATAATTATATCATCATCAATATTTGCAATTCTATTTAATATTACATCCAAATAATCGTTTCCAATTTTTCGTCTTAAAGTTTCTACGTTGTCAATTAATTCATTGTATTTATTATCTACATTTTTTTCATTCAGAACAAGTTTCCGCAGTGTAAATTTTGATAATGTTTTATAGCGTTTTATATCTTTTAACAAAGTATCGATAAATGAAACAAGAGTTTGATTTAACTCATCTTTCCTTTGGTTCAACAAAGACTTTAAACTATTTACAGCTTTCTTTTCTATAGCAATTTCAGAGCTACCCGATTTATACCTTGGTTTATATTCCTTAATTTTTTCGTAAGATTTCCAAAACCGTTTATCTAAAGGAAGTCTTTTTTCCTCATAAGAACACTTTACAAAATCAAATAGTTCCTGAAATGTTTTTTCATCAATAATAATTTTATTTTTTTCGTTTCTAGCTAAAACCGAAAAAAGCGCCATACCTTTTTTCCTTAGAACAACAGTATTATTTTCCATAAATGATTTAGCTGTTTTTGTTCTATTTGGTAATTCCTTTATTCTATTTATAACTTCCGGATGTTCTTCATTGCATTTATTGTATTCGTTTCTAACAATTGTAACAATATTCAATTCCTCATCTTCTTCAGGATTAGAATTTATCTTTTTGAATAAACCGCTTGCAGTAGGTTCTTCGTCGGGATCAAATATTTTCGAGTCTTCACCAAGTGCATTGTGAATTAAAAACATTTTTTGTTGTGCGATTTCCCTAATTTTTATTTGATCCGCTCCTTGTTCTGTTGGGAACAGATTATAAATAATTAGTTCATCAAAAACTTTGGTCCCTATTCTATTTATGCGCCCAACTCTTTGAATTACTCTTGTAGGATTCCAAGGAATATCGTAATTTATTATAAGCCCGGCTCTGTTTAAATTAACTCCTTCCGAAAGTTTATCGCTTGTAACCAAAACATCGTAATCATCTTTTTGTTCTTCATATTTTGCGTTAAAGTTAGTATCAAGTTTAACTGCAAATCTTTTTGTAATATTTCCGTCACAAAATAAGACTCTACCAAATAATTCTTTATGGAAGTATTTTTTTAAGTGGTTAACCGTATCGGTATATTCGGTGAATAAAACAACTTTTCTTTTAGGATTATTTTCTTTTTTTAGTACTTCTTTAACTTTATTTAAAACCGTTTTCCTTTTAGGATCATTATTAACCAAATTTAATTTTTCAATTTCATTCTTAATATTTTCAAAAAGAGAGATATCGCTATCAATATCTTTAAAAAACTTATCTTTAAACTTAAATTTATTTATTTCATAAATCTTTGTGTGTTTAGGCGATGTTTTTGTTTCAGCATTTTTTCTAAATTCTTCTAATGCTTTTTCAATAGCGTCCAAAGTAAAATCAACGGCGCCATCTTCATCATTATAAATCGAATCAATTACTTTCCGGTCTAAAATATATTTTCCTGAACTTTCAATAAACGATTTTACCATTTTGTGTGTTCGTAAAAAACGCTCAATACTTTTATCAAATGCACCGAACGAACTTTCGAAACGTTTTACTAAAAGTCTTCTCATAAAATCATATAAGTTTCGTTGTTGTATAAAAGTTCTATTCTCTTCCGCGTCTTTTGCTTTTCCGGTTAATGCTTCATACTCATAAGGTTTATAAATCGCTCCGCTAAATATTCCGTCTTCGCTAAAGTAATCTTTAATTATTCTATCGTAAAACTCCGATTGTTCTTTGCTTAATTCGTAAAATAATTCTTCCGGGTCTTTAACTTCCGAAAGGTTTTGTATTTCCTTTTTATATTCAAAATCGTTTTTTAAGTCTAAACGGTTTCTTCTGATAATTACAGGTGTAATAACACTTTTAATATCATTAGCCATTTGACTTACGTTTTCTTTAACAACAGCAACATCAATAGGCAGTTTTAATCCAAAGAGTTTTGTATAGAGATTTTCTGCTTTTTTTCTTTTCCCGGAATTTGGAGAATTATAATTTTTCAGAATAAAAGAAAGATTTCTAAATCGATAATTATAAGAATGGAATCGTCCTTCCAAGTCCTGTTCAATTGTGATACCGGATTTACCGGGAACAATAAACAGTTTTAACAACGAAAATATATCTGCCGGCGAGTTATTAAAAGGGGTAGCTGTTAATAATATTACAATTTTTCCTCTGCAGATATCTGCAAGAGCTTCATATGCAGAAGTATCTTGGTTGCGAAAACGATGAGCTTCATCAACAATTACAACTTCATATCCCAAATTGTTTTTCCTAAGTGATTCGGCTTCCGCTTCAAGGTTACCGGAACTTGCAATATCGAAAGAATCCAATTTGAATTTATTTTTGTATTCCCACCAGCCGGAGCTTTCTTTTCTATCACCGATGAGTCCGGGCGGACAAAGAATTAAACCTCTTTTACCAAGTTGTTTTGCAATTAAAGAAGCTATAACAGACTTACCAAGACCAACTACATCTGCAATTATAACTCCGTTGTATGTTTCAATAACATTTAGAGCT
>BDSW01000061.1 GCA_002898175.1 bacterium BMS3Abin04
GATACATTACCGCATCTTTTAAAAAGAATTGCCAAACTGCAAGCAAAGGTCACACAAAAAATTATGGTGTTAGTTATCAATGACGGCTCAAACGATAAAACCGCTGAGCTTGCTCTAACCGGCAGTCCGGGTTTGAATATTAAATTAATAAACCATGCGGTCAACATGGGATTAGGTCAAGCGGTTCAAACCGGAATAAAACAAGCATTAGAAATTGCGAATGATGAGGATATTATTATTGTAATGGATGCCGACGATACCCATGATGTAAATTTATTAAAACCGATGGTTGAAAAGATAGAAGGAGGATCCGATATTGTTATTGCATCTCGTTTTGTTGACGGCGGCGATGATAGTACTGCACCGACTTTCAGAAGATTGCTTTCCAGAGGTGCCGGTTTCATATTTAAAACTATTCTTCCACTTAATAATGTAAAAGATTTTACCAGCGGTTACCGGGCTTACCGGGTAAATATGTTAAGAAGAATTTCCAAACATTGGGGTGAAAGGATTGTAGAGGAAAAAGGTTTTGCCTGTATGGTTGAGCTATTATTGAAACTAAGACACTGGTCGCCAAAAATTTCCGAAGTACCCATGAACTTAAGATACGATAGAAAATTAAGTGAAAGTAAGTTGAAATTATTCAAAACGATATTCCAGTATATTAAACTTGCTTTACGAGATCGTTTAGCTCCCCCACCAAGAGGTCTGTAAACCATGCCTAAAAACATAATCGTAATAGGCGGCGGAATTAGCGGTCTAACTGCAGCACACAGACTTTCAAAAGACGGAATCAAAGTAACCCTTGTAGAATCCTCAGATCGACTTGGCGGACTCGGTACTTTCTTTAATTACAAAGATAAATGGATCGATAAATTTTATCACTGCCAAATGCCGTCTGACAAACCTTTGCTCGATTTAATTAACCAGGTCGGACTTACCGATAAACTCTATTGGGAACCCACGAGAATGGGTTTTTCCGTGGATAACAAAAGGTATTCTTTTAACGGACCAATTGATTTATTAAAATTTAACCCATTAAGTTTTATAAACAGGATAAGATTCGGAATCGCAAGTCTTTTAATCAGACAATTGGGTAAAGGAAAGGATCTTGATAATACCAGAATTGAAGATTGGTTTATACAATTATACGGGAAAGATGTGTGGGATAAAATTTTAGAACCTCTTTTTAGATCAAAATTCGGCTCTCATGCCGGCAATTTGCCTGCTTTATATATTTGGCAGAGATTAGAGCGCGAAAAGAACAAATCAAAACGCGGTTATTTAAAAACCGGATTAAAGGGCTTTATAGATGCACTTGAGAATAAAATTGTAGAAAACAGCGGGGAAATTCTGTTAAATTCGCAAGTTAAAAGCTTGGAGGAAAACGAACAAGGAATTACCGTAAATTTAGCAAATGGAACTTATCTCCAAAGTGATTGGATTATTTCTACTGTTCCGATTCCAATTTTAAAGGAAATTCTACCCGCGGACCTAAAGAAAGATTTTAATCTCCCGGATTTAACTTATCAGGGGGTTGTAAATGCTTTATTTTTCCTTAAAAAACCTCTTGATAATTTTTACTGGCAGCCGGTTGTTAATTCAAATACGGAATTTGACGGTGTTGTAGAAATGTCTGAACTTGTTAATATTAATCAGTATAACAACCTATATTTAACTTATACTATGAAATATTGTAATAAGGAGTCCGACTTATTTAACGAAGATGAAGAATCAATTGCCAAAAGATGGAAAGAACAACTAAAAAATCTATTTTCCGATATACCGCTGAATGATGAAGACATTGTTGATATTAAAGTATTTAAAGCTCCCTATGTTGAACCTATTTACCCGCTCGGATATTCTAAACTAAAGCCAAAAATCCAATCAGGAAATTCAAAAATACTATTGGCAACATCGGCACAAGTTTATCCTTCAATAACTTCCTGGAATTCAAGTGTTGATCTTGCAAATAAAGTTGTAGATTATATATATCAAAACAAAAAGTTTAAATGAAACCACTGGCAAGTATTTCTCTGGATCTCGATAATCAATGGTCATATATGAAAACCCACGGTGATCCCGGCTGGGAAAGTTATCCTTCTTATTTCGATCAATTTATTCCGAACTTTCTTAACATTTTAGATGCAATAAAATTACAAATTACGTTTTTTGTTGTTGGTCGGGATGCAATTCTAGATAAAAACAAAGAGTATTTGAAGTTGATAAGTAAAAACGGTCATGAAATTGCCAATCATTCTTTTAATCATGATACCTTTATTCATTTGTACTCCAAAGATAAGCTCAGAGAAGATATTCTATCTGCCGAAGAAGTTATTTTATCGGTTACAGGTCAAAAGCCAATTGGATTTAGAGCTCCCGGTTTTAGCTGGGGTAAGGATCTTTTCGAAATTTTGATAGATAATGATTATGAGTATGATGCATCGACATTTCCAACATTCATCGGACCGATTGCCAGAAAATTTTTCTTTGCTTCTGCAAAATTAACGGGAGAAGAAAAGGAAAAATTAAAAAATCTTTACGGAAGTTTCACGGAGGGTTTCAGATCTATAACTCCATACTTTTGGAATGTTGGAAAATCAAAAAAAATTAGGGAAATACCGGTATCAACTTTTCCAATTCTGAAAACACCTATTCACTTTAGTTATTTGTTCTATTTGGCTAATTTCTCTGAAAAATCGATGTATTTTTATCTAAAAAGTGCAATCATGTTAAGTAAAATTACAAATTCGGAATTAAGCTTTTTGCTTCACCCGACGGATTTATTAAGCGGAGATTCGGTCCCGGAATTATCATTTTTCCCCGGAATGGATATTCCGAGCAGAAAAAAAGAAGAAATTTTTAAAAAAATACTCGAAATTCTTTCGTCCAACTTCCATTTAGTTGATATGAAAACTCACCATCAGTTAACAAAGAAAAATAAAATCCATCAAATTTAACATTTCGATACAACTTATTTCCGCCACATTTGACCATAATCACATTTCTTTTTAAGCGGATTCTTCTATTTGAAGTCATAATTTTAGAAAACTATAATAATATAATAACTATAAGAACAAAATACTTTGAAAACAAATGTCAGAAAAAAAATGGAAAAAATACTAGTAATTTTTAGTTTAATTTTTATAACAATCGCAACATCTTTATCCGCACAAATATTAAAACCCGGCGATGGTGTAAGAGTAAAATTGCTTAATGTTTCGGATAATGTAAGCGGTGATTATTTTGTTCATGAAGACAGCACACTGCAATTACCTTATATCGGAATATTCAACACGGTAAAAATATCATATCCTTCTTTAAAAAGGGAAATTTTCAAAAAATACGACTCTCTTTATAAAAACCCGGAACTAACGGTTCAACCTCTTTTTCGAGTCAGCATTCTAGGAGAAGTTAACAATGCCGGAGTTTATCACATTACCGGATATGAAACTCTCACTGATTTATTAGCAATAGCCGGCGGTGAGACTAACAGTGCCGATATGGACGATATATACGTTACCCGTAATAACAATAAAATTGAATTCGATGCAGAAAAAGTGCTGACAGACGGTGAAACATTAAGCGATATAAATTTACAATCCGGCGATAAAATTTTTGTACCGAGAACTTTCTGGTCAAAATCAAACGATGCATCAATTATTATTTCTGCATTAGCAGTAGTTGCTTCTATATTTGCCATCATTTTCAGATAAAAAAATATAAACTAGTTTGGTAAAAACAAATGAATAATTTAAATATGAGACATAGTAATTCTTCTTTACGTAAAGGGGAAATTAGTTTAAATGACATTTTCCACATAATTAAAAGAAGAAAATCTATAATTATCATTACAATACTTTTCGCACTTCTTTTTGCTTTTTTATACAATATTCTAATATCTCCTACATATGAAGCAACGGTTTTATTGAAAAAGGAAAGTCTGCAAGCAAACAGTACTGCCGATCAATTGAGCAGCTTAATCTTCTTAAAATCTCACGACGCTATTGAAACAGATATGGCTTTAGTAAAAACCAGGGACGTATTAAACCGGGTTATTAAAGATCTTGGACTAAACTTAAAAGTAAGAAAAATTACCATCCCTGACGAAAAGGAAATGAATTTGGATAATTCTTATTTCGATATGGTTTATTCTTCTACATCCGACAAAAGCTTAAAAAATATTCTACCCAAATTATATGATATGAATTTGTCGTTTGATAATTTTGATTTAGAATACACCATTAGAAAAATTGATGACAATTCTTTTGAACTGGTAAATAATACCGAGGGAAATATAACTTATAAATCAGATTCTACCGGTTATTTAAAATCACCGGATTTTTCATGCAGAATTAAATGGCCAAATGTAAAATGGGGCAGCGAAATTCTAATACAATTATCCGATTACAATGAAGTTTATGATGATCTCTATGACAACGTATTTATAAATCGAAAAGGTAATACTAATATATTTGAAATTGCAGTCAGATCATCTTCCCCATTTGAAGCTAAAACTGTAGCGAATACTGTTGCCAGGAACTTTAAGGATCTAAAAATTTCAAAACAAAGAGAAAATATAAGATATTCATATAAATTTGTGGATAAGCAATTAAAAGAAGTCCAAAACAAACTAAAAAATGCAGAAAATGAACTAACAAATTATCAATCGAAAGAACAATTAGTTTCAATAGATGAGAGCTCCCGAAATTTAATAAATTTCCTCAGCAATCTCGAGACGGAAAAATTTCATACTTCTCTTGAACTTGTCGAATACACAAATAAAGCAGATGATCTTCAAGTTCAGATGATGAAGAAAGGATATGTTGATCAAACTTATTTAACACCGCCGACTAATCAGCAGGTTAACTCGCCATTTCCATCATTATTAAGTCAGCTTTCCGATTTGGAATTAAAAAAACTAGAATTGCTTCAAAAAAGAACGGAATCGCATCCGGATGTAAAAATTTTAACCGACCAGATAAATAAAATCAAAGTAAATTTATTAAAGTATAACAATAATACTATTACTGCTTATAAAATTTTAATCGATGCACTTCGGAATAAGAAGCAAAAAATAAACAGCTTAATAGACGAGTACAAGTATAAATTAAATAGTTTACCAAGCAAACAGAATAGGTTGGCAGAGCTAATGAGACATAAAAACGTCTATGAAAAAATGTTCACATTGTTGCTTGATAAAAGAGAAGAAATGAGAATTGCAGAATTATCGAAGATACAAGATTTAATAATTTTGGAAAAGGCATTAAATCCCACAAAACCCATTTCCCCAAATAAAAAGAAGAATTACATTGCAGCTTTATTTCTAGGGTTGGTTTTAGGTTTTATAGGTTTATTCGTATTCGAATTTACCGATAAGAAAATGAATGATATTTATGAAATAGAACGAGATTTTAATTTCCCTATTTTAAGTGTTATTCCACCATATACTAAAACTATAAAAACGCAGATATCATCAACAACTTCTGTTTCTAAACGATTTGTTACATTGCTCGACGAAGCTTTCAATTATAAAGAAGCTTATCGAGTCCTGGAAACAAAATTAAACCGTTATATCAATAAAGAAAACAAATATTTAATGATAACCAGTTCAGAAGAGAATGCGGGGAAAACCACAATAACGACAAATTTAGCTCTAACCATGGCATATTCAAATAAAAGAGTTTTAATTATTGATTGTGATATAAGAAAACCGCAAATAGCTGAAATGTTCGGAATGGAAAAAGATGTACCGGGACTTATCAATTATTTACAAGGGGAATCCGATTCACCGAATATATATAAACCTGTCAAAATATCAGGTCATGCCAGTATATTGGTTAATATTGATGTTTTACCATCCGGATCGGTTTCAAACGTTTCAGGAGAAATACTTTCCTCCAAAAAAATGGAAAAAATGTTACAAAGTTTAAATTATTACGATATTATATTATTTGATACTCCGCCAATTACAAGAGTTGCGGACGCTTTATCGCTTGGGAAACTTGTAAAGAATGCATTGTTGGTTGTCCGATCCGGAGTAAGTTTAAAAGATAGCGTTTCATGGGCAACTACTGAAATTAAAGCAGCAAATATTCACCTTTGCGGCACTGTTGTG
>BDSW01000062.1 GCA_002898175.1 bacterium BMS3Abin04
GATAAGTTCTAAAATATTTTTTTTATATTTCACAACAATTCCTTTCTAATAAAATTAATCCAGGTGTAAAGTTAGCGATAAAATTATTATTGAATTGAAAACTAATTTGCAATTAAACTGTAACCGCGTAAAAATTCTTCTGTTTTCATTCTTCTTCTGCCTTCCGGCTGTAGTTCTAAAATTCTAACAGCGCCTTTTTCAGCGCCGATAATAATTTCTTCTTTCGTCTGATAAATTTCGCCGGGTTGCAAATTTGTAATAGTCATTATTTCAGATTTAAAAATTTTATAATTTTTATCATTGTGAAGAAACGATGCGCCGGGATAAGGTGAAAGTCCTCTTATTAAATTATGAATTTCTAAAGCAGGTTTATTCCAGCTAATTTTGGTAATCTCTTTTGTAATCTTCGGAGCCGGAGAAGCTAATAAGTTATCTTGTTCTTTCAATTCTAAATATTTTCCATTTTCTATCAAATCAAGAGTTTCAAGTACTACATCCGCACCAAGTAAACTCATTTTATCATGCAGCGTACCGAAATTATCCGTTTCAAGGATATCAATTTCTTTTTGCAAGATAATACTCCCGGTATCAACTTTTTCCTTTAGAAAAAATGTAGTTACTCCGGTTTTTGTTTCGCCGTTTATCAGCGCCCATTGAATTGGAGCAGCTCCTCGATATTTTGGAAGCAAAGATCCATGTAAATTAAAGGAACCAAACGGCGGAATAGTGAAAATACTTTCGGGTAATATTCGAAATGCAACAATAACAAAAATATCTGCATTAATTGTTTTTAACTCATGAATAAAATTTTCATCTTTCAGTTTTTCCGGTTGAAATACAGGAATGTTATTTCCAATTGCGAATTCTTTAACCGGCGAAAAAGTGATTTTCCTTCCTCTTCCACGTTGTTTATCAAGCGCCGTTACAACAGCTTCAATTGAATGAGAGCTTCTTAATATTTTATCAAGAGTCGGTATTGCAAAATCGGGAGTGCCGAAAAAAACTATTTTCATAAATTTAATACCTGCTAACTAATGCTTTTAATTTAGATAATATAAATTGTGATGAAGAAGTAAAAGTAATATTAACTTTTTTGTGTAATCGGATAATCTATATCAACTTCTCGGTTCATAATTTTTATTAAATCTTTTTGTAAAACTTTTCTTAAATCTTCCGTAACTCTATCAGGAATCATTTTCCCGATAAGATGGTCATATTCATGTAAAATAACTCTGGCAAAAAGATCATCAGCTTCAATTTCTACAACATTCTCATCCGTGTTCATATATCTAACCTTTATTTTTTCAGATCTTTCAATATCTGCTCTCAAATCGGGTAAACTTAAGCAGCCTTCTTCCATAACCGTAAGTTCATCGGACTGGTATAGAATTTCCGGATTTATCATAACTACCGGTTTATATTTTTCATAACCTTCCACCGGCGAAACATCAACGATAAATAATTTTTTATTTAAGCCCACTTGATTTGCAGCTAGTCCGATTCCATTAGCTTTGCGCATTGTAGTAAACATATTTTGAATAGTTTCTATCAATGAATCATCAACTTCCGGTACCGGTTTAGTATGAACTCTTAATATTTTATCTCCATAAATGGTAATTGGTAAGATTGCCATTTCTTTCCTCACTTCATTTAACTAAAAGATTTAATCCGATTGCAAGATTTTTAGAAGTCTAATAATATTAAAATATGATATTAAAAATAAACAAGATTTTATGAAGTTAAAACAGAAAAATTCTTCACTTACATTTATAAAAGAAAACCCGGCGTTTGCCGGGCTTTGTTAGAAATGCGGGTTACTTTATCTTGATCGTCTTAGGTTTAACCCTCTCAACTTTCGGTAAATGGACTAACAATTTACCGTCTTCTAAATGAGCTTCTATTTTCGCAGCATCAACAGCATCCCCAATTCTGAACTTCCTATAATAGTTGCCCGTTTCCGTCTCTTTTAAGATATAGTTTTTATTGATCTCTTCTTCATAGTTTATCTTACCCATTATTACAAGACTATCATCTTCAAATTTGATTTTAACATCTTCTTTTTTAACACCGGGCACATAACCAACTAAATAATATTCATCATCGGTTTCGTAAATATCTACAAGAGGTGCTACCCAAGACTCATTCTCAAGAGCTTTTTCCCAGTTTTTATTATGATCAACTTTTACCATTTCTTTGTTAGCAGTCATTTTTCCCTCCTATTTATTTAATTTTTATTTGTCTTTGTCATCATCTACAACTTCATAAGAAGCATCTTCTACTTCTTTATCGTCTTTAGATTTGGTTTCAGAGCCTGCACTCTGTCCGCTTGGTTCACCACCGGCTTGTTGAGGACCGGCTCCAGGTTGTTCTTGAGGTCCTTGTTGTTGATAAAGTGTCTGTGCTATTTCATTCCATACCTTTGTCAAACCGTCAGTTGCAGATTTAATTGCATCCGTATTATCAGTTTTCAAAGCATCTTCAACTCTCTTTATTTCAGTCTCCAATTTAGCTTTTGCATCAGCCGGAATTTTATCCTTCAATTCTTCCATCTGCTTTTTAGTCTGGAATACAAGACTATCGGCTTGATTCTTAGCATCAATTGCCTCTTTCTTCTTCTTATCCTCAGCTGCATGTTCTTTAGCTGCTTGTTTCATCTTTTCAATTTCTTCTTTATTTAACCCGCTTGATGAAGTTATGCTGATACTCTGTTCTTTGCCGGTAGCTTTATCTTTAGCGGATACATGCATAATACCGTTAGCATCAATATCAAATGTAACTTCAACCTGCGGTACTCCGCGGGGTGCAGGCGGAATTCCGTCGAGATGAAATCTTCCCAGCGTTCTATTATCGGCAGCCATAGGTCGCTCTCCTTGAAGAACATGAATTTCTACGGAGGGCTGATTATCTGCTGCAGTCGAGAAAACCTCACTTTTCTTAGTCGGAATAGTTGTATTAGCTTCAATTAATTTAGTCATTACTCCGCCTAAAGTTTCAATACCTAATGATAACGGTGTTACATCTAATAACAATACGTCTTTTACATCACCGGCTAATACACCACCTTGAATTGAAGCGCCAATTGCAACAACTTCATCGGGATTGACACCTTTATGCGGTTCTTTACCGAAGAAGTTTTTAACAGCTTCCTGAACTTTCGGTATTCTAGTTGAACCACCGACTAAAATTACTTCATCTATTTGAGATGCAGAAACGCCTGCGTCTTTTAGAGCAATTTCGCAAGGTTTAACAGTTCGTTGAATCAAATCATCAATAAGCTGTTCAAACTTAGCTCTGGTTAAATTTATATTTAAATGTTTCGGACCATCCTGTGTAGCAGTAATAAAAGGCAAATTAACATCAGACTGCATGGCAGAAGAAAGTTCAATTTTAGCCTTTTCAGCTGCTTCCTTAAGTCTTTGTAATGCCATCGGATCCTTTCTTAAATCAATTCCCTCTTGTTTATTAAATTCATCCGCAAGAAAATCAATTAGTCTTTGGTCTATATCATCACCGCCTAAATGTGTATCGCCATTAGTCGACTTAACTTCAAAAACACCGTCTCCCAGTTGTAAGATTGATATATCAAAAGTACCGCCGCCAAAATCATATACCGCAACAAGTTCTTCCTTATTTTTCTTGTCCAATCCGTAAGCCAAAGCAGCGGCTGTAGGTTCGTTAATTATTCTCTTAACAGTCAATCCTGCAATTTCCCCGGCATCCTTAGTTGCTTGTCTTTGCGAATCATTAAAATACGCAGGCACAGTAATAACCGCCTCGTTAACATCTTGTCCTAAATAATCTTCAGCAGTTTTTTTCATTTTCTGCAAAATCATAGCGCTAATTTCCGGGGGTGAATATAATCTATCATCAATTTTTACACGAGCAGTATTATTATCTCCTTTAACTACTTCATACGGAACTTCTTTTGCTTCAGTAGTTACTTCATCAAAACGTCTTCCCATAAATCTCTTGATTGAGAAAATAGTATTATGCGGATTAGTTACCGCTTGTCTTTTTGCAGGTTGACCAACTAGTCTTTCTCCACTTTTCGTAAAGGCAACAACTGAAGGAGTCGTTCTTCCACCCTCAGAATTAGGAATAACCACCGGTTCATTTCCTTCCATTACCGCAACACACGAATTTGTAGTTCCTAAGTCAATTCCTATTATTTTACTCATCTCTTAACTCCTTTTTTGTTGAATTGTAAAGAGAGAGCGGCATGGACCGACTCTCTCTTAAAACTATTTAAGTTCAATTAATTTTTCTTTTGTTTTAGATTGTTCAATTTTCTTCAATACAATATTCAACATACCGTCTTTAAATTTAGCGTCCACTTTATCCGTATCAACTTCTGCAGGTAAAGTGAAACTTCTCTTAAATGTTCCGTAAACTCTTTCACTTCTGAAGAAATTTTTATCTTTATGTTCTTCTTCCTTTTTCTTCTCACCTTCAATGGTTAATATGTTATCTTGTAATGTGATTTTTAAATCATCTTTTTTTACACCTGGAATTTCGGCATCGATTAAAATTTTGTTGTCTTTTTCGGATATATCAATTCTAGGTGAAAAACCCTCATTCCAATTAAACGGTAATGTAGGGAAATCATCAAAAATTCTTTGCATACGATCAGATAAAGTTTCAAATTCTTTGAAGGGTTCAAACTTTACTAGTGTCATGGCTTTTTCCTCCTTTTTATTGAAAAATTTGTTATTTTTGCTTTATATATAACAATCTGTATGCCAAAATGGGATTACTATGTAACATGTTTAATAACAATAAGTTAGCGTTTTAGGACTATTTTAAGAGTATACGCAATATTGTCATACACAACATCTATTATGTCATAGATGCCTAATTTTGTCATACATTAGGTCATTTTTACATGCAAATTTTTAATGCAATTTGAATTTATGGAGGTTGGTTTTGTTCAACATAGAAGATTTTGATATCAAACTTGACACAGCTAATTTAGGTAGAAATTTTATTTATGCAGAGGAAATTAGTTCAACAAATTCGTATTTAATGAGTTCAGACCAGAAGCTACAAAACGGGACTCTATTTTTAGCCGAGTATCAAACTAACGGTAAGGGCAGGCTGGATAGAATATGGACAAGCCAGAAAAATAGTAACCTAACTTTTTCTATCTTATTAAAAGATGTAAACAAATTATCAGAGATTAATTTAATTAATTTAGCAACCTCCCTCGCTATTGCACAATCCATAGAAAATTTATTTCAACTTAATATAGAAGTAAAATGGCCGAATGATATTCTAATTAAACGGAAAAAAGTTGCCGGGATATTATCGGAATCTTCTATTATAGGTAAGAGAATAGATAAAATTGTTGTTGGAATTGGGATAAATGTGAACCAAACTCTTTTTACCGGCAAATACTTAATTCAGCCAACATCTTTAAGAATTGAAAAAAAACGAATAATTAATAGAGAAAAATTGCTAAGTGAACTTCTAAACATACTTGAAGAAGCATTACAATTGGCTAAAGACGACCCTGCAAAGTTGTTAAATGATTGGCGAGCGAGGTGTAAAATGATTGGTGAAATTGTAAAAATAGAAAGTGAAAATGTAAGCAAAGTAGGCATATTTGAAGATATTGATAAGAACGGTTCACTGATTCTTAAGGTAAAAGACGGTCACGAAAAATTTTATTTCGGAGATGTCTCTTTAAGAAAAATATAAAGTTTTTGTTCTCTTAATTATTTTATTTTTTATAGTAAGTCTTTTTATTCGCAGTTTTTTTTATTCTCTACGAGTTTGAATGAATAGAATTTATCTCGATAACGCAGCTACAACGAAACTTCACCCAAAAGTCTTGGAAGCAATGCTGCCCTATCTTAAAGATGATTTTGGAAATCCTTCTTCAATACACAGTTACGGACGAAAGGTGAAAGCTGCAATTGAAGAGACACGGGAATTAGTTGCAGAATTTATTAGCTGTGATGCAAGTGAAATATATTTTACAAGCAGCGGGACAGAAGCAAATAACTTTGTTTTATTCGGAATAGCGGAAACGGGACTTACAGAATTAAATAGAAAAAAATTGTTAACGACAAAGATAGAGCATAAGTCCGTAATAGACCCGTTTAACGAATTAACTAAATCGGGTTTTAACGTCAACTTTCTCGATGTTAATTCCAACGGGATTTTAGTTGAAGAAGTGTTGCTGGAAAATCTTACCGGTAATGATATTTCATTAGTTTCGGTAATTCACACAAATAATGAGACAGGTATAAAAAATGATATCCCCCAGCTCTTAGGAATTGTTAAAAAGTACAATGCTTATTTTCATACGGATGCTGTTCAATCTTTTGGGAAAGAGCCTCTTGACGTGAAAGAATTATGTATAGATTCTCTGACCGGATCGGCACACAAAATTCACGGGCCAAAAGGGATAGGATTTGCATATGTTAAAAACGGGACACCAATGTCTCCGCTGATTTACGGAGGTTCTCAAGAAAGAAACAGAAGAGCCGGGACAGAGAATGTTGCCGGAATTATTGGATTTGGTGAAGCCGTAAAACTTGCGGACAAAGAAATGCAAACTCGCAGCGAATATGTACGTCGATTGAGACAATATTTTATAAATGGATTAAGCCTGCTAAATTCTCGCGGTATAAAGATTAATGAAACCAAGAACAATTCACCTTATGTATTAAGCGTCACTTTTTTACCGGATTATTACAAAGCGGATTCCGAATCAATGTTAATGTATCTTGATATAAACGGGATAGCAGCGTCAAGCGGAGCAGCATGCACATCGGGAACGGTTAAACCGTCACACGTAATAAAAGCGATGCATAACGATGACAAACTTGCTTCTGCTACAATACGATTTTCCTTTTCAGCGGAAAACACTTTCGAGGAAATAGATTCTGTTTTGGAAGTATTACAAAAAATGCTGAAAAATATTAAAAAATAAAATCAACTCATATAGCCAATTAATTTTGAAAGCATTGATTTCATATCCTTCCTACTAATAATCATATCAACAAATCCTTTTTCCAGCAAAAATTCTGAACGCTGAAAACCTTTGGGCAAATCTTTACCAATAGTCTGCTTAATAACTCTAGGTCCGGCAAAACCAATTAAAGCATCCGGTTCAGCAATATTAATATCTCCAAGCATTGCATAACTTGCGGTCGTTCCGCCCGTTGTCGGATCGGTTAATATAGAAATATAAGGCAGGTTAGCTTCCGAAAGTCTAGCAAGCCTTGAGCTTGTTTTAGCTAATTGCATTAGTGAAAGAGCTCCTTCCATCATTCTTGCACCGCCGCTTTGAGATATAATAACTAACGGAATTTTATTTTCGTAAGCTTTATCGGCTATGCGGGCAATTTTCTCACCGACAACCGAGCCCATACTACCACCTACAAATTTAAAGTCCATCGCTGCAAAGGCAACTTTTTTACCGTCTACTTTTCCTATACCGGTTTTTACGGCATCATTAAGTCCGGTTTTTTTTATTGTGGCTTTTAATCTTTCGTCATAATCTTTAGTATCTACAAATCCCAAAGGATTTGCTGATCTCATCTTTTTATCAATTTCCTTAAACGAACCTTCATCCAATAATATTTTAATATATTCATTACTTCCAATTCTAAAATGATAATTACATTTAAGGCAAACCCATGAATTAACTTCTAATTGCTTAACGTGTAATAGTTCCCCGCAATTGTTACATTTCACCCATTGCCCGTCGGGAAAACTTTTCTTTTTCGATTCCGGAGAGATTTTCTTTTTAGATCTATTTAACCAGCCCATTAATTATCACCTTTTAAAATATTTACAAATAAAGTAATTGTTTCTACAGGATTTTCAGGATCATTTGAAAATATTGTTACTGTCCTTGAAATTTTACCTTCCCTTTTTGCAGTATCAAAGGAAATGCTCAGATCGCCGACTTGGTTGGGATTAAGTTTTTTACTGCTCATTAAAGCAGCAGTACAACCACAGCTTGAATTTATATCGTTTATTATTAGAGGTTTTTTACCGGTATTCTTAACTTTTACAATTAATTTAAGAACGTCACCTTCTTTCGCATTTCCAAAATTATAACGGTTTGTTGAAAGCTCTATATGCGGAGTATCCAACAACAATTTTTTATCTTCTACAACATTGGCTGTAAAAGATAATCTAAGTTCCCGATTATTTTTATCATTAGTATAAATATAAATATGCTTGCGCTGCTTACCTCGCCTGTTGCCGGTATTAAAAGTAGCTTTTATCACAGTCGAATCTCCCGGCAAAAGTTCATCTTTGGTAAGCTGGGCAACAGTACAACCACATGAAGATGTTACTCCTTCTATTTTTAACGTATCATCACCTGAGTTAAAGATTACAAAGTTATGACTAACATAACGATGCTGCAAAACTTTCCCGAAATCAAATTTAGGATTTTTAGCTGTTATTTTGGGTCCAACAGTTTGAGCAAAAACCGGCCCGGTTAGTAAAATAAAGAATATTAGCTTTTTTAGTTTTTTCATTTTTTAATTCTCGGTACAAAATTTTTTAAATAATTGGGTTCCATATAATCGAAATTAAAAGTTAACAAATCTTTTCCAAAAATATAAGCCCACTTTGCTACAAATTTTGCGGAAGGTGAAGCTAAAGAAAAGTCATTATTAATATTTGTAAAATTACCGTAAACCAAATCTTTATCTTCAATATAATTTTGAAGCTCTTCCTTTTTTATCACTCTTAACTCAGATATGGTTTGCAGACCATCTACTGATTTTAAGTATTTGGAAAAATATATTTCCGTTGTATTTACAATATTCGATACAACAAAGGAAGTGCCGGCTTTAAGAAAATTTGATATCTCATATGCCAATGCATTAAATGTAGGCACGGGTACAATTTGCAAGTCGGCGCCAAAAGCAATACCCTTAGCAGCACTCATACCAATTCTAAGTCCGGTAAAAGAACCCGGTCCTGTTGAAACGGCAACTGCATTTAAATCATTAATTTTTAGAGTTGCTGTTTCTAAAGTATAATTCACCATATCCATTAATTTTTCCGAGTGAATATTTTTTTGTTTAATATTCGTTTCGGCAAAATTATTTTCGTTAAACATTACGGCAACGCTGCAAAGTTCTCCGGATGTTTCAATAGCAAGAAGGGGAAGCATAAATTAGAATTTCCTAATTAATAATTTTAAAATTATAAGTCTACAAAAAATTATTTAGATAACAATTTTTTAATTTCTATTTCCCGTGATCTTTCATTTACAAAGTTAAAATTAATTTCATACCTATCCATAGGCAGAACATTATTAAACTTATCCGCCCATTCAATAAAAATTATTGTTTCGGTATCATTTATATAATCTTCAAAACCAATATCTAAAAGTTCTTCAGTATTTTTTAATCTGTAAAAATCGAAATGATAAATTTTCTTATCCCCGGAGTATTCGTTTACAATAGCAAACGTAGGACTTTGAACCCCGGTAATATTGTAATTTTCGCATACACTTTTCACAAAAAATGTTTTACCCGAGCCCAAGTTCCCGTTTAGCGCAACAACATCACCGGTCTTAATAACGCGGCTAAATCGAGAAGCAATCGATTTAGTCGCTTCCTCTGAATGAGCAATAATTTTAAATGGGAAATTCACTTATACTTTACTCGTCATTGTAATCACAGGTAAAATCATTTCTTCCATCGATATTCCGCCATGCTGGAAAGTATCTTTGTAATGGCTCAAATATTTATGATAATCCGTAGGATAAACAAAATAATAATCTTCCTTAGCAATAATATAGTTTATTGTTATACCTCTCTCGGGTAATTTATATTTTTTAGGTTGACGAATATAAATAGCGTGTTTATCGTCAACTTTTAAGTTCCTACCGAATTTAAATCTTAAATTCTTTGACGCTTCTCTATCGCCAAGTACTTTTGCACCGCGTAATACTCTTATACTTCCATGGTCGGTAGTAACAATAATTTTTGCATTTTTCATAGCAGCTATTTTTTTAAATGTACCCAATAATGATGAATGTTTAAACCAGCTGTCTGTTAAAGATCTGTACGCAGATTCATCGGGAGCAATTTCCTTTAATATGTCGGAATCCGATCTTCCATGAACCAGCATATCTAAAAAATTAACAACTACTGCCATAAAATGAGTCTTTTTATGCGAGACAACATTTTTTTCGAAAGACCTCCCAACTTCCGGATCAATAATTTTCATGTACTTTAGTTCGGTGTTAAGTTTAATGTTTTCTCTATCCAGCAATTTTTGAAGTAATTGTTTTTCATATTTATTTTGACTCCTTTCGTCATCTTTATTGCCTCTCCAAAGTTCAGGGTATTTCTTTTCGATCTCTGATGGGAATAATCCGCTGAATAATGAATTCCGGGAATAAGGAGTTGCCGTTGGAAGTATTGAATAGTAATATTCTTTTTTAATATTGAATATATTAATTAGATTCTTCTCCATTCGAAACCATTGATCTAGTCTTAAACAATCCAATACAAAAAAGAATACAGGTCCGTCTGAATTTTGAATATGTTCGAATACATATTTCTCCATAATTTCCGGGGAGAGTGTAGGCACCCTTGGATCTCCAATATTATCTAACCAGTGGACGTAATTCCTTTCAACAAATTTTGAAAATTCTTGGTTAGCCTCTTTTTTTTGCTGAGTTAATGTCTCTGTTAAACCAATTTCCGAATGGATATCAAGTTCTAAATCCCAATTTACGAGCTTAAGATAAATATCAGTCCAGTCGCTGAAGTCTAAATTGTCGAGCAGCTGTCGGGAAATAATATTAAAATCGGACAGGTAGTCTTTGGCTACATATTCGCCCGAAATCTTTTTACTATCGAGCAGCTTTTTGCACACAAGAAGAATTTGAGACGGAACCACAGGTTTTATTAAGTAGTCGGCAATTTTCCCGCCAATAGCATCATTCATTAAAGCTTCTTCTTCACTTTTAGTTACCATTACAACGGGAACATTAGCATCTATGTTTTTAATTTGGGAAAGAGTTTCCAACCCTCCCATACCGGGCATCATCTCATCTAAAAATATTAAATCATAAGTGGATTCTTTTAATTTAGAAATTGCATCGCTACCGTTAGTTACGGTATCAATCTCATAT
>BDSW01000063.1 GCA_002898175.1 bacterium BMS3Abin04
CCCGATTGCACAGGGAATAGTAAAATCTACGGAAGGCACTTTTGAAGTAAGTAACTTCCAAGCTATACCTGGTAAAGGAGCAACAGGCATTGTTGATAACAAAACAGTAATGGTTGTAAGCCCGGGATATCTTAGAGAAAAAAATATTACAATTGAAGATGCAAGAATTGATGAATTTCACAGTCAAGGTAAAACAGTAGTCTTTTTGTTAATAAATGATGAATTAAAAGGTGCAATTGCACTTGCAGATATTATAAGAGAAGAATCAAAACAAGCAATATCAAAATTTAAAGAACTCGGGATAAAAACAATTATGTTAACCGGGGACAACCAAAAAGTAGCAAAATGGGTAGCAGAAGAATTGGGTTTAGATGATTATTTTGCAGAAGTACTCCCGCATCAGAAATCCGAAAAAGTAAAAGAAATACAGAGCAAGGGATATGTGGTTGCCATGACAGGCGACGGAGTAAACGATGCACCTGCCTTAGCACAGGCAAATGTGGGAATTGCAATAGGTGCGGGTACGGATGTGGCAGTGGAAGCAGCGGACATAGTATTACCTAAGTTGAGCGATTGAACTACTTAAAAAAACCTTTTAGGGCTGTTTAAATACTAAGAAAAGCATTATTTTTGTATTTCCAAAACAAAATAATAACAACCCCAAAGGTTACTACAAGATGCAAAAAAAAGCAAAGAAAATCGAGTTAAAAATCAACAAAATTGGAATTACCGAAGATAAAATATCAGGTCGAGGCGGACTGGCATTCTTTCTTCGGTATGTAGAACAGATAGGATTTTATAAACTATCGGAGACAATATTAGGGACAAAAATAGAAGTATCACCAAAAGGCTTACCGCTATATCAATTTATCAAACAAATGCTTGCATACTTTATAGATGGCACTTATATGAGGATGGAAAGTTTTAACGATAAAAAAAATAACAAAGCATATACCTCATTATTGGAAAACAAAGAAAACGAAATGGCGTCTTCCCATCAGATAAAAAGATTCTTTAGGAAATTGATGGCAAATAAAATTGGAGATACAACCTATCGTAAATTTCTACATAAATTATTTATCTATAGACTCCAAATAGAAAAGCCAAAAGTGATAGTATTGGGCGTAGATACAATGGTAATGGATAACAATGACGCAAAAAAACGAGAAGGAGTAGAACCGACTTATAAAAAGAAAAAAGGCTATCAGCCGCTGCACATTTGCTGGGGAGCATATCTCGTAGATATATTATTTCGTAGTGGCAGCAAACACTCAAATTACGGCAATGATTTTACAGAAACAGTAAAAGATATAACAGAACTGATAAGAAAACATTACAAAAAGGATGTTCCTATTTTGATTGTTTGCGATAGCGGCTTCTTAGATGATAAGGCATTTACCTATTTTGAAGATGAACTGAAAATAGGTTATATCATTACCGGTAAGATGTATAAAGATATTAGAAATTATATAGATAAAACACCTACGAATAATTATAAAGAGTTCAAAGGCAATGGTATATGGCAATACTTAGAATTTGGGAATAAACTAAAAAGTTGGGAAAAGATAAGACGTGCCATATTTACGACATTAACCACAGAGAAAAACGGACAATTGGTTTTAGAGTTTGCAAGACCCGATACAATACTCTATACAAATATTGGTCAAGATTCTGCAATTACAGAACAACTAATAAATGCAGAACAAAAAGAATTATTAACAGCAGATTCAATTATTACTCTTGCACATAAACGCGGCAAAGACGAACTGATACATCGTTCAATAAAAGAACTTGCTACGAGAGAACAACTTCCATTTAAGAATATGGAAACCAACAGAGCATATTATTATTTGTTGGCAATATCTCATTTTTTATTTGAATCATATAAAAGAGATGTTACATATGATGTCTTATCTACTGAAAGCTATCCTAACACATTCAGAAGAAAACTAATAGACTTTGCAGTAAAAATAGTTTCTCACGGCGGACTGATTATTCTTAAAGTTACTGATGATATAAAAGAGAAATTAAAAATATATGAGTTATGGAGGTTGTGCCAAAATCCTCCGCCTATCTTTACATAACAAATAAAAAAAAGTCTAACCCTAAAAAAAGAAAGATAGTTTTTCCTTTGGATAGCTATATCCAAAATTAAATATTATCTGCTTTTTAATTAAATTGTATTTTCAACTAATTAGTTTTTGAACTCCTTAGATGTTTTTACTCTACTAAATACATCTGTAATAATACATTAAAACCTAAAATAAAAAAATACTTAATCTTGTTTCTTTGAAGGGCTGTACCGCTCAATTTAGGTTATACTAAGATACAAACTTTTCGCAAATCAAAGCAAATCTTAATTCAAATTATTCTTAAATAACAAAGGATAAAAAAATATAAAAACAAATCACCCGACTTCCAACCAAAACGCAGTTAAGTTATTATAAATAAAGGGCATAGGTTTTCTTTAAGGCACTACATTTTTTTTAATCATATTAAATATTGGTTATTTATTTAATCTCGAAAGGTATTGAGTCTATCTTTTTACCTACAGTTTGATATATTTTCTTCATCTCTCTTGTTGTTCTTGAAGGGAGGCAGTATTTTTTACTTGTAGTTATATCTTTCAATATGCTGCACTGACTGTGTAGCAATTCGTTCTTTAATACTTCCGGTGATAGTTTCTTATACTGTCTTTTTACTCTATACTCCAAAT
>BDSW01000064.1 GCA_002898175.1 bacterium BMS3Abin04
CCTATATTGAGAAATCAAGAATAAAGGAATTATCTAAAAACAATTTTGATACTCAAGAAGTGATTAAAGGAGTATTAAATGACTTTGAATATTTGGTTAAGGAATTCAAAAAAACGTCCGACTTAGCATCAATTACCAAAGATAATACAACGGTAAACTTAGCAGACGATACGATTAAATGGCTGGAAAAAGCTGTCTGGATGCTTAATGCAACTCAAAAATAATAACTAAGAAATAATAATAATAAATAAACCCGGCTCACCACCGGGTTTATTATTTATTCTGCTTGCCCTGCAGCTCTATTTTTACTTCGCTCAATTGATTGTAGTGCAAGGTAACCGTCACCGAATTTTGACATGTTCTCTAATTCCGTATCGTATTGATCGAAATGACGCTCTTCATCCGAAACCAAATCTTCAAACAATTTTTTTGAAACGGAATCGGCATTGGCGGAGCATTCATTAGCCCAAAGATTATAATCTTTAGCGCTTTCCACTTCCATTTGAGAAGCCAACTCCAACATTTCTTTTATGTTTTTGATATTTTTAACCCCTGTTGATGTTTCCATTTCAACATCACCTTTTAAGAATAAAATTCTTTCCGCCAGACGTTCAACATGTATCATTTCTTCTATCGCAGTACGTTTAAACAAACCGGCAAGAAGATCTAAACCTTGATCATCACAGTGAAAATGGAAGTACATATATTGATGTACGGCCGAGAGTTCATCTGCAACTGCTTTGTTTAATAGTTTAAGACTTTTTTCATGCATCTTTTGGGTCTCCTTTTTACTGTTAATGAAATATCATCTATTTAGTATAGTAAAACGTGAATCAAATAAATAAGATTGTCTAATACTAACTTAAATATATAGTTTATTCTTGAAACACCCCTGCTATTTTTTCGCCGCACTTAAAACATTTTCCGTTAACAAGTTTATTTTCAATAACAGAGTGCCAATCTCTTATTATTAACGGTTCCTCGCAATTAGGGCAATAAGTAGTTTGACTTTCGCGATTAAATACATTTCCAACGTAGCAATATTTTATTCCGGATTTTATTGCGATATTTCTTGCCGTATTTAAAGTAGAAGGTGAAGTAGGTGGTTTGTCACGCATTTTAAAGTCGGGATGAAATGCAGTAAAATGTAGTGGAACTTCATCACCTAAATTTTCCAAAATCCAAGTGCACATTTGCTGAATTTCTTCGGGCAAATCATTTTCACCAGGAATTAAGAGCGTTGTTATTTCCAGCCAAACATCTGTGTCGTTTTTTAACCATTTTAAGGTGTCTAAAACCGGGGTTATGTGAGAGAAAGTTAACTTGTGATAGAATGTTTCGGTAAAGGCTTTAAGATCAACATTTGCGGCATCAATATACTTGTAAATGTCTTCCCTTGCTTTTTTATCAATGTAACCGGCGGTTACCATAACTGATTTTATCCCTTCTTCACCAGCAAGTTTGGAAATATCAATTACATATTCACCAAATATTGTCGGGTCATTATAAGTATAAGCGATTGAAGGGGCATTATACTTTTTAGCAAGTCTTACAACATCTTCCGGAGTAGCCTCAACCGAATAAGTCTCGTCAATTTTCGCTTTACTCATAGTCCAGTTCTGGCAGAATTTGCAACCTAAATTGCATCCTGCAGTTCCAAAGCTTAATACATCGGTGCCCGGCAAGAAATGACTTAACGGCTTTTTTTCAATCGGGTCAACTGCAAATCCTGTTGGGCGACCGTAACCAATTGAGTATAATTTATCATCTATATTTTCACGAATATAGCAAAATCCTTTTTGTCCTTTACCAATGGTACAGTAACGCGGACAAAGAGTGCAGAGAATTTTACCGTTAGGTAACGGTTCCCACCATTGTGCTTGTTTTAATTCCATAATACGCCTTCAAATCATTACAGTTTCTCAAACCTCCGAGATTTTAAAAAAAAGAAAAGGATTATGAACACATCTTCCTAAATTAATGCTAAAAAGAATTTTGAATTAACTGAATAATAATTTTATGTTCATATCTTCATTAGCTTATTATGTTTTGAATCGCTGTAAATTTTAAAATATCGCAATTTATACAATCGAAAATCTTATCCAGTTTCTTCTGCCTTTATCGGTAATCGGTGCGCCTGAAGTAAATAAAATAACCTCGCCTTTTTTTACATATTCTTTCTCTTTTAAAAAATTTGTCATCTCTAAAATTGAGGCTTCCTCATCTTCAAAATTTTCCAAGTAGAAAGGAACAATTCCACGGTATAAATTAAGAACATTTAAGGTTTCAAATTTATTGGAAACGGCAAAGATTGGGGCTCTCGGTCTAAATTTAGACATTACTTTTGCTTTTCTTCCGAAATGTGTAAATATTACTATTGCGGCAGTGTTAATTTGGTTTGCAATATCTGTAAAACCTCTTCCGGTCGCATCAAAAAGATTGTCGGCTATTGAAGAAGGCATATCGTAATTAATTATTGGCTTAAATTGAGTTTGTGATTCGGTTGTTAAAAGTATGTCGTTCATCATTTTTACTGCTCCAACAGGATATTTCCCAACAGATGTTTCCCCGCTAAGCATAACTACATCCGTACCATCCAGAACAGCATTTGCAACATCGGAAGCTTCGGCTCTCGTAGGAACGGAATGCTGAATCATTGACTCAAGCATTTGCGTTGCGGTAATTACTAATTTACCCACTGCGTTGCAGCGTTTAATAATGTTTTTTTGAATTATCGGGACGAGTTGTGTAGGAAGTTCTACTCCGAGATCTCCGCGGGCAACCATAATACCGTCCGCTGCTTCAAGAATAGATTCGAAATTATCAACCCCCTCCGGCTTTTCTATTTTTGCTATTATCGGTTTGTCCGATCCTCTTTCTTTAAGCCAATTCCGCAAATGTAAAATATCTTCTGCATGTCTTACAAAAGAGAGTGCAATAAAATCAACTCTATGTTTTAATCCGAAGTCTAAATCTTCCTTATCCTTGTCAGTAAGAGCAGGAGTGCTTAATTTCATTCCCGGCAGATTCATTCCCTTATGAGGTTTAAGCTGTCCGCCCTCTATCACTTTACATATAACGGATTTTTCTTTCTTCCCGATTATTTCCAAGTGAATTAATCCATCGTCAATTAAAATTGTATCGCCGATTGCAGCGTCTTCTACCAGGTAAGGATAAGAAGTTGAAATTATCTCACGAGTCCCAACAATTTTTTCTACGGTAATTTCAATCTTCTCACCATTGGAAATTTCAATGTTCTCCGAAACGAGATTACCAATCCTAATTTTAGGACCTTGTAAATCTTGGATGATTGGTATTGGCAACGATTTTTTTTCACAGACGGAATTTATTGTACGAAATAAATTTTCATAGTAATCATAAGTTCCATGAGAAAAATTTAACCTGAAAGCATCTGCACCTGCATCAATTAAAGATAGTAGGTTTTCTTCCGAATCCGATGCGGGCCCTATAGTGGTGAGTATTTTGGTCTTTACCAATCGTTCATTCATTTATTTTTACTTGTTTTTTTCTTTTTGGATTTTGTGTTTTCGCTTTTTCTTGGTGCCGGAGGTTTAAGAATTTTCCTCATTTCTCTTAAATGCTTTTCAACTTCACCAAACACCGTATTCGCTTCATATTTCCCATTCTTCAACTGAACACCGGCTTTTATACCTGTCAATAATTGGATTGCTTCCTCAACTTTTTCTACGGAATATATATGAAACTCCTTATTTTTAACGGCTTCTAAAATTTCATCTTTCAGCATTAAATCTTTTACGTTCTGTTTGGGTATAATTACACCTTGTCGTTTTGTTAGTCCTTTAGCTTTACAAACATTAAAAAAACCTTCTATTTTCTCGTTAACTCCGCCTATAGGTTGAATTTCCCCTTTTTGATTTACAGATCCTGTAATTGCAAATGATTGCTTGATAGGAATTTCAGAAATACTTGAAACCATAGCGGCAATTTCCGTGATAGATGCACTGTCGCCATCAATCATTCCGTAGCCTTGTTCAAAAACCAGGCTGGAAGTGAAAGACAACGGGATTTTTTTTCCGAATTTCTCTCTAAAATAACCGCTGATAATTAGGACCCCTTTATTATATGTGCTTCCACCCAGACCTGCTTCCCGTTCAACATTAATAATATTACCGTTTCCCAACGATACCGAAGCCGTTATTTTTGAAGGTTTACCGAATGCATAACTTCCACTTTCATATACGGCTAAACCATTAATCTGACCAATCTTTGCACCGTCGGTTTCAATTAAAATAGTATTTTCATTTATCATTTCTTGCATTTTGCTTTCATACAACCCGTGTCTTTCCATTGATGCATTGTATGCTTGAACAACATGACAGGCTTCAACAAGTTTCCTTTTATCACTTTTAGCCCAATAGTTGCTTTCACGCACAAGGTCTGCAATATAAGCAAATCTTGTTGTCAGTTTGTTTTTTTCACCGGCATACCTTGACCCGTATTCTATAATTTTCCCTATTGCGTTTTTGTCAAATTCCAATAGTTTTTCAGTAGAGACAAGTTTTTTTACAACGCGCGCATATTCAATCAAAGATTCCGGAGTTCTTTTCATTTCATAATCAAACTCAGCTTTAATTTTAAATATTTTATTAAAATCATCTTCATATGAAGATAACAACGAATAAACATTATTATTCCCGATAAAAATAATTTTTGTGTTTATAAAAATAGGTTCAGGCTTTAAAATACTTTGCGTAAGTTGGTAAGCGTTCCCTAAGTCTTGAATTTCTAATTTACCGTAAAGCAGTACACGTTTTAACATTCTCCACACGCCTGTTTCCGACACTGCATCAGCCGCATTTAACACTAAATATCCGCCGTTTGCTTTTAATAGTGACCCGGCTTTAATAGACGTAAAATCTGCACGCCATCCTCCGGAGGTATCCGTGAACTTTTCAATTATACCGAAAATATTACTGTAAGTGGGAGATGTTTCAACTACAACCGGACATTGTTTGGCTCTTGAGTTATCTAATACAATATTAATTTCATAAGGCTTAAAATAATCTATAATTACTCCGTTTTCAGCTTTAACTTGTGCCGGATTCATCCCTTTGAAGATTTCTAAGTTCTGCAATATGTTTTCAGCAATACAGTCAAGGTATTTTCTTACTGTTTTAATTCTGTATTTAGTCTTCAATTGTCCGATATAATAACTAACTAAATCGTTAGCGGCTTCTGTTTCCAATTCACCGAGTTTTCTTTGAAATTCTTGTGTTAATTGAAGACTCTGTTTAAAAATAATCTGTAGTTCATCTTGGTAATCCGTGTATTTCTGTACAATTTTGTCAGCCTGGTGTTGAGTAATCTTTTTTTGTGCTACATATTCTTCCAATTGCTGAATAATTACAGGCTGATTATCTATTACCGCAAGAATATCCGGACGGGCAACTTCGCCTACTTTTATTTGTCCCAACGTAAGATGGTCTTTGCTTAATTTTTTCTCGAAATCAACCATCATTTTTTGCTGAGCTGAACCGTACTCATTCATTAATTTTTTTCTTTTTGAAAGAAACGGTTC
Organism: bacterium BMS3Abin04; assembly: GCA_002898175.1. Taxonomy (GTDB): domain Bacteria; phylum Bacteroidota; class Ignavibacteria; order Ignavibacteriales; family Melioribacteraceae; genus BMS3ABIN04. Next base: position 5,561 of record BDSW01000064.1, read on the forward strand.
AGTATCTAAAATTTGAGGGATATTGTCCTTTAATATTTTTATGGTTTGTGCTAATTCTTTTTTAAACTTTTTTGCTTTGCCCGCCGGGAACATTAAAAGAGTAGGATGATCTGGATCTTTGAAATTATTTACATAAGCATAATCATATAATCGGGGCTTATGAGGTAAAATTTCTTCGAGTACCTTTTTAATAGTTGTTAATTTGCCGGTACCGGATAGACCGGTAATAAAAATATTGTAACCGGGACCCTGCATATTTACGCCCATTTTGAGAGCTTTCATCGCTCTTTCCTGACCAACAATTCCTTCGATAGGGGTTAAACTATCTGTTGATTCAAAATCGAAACAACCAACATCACATTTCCACTTTAAGTCGCTTACTTCTAATTCTTTATGTCTGGGAGCTTTAATTAACGGCATAGTGAATATCCTTTTCTTATTATTAGAATTGTGCAACACTTAAAACTTAAGAAAAATTCAATTGAAGACAAAGAGTAATTCTAATATTTGTGAGTAGATTTACAAATAAAGCTATTTTAGTAATATAAAGCGAAGGGAAACTTAAATTAATTTCGGCTGTTTAGAATTCTTATTTCAATACTTTTTAACCGCAAAATTATTTTTATCCGGATAAGATTAAATGATGTATTTATATAAAATCAAGTTAAATTTTATTAACTTTTTTCAATTGATTAAAGGTTGTGAATTCCATACTATTATAAATAAATAAAATATCGCATAGATTTATAAAGTTATTTGTTATAGATAAAAGTCAGGTATTATAAATAGATCAAATTATGAATCTCAATTTAATTACTTAAGGTAAATTCCCCGCTGCTTGCGGCGAATTCGTTATATTTTTGTTTGTCAAAAAGTGGATACATATATAAATTTCATAATGTATCTGTTTTGATATACCATTATGTACTACCGGCGGAATATATCTTTACAGATTACAGAGCGGTAATTTCATTAAGATCAGAAACTTTTATTCTTAAAATAAAAGTACATGTTTATATAACTGTTTTTGAGAGACGTCAATTATTGAAAAAGGAAAATACTTTAAGAAAAAGGAGTACTGTTGCTGTTTGATTTAGTATATCTTTTTTATACAGAACTAAAATAGAATGATATGGTTTACAAATTTATTTTCTTCAGATTATACGGTTGGTCTCAAGTTGGGGAATCGGCATTCTATCCTCAGTAAGGTGCAATTTATTCTCTCAATTTATTAATTTTATCAAGCGCCTATTTCATTTTAGTCATGCTTAATCTACTTGGAATATTTAAATATGATGGAAAATATATTTATAGTCCTTACGCTAAAATATTAATTATTGTTTTTTATCAGCTTTATATTCAACTATCTTTATTTCTTTTGGATAAGCAAATGGAGAGGGAAAATAAAATATTTAAGGTTATTTATTAGGTTTTTGTCTTATTAAGGCTATATTAGTCGTGTATTGGCAATAACTATTAATTTTAATTTACCGAGTATTTTGTCGTTTAAATTATGGGAAAGCAATAGAATATTTTTTTACTCTTCGCACTATATGGTTTTAAACTATTAATTATTTGCATCTTCGAATTCTAAAATTTTCATCGTATAGGATTTTACATAATTTTGGATTATAAAAGAGGAATTCATATTTATTGCCCATACTCAATTTCCCTAATAAATTTTTAATTGCTGTTTTAAATAATAAACCAACAATATAACAGCTAAGTTAAACTCAATATTACCCGGTATCATTACACGTTCTTTAATGCCTTGTTGTTATTGATATTGATGTTTAAATTTATATTTTATTTTTACCTCCCTTTTATTCAGGGCAAGGTAAAGTCTATTTATTTATATAATTAAAATTTTAAAATTATAAATATTTATGAAAAATTTAATCCTGAAAAACTTTGATGACTTCGGTTTAGTTGAACAAATTCTGGAAAAAATAAATTCCAATCAATCGGGTAAGAAAGTAATTCCAATTCCTCCCTTACCCGACACAATTAAATCCATTCTAATTAAATCTTTATTTGATACATTTAAGAAAGTTCTGTTACTTTTGCCCGCTAAAAAGTTAGTAAATGAATTTACAGCCGAATTAAATTTATTGGAGTTAGGAAAAACAATAATTTCATTCCCGGAAATTGATGCGGAACTTTTACAAGAAAAATTGACTACCATCAGCAGTAGTGAAGAGATAATTATTGTTTCAAATTATGAATTACTTAATCTTAAATTACCCTCCAAAAAAAATGTTGAAAAAAATACAACAAAAATTGAACTGGGCGGAGAGATTGCCTATGATGAATTAGTGGAATATCTAGTATTGCTTAATTATGAACGTGAAAAATTTGTAATTGAACCGGGATTCTACTCGGTTCGAGGTTCCATAATTGATTTTTGGTCTTTCAGTGAAAAACAACCGTGCAGGTTAGAGTTTGACGGTGATTTCCTTGAATCAATTAGATATTATGATCCTGAATCCCAGCGTTCTTCTACCCATATTAGTATGGTAACCCTTGCATCCCGTCTTTCACAAAGTGAATTGGAATTTGATTCCGATATTTTTGATTACCTGAAACACCCAATCGTTTTTGCATCTTTGGCGGAGTTAAATAATATGTTTAATGCTTCAACAGAAATTACCGAAGATTATCTGTTGGAGAATGAGAATTTAGACCAAGAGCTTTTGGAAGAATTATATGAAAACCCAAAAGAAGACGAAAGTGAAGAAAATATTGCTATAAATCCGTTTCAGAGTATTGAAGAATTGTTCGAGAAAAATAATTACTGGATTCTTGAGGATGAACTTGGTAGTTATCCCGATAGAATGAATTTAACCTTAATTTCTCCTCCTTCTTTTAATTCCAATTATGAATTGCTTTTCGATTTTTTAAAACAGTATGCGGCAAAAGATTTTACTGTGATTATTACTACTGAAAATGAATTTCAAGCAGCACGATTACGCGATTTATTAAGTGACTTTAATCTTGAATTATCTGATCTGATTGATAGCGGTAAAGTAAGAGTCATAGTGTTTGGAATAAAGACCGGTTTTATATTGTCCAATGAAAAACTTGCAGTGCTTACCGATTATCAAGTGTTTAATAAACCATACCGGACAAGAATTGTTAAGAAAACGAAAAGTAAAAAATCCGGATTAAAAGATTTTGCAGCAATAAAACTTGGTGATTATGTGGTTCATGAAAATTTCGGAATTGGGCAATATGACGGTTTGGAAACTATTAAAATAGGATCGGCTGATCAGGAAAGTATAAAAATACTATATGCAGAAGGCGGAGTAGTTTATGTAAACTTAAATTATTTGTCTCTTGTTAAAAAGTACTCGTCTCAAGATAAAGCTCCGACTAAGCTATCTAAGCTTGGCAGTAACGAGTGGAAGAATACGAAGAAGAAAGTTAAAGGAAAAATTAAAGATGCCGCACGTGAATTAATTAAACTCTATGCCGAAAGAAAAGCAACAAAAGGAAATACTTTCGGTGCGGATACTATTTGGCAAAAAGAACTTGAAGCTTCTTTTTACTATGAACCTACATTAGATCAGATAAAAATTACGGATGAAGTAAAACAAGATATGGAATCGGAAAACCCGATGGATAGGTTGGTTTGCGGAGATGTCGGCTTCGGTAAAACTGAAATAGCAGTCAGAGCCGCATTTAAAGCGGTAAGCGATAGTAAACAGGTTGCCATGCTTGTTCCCACAACAATTTTAGCCGAACAGCATTATAATACATTCAAAGACCGACTAGCGCAATATCCGGTTAAAATTGCTGTCCTTTCAAGATTTTCAGGGAAGGCTAAACAAAAAGAAATTATCAAGGAATTGTCCGAAGGGAAAACAGATGTAGTAATCGGTACACATCGACTTTTATCGAAAGATATAAATTTTAAGGATTTGGGATTATTGATTATTGACGAAGAACAGCGCTTTGGAGTAATGGCAAAAGAAAAGCTCAAAAGATATAGAGTTAATGTTGATACGCTTACTTTAACGGCTACCCCGATTCCGCGAACATTAAATATGTCGCTATTAGGTGCAAGAGATTTGTCGATAATGGCAACGCCTCCGCCCAATCGCCAGCCGATTTATACAAAAGTTGAAAAGTTTGATATAGTAAAGACAAAAGAATGGGTGCTTCGCGAAATTAGGAGAAACGGTCAAATTTATTTTGTGCACGACAGAGTGCAGTCTATTGATAAAATAGCAATGTACATTAAAAAACATATTCCTGAAATTAAACTTGGTATTGCTCACGGACAAATGAAACCAAGCGAGTTGGAGAAGGTAATTTATGATTTCCTAAATCAAAAATTTCAGATGCTGGTTTGTACTAAAATAATTGAATCGGGGTTGGATATTCCCAATGTAAATACAATTATTATTAATCGAGCCGATAGGTTTGGTTTAGCCGAGCTGCACCAATTGCGCGGAAGAGTCGGCAGGTCAAATAGACAAGCTTTTGCATATCTTCTCGTCCCGTCGCTTAATACCATAACTAAAAAAGCCGTAAAGAGACTTCAGGCAATTGAAGAATACACAGGACTCGGAGAAGGATTTAATATTTCTATGCGTGATCTTGAAATTAGAGGTGCCGGAAACCTTTTGGGCACGGAACAGAGCGGTTCTATAAACTCGGTCGGTTTTGATATGTATGTGAAATTGCTGGATGAAGCTGTTAGCGAATTAAAGATAAATGAATTCAGCGATGTATTTAAAGATTTGCCGAAACAATTGGAAAGAGCCGATACAACGGTTGATTCTTACTTTGAAATTAATATACCCAAATCATTTATGCCGGACCAATCGGATAGGTTAAGTTTTTATTCCGCACTATTTTCAATGCTGAATATTAATGAGGTTGATGAAATAAAGGAAGAAATGATTGATCGTTTCGGCAAGCTCCCGGTAGTTATTGAAAGACTTATTGATACCGCAATATTAAGATTCTACGCTTCATTGGCTATGTTTGAGCGGGTTGTAATTATGAGGGATAAAATTGCACTGATTCTTCCCAATAGTAAAAATGAAGATTATTATAAAATTAAATTTCCGGTTTTGATGAATTTTATAATGAACAATCATGCGCAGTCAGTAAGATTTAAGCAAGTAAAGGAAACGATGAAACTTGAAATAGAAAATAATTTTAGATCAATTGAAGATACATTAGAATATTTAACAAAATTATTGAAAGAAATTGTTAATGTGTTTGAAAGTATAGAAAAAGAATCCGTGGTAGTTGAAGATGAGAAAAAGTAATATGTGTAAGCTGTCTTATAGTTTTAACTTGGAACTAAATTTTAAAAAATAGTTATTCATATTATATAAAGAATATTTTTTAGAAGGGAATGGAATTGCAAACATGCATCAAAAATCTAAAGAGAAATTCCTTATTTTAATAACTTTCGCAATTGCAATGGGGTTTCTTGAATCAATTGTTGTTGTGTATTTGCGCGAACTTTACTATCCCAACGGGTTTTTCTTCCCGCTAAAACTCATTCCCACGCATACTTATTCAATTGAGATTATTCGTGAAATATCAACAATTGTTATGCTTATTTCAATTGGATTTATCGCCGGCAAGAATAGAATCCAAAAGTTTGCTTTTTTCCTTTTTGTATTTGGTGTTTGGGATATTGCATATTATTTAGGATTGAAATTATTTTTGAATTGGCCGGCATCGTTTTTAACTTGGGACTTGTTATTCCTAATCCCAATTCCTTGGGTCGGACCGGTATTAGCTCCCGTTATTTGTTCTGTCGGGATGATATTAATTTCTTTACTTTTTATCAGGCTTAATGATAATGGCGCAACGGTCAAATTCGAGCTGAAAGAATTATTAATCATGACAATAGGGATTCTTATAATTTTTGCTACTTACATCCATGATTATTCGGTGATGATAATTAAAGGCGGTTATTTATCCGGGTTTTTCTCACTTTTTGAAAATCAACAATTTAGGGAACTATCGGCTCAATACGTTCCGGAATTTTATAATTGGTATCTGTTTTTTATTGGAGTAATTTTAATTTCAGTCTCGGTATTAATGATCTATAATTCAAGCTTAAAGCAAAGGGAAGAAAGTTGATATGCAGAAATTCCTAATTTATGGGGGAATAATATTGGTCATTGCCGGTCTGCTCTGGCCGTGGCTGTCGAAACTTCCGTTCGGTCATTTGCCCGGTGATATAATTATTGATAGACCGAACATGAAAATATATATTCCTATTGCTACAATGATTGTTATCAGTATTGTTCTTTCTCTAATTATGTGGATTATCAAAAAAATATCATAGTTTGATATACCGACTAAGATTTCCAGTTTCTTTATACAACATACCGGGTTAATACTTTGTGATGAACTTTTTTCCCTAAAAATCTAACAAAATCACCACTGAAGACCGGAACAAAAACGATTTTATAATCGTATAAAATTCATTAAATATCTTTAATTTTTAAGGAGAACTTAAATGGCAAAGATTGTTCTTACTCTATTTACACTTTTCTTAGCAGCAAATCTGTTTGCACAAAACACAAAGCATAAATTTCATTTACCGGATTCACTTAAGTTTAAGAAGGGGTTTAAAGTTCCAAAATTACCCCAAAGGTTTTTAGAGCTGGAAAAAAGAAAAGATTATGCTGTATACGATAATATGCCTCTAATTAAACCGGATCCTAATATTCGTTACAACATGCCTAAATTTAAACCTGATTCTTCAATTACATATAACATGCCTAAATTCGTACCGAATATTAAACAAAAGCAGCCAAAGGTAATTATCAAAACTAAACACAAAAATCATTAGATGTTCTTGTAAAAATCTCTTTAACACAAATTAAAAATCTGTGCCGAGATGTAACGCAGATTTTCAATCAGCTAAGAAAGAAAGTAAAAAATTCGATTTATGTTTAATTTGGTTTAAACAAAAAGATAGTGAAATTGTCTTCTCCCCGATGTTAAATAACAGCAAAATTGTGTATTTTAATAATTGATAAGTTTATATAACTTGGTTTTATTTTTCTTAAATTACGCATCCTAAAATTAAATATTACCTGATGTCTTTTTTATAAATTCTTATGCATAAAGGAAAAACGAATTATGAATGAAATAAAGAAAAGTATACCGGATGAAGAAAAAGAACAAGAAACTAAAGAGTGGTTGGAATCGCTGGAATATGTATTAAGGTCTCAGGGTCCGGAGAGAGTTAAAGAAATACTTAGCGAACTTGATATGTATGCGCATGAGTTCGGGGTAGAACTTCCCTTTACTGCAAATACACCTTACATTAATACAATACCTAAAGATCAACAGCCCAATTATCCGGGAGGTAGGGAGATTGAGAGACGAATAAAAAGTCTTGTACGATGGAATGCAATGGCAATGGTAGTTCGTGCAAATAAAGAAGAATCCGGAATTGGCGGGCATATTTCCACGTTTGCGTCGGCAGCTACTTTGTATGAGGTGGCTTTCAACCATTTTTTTAAAGGAAAAGATCGAAATTCTGACGGTGACCAGATATATTTCCAAGGTCATGCAGCGCCGGGTTTTTATTCAAGAGCTTTCCTAGAAGGAAGGATATCAATAGAACAACTTATTAATTTTAGAAGAGAACTTGCTAACGGCGGCGGACTTTCATCTTACCCGCATCCTTGGCTAATGCCCGATTTTTGGGAATTCCCGACAGTTTCTATGGGTTTGGGCCCAATCATGGCTATTTATCAAGCAAGATTTAATAAATATCTTGAAAGCAGAGGATTAAAGAAAATTAACAATTCGAAAGTTTGGGCTTTTTTAGGTGATGGTGAAACTGATGAACCCGAAGCGCTAGGAGCCATATCGCTGGCTTCCAGAGAAAATTTAGATAATTTAATATTTGTTATTAATTGCAACTTACAAAGATTAGACGGACCTGTAAGAGGTAACGGTAAAATCATTCAAGAACTTGAAGCTGTATTTAAAGGTGCAGGCTGGAATGTAATTAAAGTTATTTGGGGAAGTGACTGGGACACATTGCTGGAACAAGATAAAACCGGGTTGTTAGTTAAACGCATGAATGAACTTGTCGATGGTGAATCTCAGAAGTATATAGTAGAGGGCGGCGCTTATATCCGTGAACATTTCTTCGGTAAATATCCCGAGCTTTTGAAATTGGTTGAACATTATTCTGATGAAGCTTTAGCAAAGATGAAAAGAGGTGGACACGATCCTGAAAAAGTTTATGCAGCTTTCAAAGCTGCTGTGGAAACAAAAGGTAAACCAACGGTAATTTTAGCAAAAACTGTTAAAGGATATGGATTAGGCGAAGCCGGTGAAGGTAAGAACATCACTCACTCGCAAAAGAAATTAAACGAAGAGGAATTGCGTCATTTTAGAAGCAGATTCGGAATACCTATTTCAGACGAAGATATTGCCAATGCTCCGTTTTATCGTCCCTCGGAAGATAGTCCTGAAATTATCTATTTGAAAAAACGAAGAAAAGCTTTAGGCGGATATTTACCTAAACGGGTTGTACATGTACAACCTATACAGACTCCTTCGGAGGATATTTTTAAGGAGTTTTACGAAGGAACCGGAGAAAGAAGTGTCTCGTCGACCATGGTTTATGTAAGAATGATTACAAAGTTATTGAAGGATCGTGAAGTTGGGAAATTGATTGTTCCTATCGTACCGGATGAAGCAAGAACTTTTGGAATGGAAGGATTGTTCAGACAAGTCGGTATATATTCTTCCCGCGGTCAGGTCTACGAACCTGTTGATAAAGATAGTCTTCTTTATTATAAAGAAGCAAAGGACGGACAAATTCTGGAAGAAGGAATTACGGAAGCCGGATCAATGTCCTCTTTTGTGGCTGCGGGTACTGCTTATGCGACTCACGGAGTAAATACTATACCATTTTTCACATTTTATTCAATGTTTGGTTTCCAAAGAATGGGTGATTTAGCTTGGGCGGCGGCAGATATGCGGGCAAAAGGATTTTTAATAGGTGCTACCGCAGGCCGTTCTACTCTTGCCGGCGAAGGTTTGCAGCATCAAGATGGTCAAAGTCACTTGTTGGCATATTCCATTCCTACATTAATGACTTATGACCCTGCGTTTGCTTATGAGCTTGCTGTTATTATTCGAGACGGTATTTATAGAATGTACGAGAAGCAGGAAAACCTTTTTTATTACATCACAGTAATGAATGAAAACTATCCGATGCCTAAAATGCCTAAAGGTGTTAAAGAAGGAATACTGAAAGGAATTTATAAATTTAAGAAATCTTCGAAGCGTTCAACTAAAAGCAAAGTACATTTATTTGGAAGCGGAGCTATTTTAAATGAAGCTCTAAAGGCTCAGGAAATTCTTGAAACAAAATATAATATTGCTGCTGATGTTTGGAGTGTTACAAGTTATAAAAATTTACATTTTGATGCTCTTGAAACAGAAAGATGGAATATGCTGAATCCAACCAAGAAAGCTAAAACTCCTTATATTGCCGAAGCAACAGAAGATGAGAACGGTGTTTTTGTTGCTGCTTCGGATTATGTTCAAATTTTAGGCGATTCAATTTCTAAATGGCTGCCGGGTCCTTTGCATACTCTTGGTACATTGGGCTTCGGTCGTAGTGAGGGTAGAAAAGAACTAAGAGACTTTTTTGAAATTGATGCGAAACATATTGCATACGCAGCTTTATTTTCTTTGAGGAAAGAAAATAAAATAAAAGACGATCTGGTTAAGAAAGCATTTAAAGAACTTAAAATAAAGTCTGATAAACCGAATCCATTAAAATCATAAATAAAAAATTAAGAGTATAGATAATGGTTAAAGAATTTAAATTACCTGAATTAGGGGAAAATATAGAATCTGCCGATATTGTTAATGTAATGGTATCAGCCGGCGATAAGGTTGAAACAGATCAAATAATATTGGAAATTGAAACCGATAAAGCAAATATTGAAGTTCCGGCTGAGGAAAGCGGGGTTGTGAAAGAAGTTTTTATGAAAGCCGGGGATAAAGCAAATGTAGGTCAAACTATTTTTACTTATGAATCGGCAGGCATTTCGTCCAAAGCAGCGGAGAAAACACAAAGCAAAAATATTCCGGTAAAGGAAAATGTGAAAAAGGAAGTTCCTGAAGTCTTAGAGAAAAAGAAAGAAGAAGCTGAACAGATTGATAAACGATTGACATCAAATAAACCGGAAATTGTAGAATTTAAATTACCCGAGCTTGGCGAGAATATTGAATCGGCTCAAATAGTGAAAGTTTTAGTAAAACCCGGCGATAAAGTTAAAAAGGATCAAATACTTTTTGAAATTGAAACCGATAAAGCAAATATTGAAGTTCCATCGGATTTTGACGGCGAAATAAAAGAGGTAAAAGTTAAGGATGGAGATATTGTTGAAGTTGGAAAGGCGGTTTTGGTAATAGAAACTTCCGGACTTAAAGTTGTTTCAGAAAAATCCAAAGGGGAAAAAAGTCTTCCGGTAAACTCTGTAAATCAAACTAAAGTAATAAATGCAGAGAATAAGATTGAAGAATTAGAAGAAAAGAATGTGGGTAGTTTACCTAAAATTAATATGCCTAAAGTTATTGCTCCGGCTGCTCCATCGGTGAGAAGATTCGCACGTGAAATTGGAATTGACATTAATCAAGTTGAAGGTTCCGGTCCCGGTGGAAGAATATCGATCGATGATGTGAAAATTTTTGCAAAAAGATTAAATGAAACAATAAAAGAAAGCGGGGGAGTTTCCGGCATAGGAATTAAAGCAGAATCTTTGCCTGACTTTTCAAAATGGGGTAAAGTTGAAAAACAACCGATGAGCAACGTGCGAAGGAAGACAGCCGAGCATTTATCCTATGCGTGGGCTACAATTCCGCATGTAACTCAGTTTGATAAAGCTGATATAACCGAACTTGAAAGATTTCGTAAACAGTATTCGAAAAAAGTTGAAACCTTGGGAGGTAAATTAACTATTACCGCAATCTTGCTGAAAGTTGTTGCGGAAGCCTTGAAGAAATTTCCACAGTTTAATTCGAGTATTGATTTGTCGAATAATGAAATAATTTATAAAAAATATTTCAACATAGGGATTGCAGTTGATACTGAAAGGGGATTGATAGTTCCAGTAGTAAAAGATGTTGATAAAAAGAGTATTTTTGATCTATCTGTTGAGCTGAGTCAAATTTCCGAAAGGGCAAGGAAGAAGAAAACAACTGTAGAAGAAATGCATGGCGGAAATTTTACAATTAGCAATCTTGGGGGAATCGGCGGAACGGCTTTTACTCCTATAGTTAATTCACCAGAGGTAGCTATTCTCGGTGTTTCACGCGGCGGATTTGAACCGGTATATATTGATGGAGAATTTAAACCTAGACTAACATTACCGTTGTCTTTATCGTATGATCATAGAATTATTGACGGAGCAGATGCAGCAAGATTTTTACGATGGGTTTGTGCGGTTTTTGAGCAACCAATGCTGCTGGTTCTGGATTAAGAAAGAATATTTAATAATTTTTTAAATCTGTTTTTATTGTTATTCCGGTTTTGTTGAATGACGAATACCGGAATCTCCATACAATCAATAATTTAATTCCATGAGATACCGGATCAAAGTGCGGTATGACAAAGAGAATGCGTCATTCCAGGCTTGTTCCGGAATCTTCTAAATGAGTGAAGAATAAGACTAAGGCAAGAGCATGATAATAAAATTGGAGAATATATAATGAGTAAAACGCAACTTGCAGTTATTGGAGGCGGACCCGGCGGTTATGCTGCTGCTTTTCACGCAGCAGATTTAGGAATGCAAGTAACTCTAATTGATTTAGAAAAGAATCCGGGTGGAGTTTGTCTTTATCGCGGTTGTATTCCATCAAAAGCGCTTCTTCATGTTGCAAAATTAATAAGCGAAGCCGAAGAAGCTAAAAAATGGGGAATAAGTTTCGGTAAACCGGAGATTGATCTTGATAAACTCAGACGGTTTAAGAAAAAAGTTGTAACAAAACTAACCGGTGGATTGGGTCAGTTAACTAAACAAAGGAAAATAACTTATATCCAAGGAAGAGCCTCGTTCATAAATTCGAATACTATTGCAATTGAAAAATCAGATGGGGGAATGGATGAACTTTCGTTTGACAACGCGATTTTAGCAACAGGTTCTATTCCTACAAAAATACCTGGAATTTCTATAGATTCTCCAAAAGTTATAACATCCCGCGAGGCTTTGGAATTGGAAGATATTCCGGAAAAACTATTAGTGCTTGGCGGCGGTTACATAGGACTTGAAATGGGTTCGGTTTATTCTGCTTTGGGAAGCAAGGTAACAGTTGTGGAGATGATGCCTGCGTTATTACCCGGAGCCGATAAAGATTTGGTTGATATTTTAACAAGAACTCTTCAAAAAAGATTCGAATCTATTCTGCTGAATACAAAAGTTATTTCTCTTGCAGAAACGAAGAAAGGAATTAAAGTTAAACTTGAGGGCGAAACGATAAAAGAACCAGAGCAGGTTTTTGATAAAGTTTTGGTTTCCGTTGGAAGGAGAGTGATAACCGAGGGACTTGGAATTGAAAATACGAACATTAAAGTTACTAACCGTGGTTTTGTTGTTATAAATGAAAAAATGCAGACCGATGATCCGGCAATTTATTCAATCGGAGATATTGTAGGCGGAGCAATGCTTGCACATAAAGCTTCGGCAGAAGGGAAAGTTGCGGTTGAAGCAATACTGGGAAATAAAGTGGCGTTTGAACCTGCGGCAATTCCTGCTGTTGTATTTACTGATCCCGAACTTGCCTGGACGGGCATCTCGGAAAATGAAGCTAAGGAAAAGGGAATCGAAGTTGAGGTTACCCGTTTCCCTTGGCCGGCAAGCGGTAGGGCTACAACACTCGATCGTTTTGATGGATTAACCAAACTAATTTTCGATCCCAAGACCGGGCGTGTTTTAGGGATGGGAATAGTCGGTCCGGGAGCGGGAGAGTTAATTGCAGAAGGAACTCTTGCAGTTGAAATGGCGGCATTGGCAAAAGATATATCTTTGACAATTCACCCTCATCCGACATTATCCGAAACTGTGATGGAATCTGCAGAATTGTTTTTCGGACATACTACACATTTGTATAAACCGAAAAAAGAGTCTCCAGAATAGTTTTTATTTACTATACTTTGCTGTGCATGTTAGTTAATAAAATAATTCGCTCCTATACCGATATTTAGTAATTTGCTTTTGACGGTATTAGAATATCCTGTTGAAGAGGAATTGCGACTAAGAAAACTGTAGCTGATCTTTCCTTCCAGTGCAAAATAATTAGTGACAAAAAAGTTAATACCGCTGCTAACTGTAAAATCTGATTGAGAATTTTCGTCATCGCTATTGCTCTCTGTCGTCTTACTATAAGTATAATTTATTCCCAGAAACGGTTTCAGATTATTTTTACTAAAGTAGTAACGTATAGCAGGTCCTAATCCATATGAGCTGTTTGAAAAATCTCCGGAAGAAGCAGAATAATGAGTATACTGAAGTGACAATCCTGTATAAAAATTATTTACAAAAAAGTAGCCCAAATTTGGCGCCAATATAAAGAATGATGTGCTTCCTGAATTGCCATCCTCTGAATAATTTGAAAAACTAATATTGCCGCCGACCGTGTAAGTTCCTTTTCTTAAGGGTGATTGCGCAAGAATACTTGTAGAGATAAAAAACAATGCGGATAGAACAAACAACTTTTTCATAAAGCACCTCATTAAGTAAATAAAAAAGAGAATTTTATAAAAACAAATTAAATAAGTACAAGTTTAAATACAAGCAAGTATCGATTTTTGCACTATTGTATTAAGTAAAAAATATTGGAGGAGTTTTTTGTTTAAGAAATTATTCTGATTTTAGGCTAAATGTTTTTTTATATGATTTTATTCATCATCAGTGATTTGGAATAGATTCGTTATATAATTATCTATAACTGAATAATTTATCTGAGTTAACAAAATTTTATTTTCTTAACCAATCGTCATGTATATTTAAGGTCTTTACTACTTTTGCAGGAACACCGGCAGCCAAACTCTTAGCGGGAATTTCTCCAGTTACTATTGAACCGGCGGCAATTACAGCGTGATCACCTATAACTGCTCCAGGTAAAATCATAGAATTTGAACATATCCATACGTTGTTTCATATAATAACCGGTTCGCATTTTGTCGGATTCTCAGGAGATATTTGGTGAAAATTAGTATCGTAAATATATGTCATGTCACCAATTCTTGTGTGATGACCGATTTTGATGAATTGTGTTGCACAAAGATTCACTCCATCATTAAAACGTGATCCATCTTTAATTTCCAGTACGGCATTTTTCTCAACGGTGAAATGCTGTTTTAACCGGAATGAATTAAATGAGCAGTTTGTACCAATAGTAAAAGTTCCTTCATTTATTATTTCAGGCAAATATCCCGAGAAAGAAGGAAGTGTAACAAATTTTACGTTTCTCCTTTTTAAATATAGTTTTATAAAAAAAGTTCTTAGTCTCCATTGTATGCTGTTGATAATTCTACGCATTTTATTTCCTCCAAGTGGAAATACCCGTTATGCACCAGCTCTTAAGTAATTCCCGTCACCAACGAGAAAACCATTATGTGTTAGCGTAACTGTTAAACTGATTTTATATTTTAATAAATCTTTATTATGAAATATTGCAATATGTTTTTATACTATTCATGTGTTTTTCATAACCGGAGGAGAAGGTAGTTGTAATATTACATTTATTGTTTTCTAACTTAAAGAAAATCTACAGTTAATTCAATAACTAAATATTCATAACCGTTTCAAATTGGTTTTGACAGTGTTGTTATGAGGAACAGTTAGGTGATATAAAAATTAAATTTAAGAATATAAGTAGTTAAAATTTATAGTTTATATATTATTACATCTTTTCCAGAATAAAATATAAACCAATACCGATTGAAAAAGCCAAGTATCCGATTGTGAGGAACTTAAGAGTGAATGAAGTTGAATTGTTGGTGTTTTCATGAGTGATATAAAGCTTGTAAGCAATTAAGTTTGCCAATGATCCTAAAAGGCTACCAAAACCGCCAACGTTTGTTCCCCAAAGTAGAGCTTTCCAGCGAGCAGTAAATTTTGCGAATAATAAGGCAGTCGGAACATTGCTCATAATTTGACTGGCAAGAGCAGAAAAAATGAATACGTGCTCGGAATGACTTATTTCGGTTACTAAAATAAGTTTCATATTTTCTGCAAGTCCGAAAAAGAAAAAGAAGCTTAGTAAAAGTGCATAGTCAACCCGCATACTTTTTCTGTCAAACAGAAGAGCATAAAAAATAACAAGAAGACCGGCTAAAACAGGTAAAATACGTAGTACGGTTAAGAGGACAATAATCAATAATAGTCCATATATATACGCTGAATTCTCTACCTTTCTCAATTTTGAAGGGTAATGGGAATTGCTTTTTGATTTTACAATAAAAGATGAAATGACAAGAAGGCAAAGAAAAACAAATGAAAACGGTATTATTGATGATACAAACTGTGTGGGGGAAAGATTGTAAAACCAATAGATAAAAAGATTTTGCGGATTGCCGAAAGGTGTTAGCGCTGATCCCGCATTAGCGGCCAGTGCTTCTAAAATTACTAAAATATCTCGGCGGTTAACGCTAAGCGACAAAGTCAGCGGTACAATAACAATCAAAGTTATGTCATTTGTAATTATCATTGAGAGGAAAAATGTTGCAATAATTAACTTTAATGGAATAAATTTTCCTTTTTCTATGCTTTGTGAAAGCTTTAAAAAAAAACCACTGTGCTCAAGTCCTTTAACTGAAATAAAAAGCACAAATAGGATAAAAAGTATTTGCATTTCTTGGAGAGAATAAACAGGCAGATGTTGAGTATAAATAGATGTCAGCGCAAATCCTACCGCCGAAGCAATAAGCAGCCATTCTTTCAAAAAGAACTTAAGCAATTCGCTTTGGAACTTCAAAGTATCCTCAGGATTTTATTCTGTAGTAATGGCTTGGTTTTTCTTATAGTTCCAAAACGTTGAGCTGTCATGATGAGGTTAAGACTTTTAAATTTTTTCGCAATGAGTTTATTGTTAAAGATATATAAATTTAAAAATATTAATTCTTTAATCATTTGCAGATCAAAAAGTAAACTTAAGACCAATTTTGAACGTTTCATAAGTTAGCGGGGCCGCAGAAGCAAAGGGCCAATTCATTTTATCTCTTTTTAGTTGATAAAATGCATACGACAAACCGTTTTTAAGAAAGAAATTTACAATTGGTCCGGCTGCCGGAGAAGAGTTCATTACTTCCTCAACAAAGTAATCTGCTACAACCAAACTGAAACTTTCTAAAAAATAACTTCCTGCCTGCTTCCAGAATAAATGTCGTGGAAAAATAACGGCCGTTTCATAAGCGCCGGAGATAGAAATTAGTTGACCAAATTTTAAATCAATTCCGGCCTCGGAACGAGTTCCGAAACGAAATGAACCATTATAATAGTTTAACTCGTCTCTTGTTTGCCGGGTATAGAAATCTCCGTTGAATGTTCTAACGTCGGGTAATGATACTTTTAAGTTCGACCAATAAATAGAGCTTTGCATATAGGGGATAATAGCGAAATTGTTTAATTTATAACCGAATCCGTCTCTATTACCTAATCCGAAATTCCATCCGTCAGGATTTACTTTAATACCCGACTCAGTATTAAAATTAAGATCGCTTGCTAAATAAGAAGCAAAAATATAGCTTTCATTTTCTTCTAAGATATCATTCCCTTTCTGTTTATTAATTTTAGTATAGCCGATTTTTATTCCGGTTAAGCCAGGATTTTTAAACTCGGCAGAAACATTTTTGTGTCGTACAGTACTAATTCCGTAATTAAGTTCAATAAATGGTTTTGAGTTTTCGTCAAGATTGAAAATATTGATACTCTCATTGCTGCTATCTTTTTGAGCAAAAATATTGAATTGAGGTGCAAGCAGTAAAACAATAATAAATGTGAATTTTAAGATTTTCATTTTATCCCCGGATTTAACTTTCTTTTTTAGACGAATCAAATATAGGAAATGTTACTAGAACTTATATTTAAAAATAACAAAGAATTAATAATGGAGTTGGTAAGAATGCAGAGATTGTTAAAAAAAGAAAAAGACTACCGAGGCAGTCTTTTTCTAGGATGCTTTAAATTTTATCTTATGCTTGTATGCCGGATTTTTCTTCCAAAGTTTTTACGAGTGTATTCATAAGTACATCATTTTGGACGGGTTTGGTTAAAAACACGTCAACACCGGCGTTGTATGCATTATCTTTATCTTTTTGGAATGCGTGAGCGGAAAGACCGACAACGGGTAAATCTTTATATTCTCCGGTCTGCCTAATTTCTCTGGTAAGCTGTAGCCCGTCTTTTTTCCCTCTTAATGAAATATCCATAAGGATAATGTCAAATTTAGATTTGTTTAATTTTTCGTAGAATGTTTCAGCGGAATCACAAATTTCCAAATCAAATTTTCTTCTCAAAAAGATTTGTAAAAATTTTTGATTTTCGTAATCATCTTCTACTACTAATAACCTTGGTTTTGCTGAAGTTAAATCGCTCATATATAAATTACCTATTATTGTCTTAACTTAATTTTATTATCGGATAATTTACAAAATTGTTAATGAAAAATTATATACTTTTTAAAATAATAGATTGAATGCTTTTAAATCAATAGTAAAATGTTAAAAATCAAATTAATTGACGAAAATATTTTATTCATTATCGAAAGAATTATTAATAAGTTTACTGAAGTTACGCAAAAGCCATAATTTTTAATTTCCAATTTAGATTTTTGGGAACGACACGATCAAATAATACTGCACGAACTTTGTAAATAGTCTCAATATTTTTTGTTTTTCTAAATAGTTTTAATTGACAAAAAGCAATAAGTACAAAGGAAATATGATTTATTTGCGCAATTGAATTTCTGGAAGAACACCCCTCTATCCTTAATTCTGATTTTAGAATCTTAAAGAACTCTTCAATTGTTTGACGAGACCTATAATTACGTTTAACCCCAGAAGACTGCAAAGATAAATCACTTGTTGCCCAGTAATTATTACTATCTTTTACAACAAGGGCTCTAAGATT
>BDSW01000065.1 GCA_002898175.1 bacterium BMS3Abin04
GATATGCTCTGCAGAGTGCATCCTTGGATTATATTCTTTAGCCATTTTATTTCCCGATCTTTATTAAAATATTAGTTTGTATTTTTAGACAAAAAGTTTAACTCAAATAAGTATAAAAAGATAGTTAATACATTAAAAATTTGCTGTTATTTAAACTCCGGATGAAAACCCTAAATTATAAATAATTTTGTATCTTCTAATTATAAAACCAAAAAGCTAAATTTCCAATATATGTTTTTTAGGATATTAGCAGATACCCAATTATTGTATTGAATATATCAATAAATATAATTAAGTTAAATAAAACAAAGTATTTAAGTAATTAAAGTAAAACTTTAATACTTACTTGTTTGCTTAATCCCATCTATTAAAGGAGGCACACACAATGAATAAGAAAAATATTATTATTTTATTTTTCCTTCTTTTACTCCTATCATGTTCATCTACAGGTCAAGATTACAAAGAATATTTAAGAGAAGTTAGATTCTTTAAAGATACTATTCATCGAATTGATAGACGAATTGTCACTCTCGCCAGCGGATCAGCTTGGCGTGCAAATCGTTTTGTTATAGCATCAAATTTGTCTGAAGTATTTTTTGTGCTCGATAATGGTCTTGATATTGGTTCTATGTATGTTAATGGGACGAAATACAGGGTGTCGCATGCGAACCAATATGAATTCCGTTATAATTATGGTTATTTAAATTACATTAAAAAATTGGAGTATAATAACAGAGTGTTGGAATTATCCGATGGTTCCCAATGGATTTTGGCTAAAGGTGATGAAGAGGTTATTAAAAATTGGCTGTCTACACCCGAAGTCATTGTTAATTATGATGAAACGGCTATGATTAATCCGTATAGGATTGAATATATTAAAGTTAAGAGAATTGATTCGGATTTGAAAAACCTGAAAGTTCAACCTGCTTCCAATAAAAAACAAAACAGCGATCAATTAAACTAAATTTTATAAGAGGATTATTTTTGTTAAAGAATATATTCATCGTTTTTTTATTATTTAGTTTTATATTAGCTGCACAAAGCACTAAGAGTACAGTTATCGTGGGAAAAGTTGTTGATGCAAAAACAAGATTACC
This sequence comes from bacterium BMS3Abin04, assembly GCA_002898175.1. Taxonomy (GTDB): domain Bacteria; phylum Bacteroidota; class Ignavibacteria; order Ignavibacteriales; family Melioribacteraceae; genus BMS3ABIN04. The sequence continues at coordinate 1,098 of BDSW01000065.1, forward strand.
AATTGAAAATGCAAATGTATATTTATTAAAATCAATAAAAGGATCTTCCACTAATTCCTCAGGAAAATATAAAATAGAAAATGTCTCTAACGGTTCATTTTCCATAATGGCAGCTTGTGTTGGGTATGAGAATAATAAAAAAACAGTCAGAATAGAAAATGACAAAAAGATAGAAGTTGATTTTATTTTAAAACCGAAAGTATACAAATTACCTGAAGTTACTGTTGCGAGTGAAGAAGATGATGAATGGCAGGATAACTTCAAATTGTTTCGAAAATATTTAATTGGTACAAGCAGCTTTGCAGAAAAAACAAAAATTCTAAATCCCTATTCTATAAATTTTTCACATGATAAAGAAGACTGGCTTATTGCAAAAACGAATAAACCGCTTCTTATTGAAAACAAAGCTTTGGGTTATAAGCTAACCTATTTCCTAAAATTGTTTAGAACAGACGGTATAACAATTCAGTATGCCGGAGATCCTTCTTTCAAAGAACTTAAACCTAAAAACAATGTAGAAATGCAGAGGTGGATCAAAAACAGATTACAAGCTTATTGCGGTTCGCTCCGTCATTTTTTATATACAATTTCCAAGCAGTATTTAATTGTAAAAAATATTAAAAGTTCTACGGCAATTGTTGATAGTAACTCATTTGTTAAACTAATGGGCTTTGAGGTTTTATCGACAAATACTTTGCCAAATCAAAGTAAATATCCTCCAATTTTTCAGCCTGTAAATGTAGTTCACCTTTTAAGCCCGGGTTTGTTTGTTAATGAATTAAGATTGAGTTTTGATGATTACCTAAGAGTAGTTTACACAAAGAAATTAGAGGATAAAAAAATAGTTAGAGCTTGGTATGGATATTCTAAGGAAATAGATTACCCTTTATCTTGGATTTCTTTAAGTTTTCCAGCCGCAGCAATTGACAAAGAGGGACGATATTCTACACCGTTTGTAATCCATAATTACGGGTATTGGTCTTTTCATGGACTAGCGGATAATTTACCTTATGAATATTCGGTTCCGGATTCTGTTTTAGAAAATATTGATTTTGTTAGTAATTGATATTGTTTTTAAAAGCGTTTTCTATCTTAATAACTTTCCCTATTTTAAAGTCTAATCTTAAATATTCATGAGTAAAGAATGAAAAAAGTATTATTTGTTTGTATGGGTAACATTTGCCGGTCTCCTTCCGCCGAAGCTGTAATGAATAAGAAAATTTTAGATAAGAATTTAGAAAAATTTTTAAAAACGGATTCAGCAGGAAGTATAGCTTATCATGAAGGTGAACCGGCTGATGCCAGGATGAAAAAGCATGCTGCTAAACGAGGTTATAATTTAACCAGTATTGCCAGAAAATTTGTCTTTGATGATTTTGAACATTTCGATTATATAATTGCGATGGATAATTCAAATTATATGGATATTCTTACTCTTGATTCAAAGAAAAAGTATAGACACAAAATCTCTTTAATGACAGATTATTCTCAAAACGGCTACAAAGAAGTACCGGATCCATATTATGGAGGAAATGAAGGCTTTGAATTGGTTCTGGATATTCTTGAAGAATCCGTTAATGGGTTGATAAACAGAATTATGGAAGAAGACGAAATTTGAGACTGGAACAAATCCTAAATGAAAAAATAGTTAGTCAAAGTTTTAGCAGTGGTGGTTGTATAGCTAATTCTGTTGTAGTTAAAACAATTAGCGGAAAAGAATACTTTGTAAAACAATATGAAAATCCGGCTATTAATAAAACCGAAGCTAATGGACTTAAAGAACTGAAAAGCTCGAATACAATTCGTGTACCTGAGGTAATTTTTTATGACGACTCTTACCTTATTATTGAGTATATCAAATCATCAACTAAAGCACGTGATTTTTCAGAATTATTTGGTAGAAAATTCGCAACATTACACAAATATACAAGCGGAAAATTCGGCTTTTATGAAAACAATTTTATCGGCAGCACACCTCAAATAAATTTGCCTAATTATTCGGATTGGAAAACTTTCTACTGGGAAAATAGATTGTTATATCAATTTAAACTTGCAGAGAAAAACGGATATGTTGATTCGGATTTTATGAAAAAGTTTTCCGAATTGGAAAATAAAATAGAACAAATTTTATCACATGAAGTTCAACCTTCCTTACTTCATGGCGATTTATGGGGCGGTAATTATATTGTAGACGAAAAAGGCGAACCGTGTTTGATTGATCCAGCTGTTTATTATGGTGACCGTGAAGCAGATTTAGCAATGACAAAAATCTTCGGCGGTTTTGATTCTTATTTTTATGCCGCTTACAACGAATCTTTTCCTTTACCGGATGGTTGGCAGGAACGAGAAAATATTTATAAATTATATCATATCTTAAATCATCTCAATTTGTTTGGGAGTAGTTACTTCCGTCAAGTAATAAGTTTAGTTGAATTTTACATTTAGATATAAAAAACTTTGTAAGAAAAAAAATTAGTTAAATTAAAACTTCAATATTCATAATTCAGACAATCAAAAATCCAAAAATGCTAAACTTCTCAAAAATGCCCAACTTCTTCAAGAAGTTGGGCATTTAGTTCCCGTACTTCAAATCTGCGTAGTTTTATAATAAAACGATTAAAATTTTTCAATTCTCGATTAGTTAGTAAGCAGAATAAAAATTTTCAGCGCTTAATTGTGTTTATAGCTTGTTCCTATTTGGAAAAGGTACGGGATTCTGAATACCTGTAAGCCTAGTCTGATGCGTCTTGTTTGTTTTCGTCCCGGACATAATCTGACAAGGGGCCAATAGGTCTGACTAAAGTATTTGCAAAGTCTAGATATGCGAAGGGTGCTTGTAGGTTTGCTAAGGTGTCCATTACTGTTGAAAAAATGTTTTTGTCAGGTATCTTCATATTTGTATGCTGCTACTGATTCTTGGATCCTGTTTGAGCTTCCGTCTAGGAGGGAAAAAACGTTTATTCGTCCTTCAACGTGCTGTAGTCAAATTTCGATCGTAACGTGTTGTCGAATCCTTTTGCGTAGATATGGTCTACTACCGGGTCGTTCCAGCTTGTGAATGTGTTGTGCCGTAGGGTATTAGTGTTTTTCCTTCTGGCAATATTAAATATGCTGCTGCTTTTAATGTTTGTTTTATTAGTCTTTCTACTTGTTCTTTAGGCATTTGCTCCCAAGATGCAGCATCTCGAATGTTGCAGGAAGTATATCTAATTTTGATGATGGTTGTGTAAGTATTTATTTTGTGGTTTTTGGGTAATCATGTGTAAATATTGAGATTCCGGCTCAAAAGATTACCGGGATGACGTTTATTCAAAGCCTCCTTATAAACTTACCTAAACATTTAGCTGACTTGAGACTCACTTAGTTGATTTGAGAATTTTTGGATAAGTGATTCACGTATAAAATTACATGTTTTCCACAATTGATTTTCTTCATGTAAAATTTATAAATTGGAATGTTTTCTAATTTAAAAGGAGGAAAGACATATGAAGAAAAATCAAAAGGTTACAATGAAAGTGTTGGCAATATTAATCTTAACAGCTTTATTATTTACTGCATGTAGTAAGCAAGAGAAACCCGGTGAATCAACAAAAGCCGGCAGCGAACAATCATACGTACTTGCAACCGCATCACCAGGTGGGACTTATTATCCTGTTGGAGTTGCAATTGCAACATTAGTTACGGATAAACTTGGTGAAAAAGACCATATTAAGATGAATGCCATTACTTCAGCCGGCTCAGGTGAGAATGTTCAATTATTAAAATCTCATGAAGCTGATTTTGCAATCTTACAAGGTTTATTTGGATCGATGGCTTGGCAGGGTAAAGGTAAATACGAAGGTAAACCGGAAAAACAAATGCGGGCAGTTACAATGCTTTGGGAAAACGTTGAACATTTTGTAACCTACAAGGAATTTGCCGAAACCGGTAACATTATGGATCTTAAAAATTTAAAAGGTAAACGATTCTCAATCGGGAAAAGAGGATCCGGTACTGAAACTTCAGGTAAAACTATTCTAACTTCGTTAGGTTTTGATGTAGATAACTTCTTCAAATTAGAGTATCTGGGTTACTCAGCATCGGCAAAAGCTTTGCAGGATAAGAGAGTTTTGGGTATGAACATTCCTGCAGGTCCTCCGGTAGCTGCAATTACTCAAGCATTTGCTACAATCGGTGCAGATAATATTGCTGTTCTTGAATTTACCGATGATCAATTAAAAAAAATTGATTCTAATTTCCCGGTTTGGAGTAGATATGTTATAAAAGCCGGAACTTATCCCGGACAAAAAGCAGATATTCACACAATAGCTCAACCTAACTTTTTGGCAGTTAGACCTGATGTTGATGAAGAAACTGTTTATGAAGTTGTAAAGACTATTTATGAGAATTTACCTTATCTTCATAAAATGCATAAAGCTACTATGGCAATTAAATTGGAAAAAGGCGTTCAGGGATTGCCTGTCCCTTTACATCCCGGTGCTGCCAAATTCTTTAAAGAAAAAGGGATTGCAATCCCGGCTTCAATAATGCCGACGAAGTAATTTATAAAAATGGAAAACCCGGAAAAAATAATTATTGAAGAAGTAAAAGAATCTGAGCATTTTATTCAGAATAGACGGCAATTCGCTTATTGGTTTGCCGTCTTAATTTCAGTATTTCATATTTGGATAAATACAATCGGTATTTTAAGCGAGCTTTGGAGAAACAGTCTTCATCTTGGTCTCCTTGGTGCACTTGGTTTTATTACTGTATATCCAATAGGTAAAAAAATTACGAAGTCACGTAAAATGTTGGATGTAATTTTTGCAGTTTTATTGCTCAGTACAAGTTTTTATATAATATTTTTTGAAGATGCTTTACACAACCGGAATGAAGTAACGATTTTACGTGATCTGATATTTGCAGGAATCGCGGTAGTCTTAACTTTAATTATAGTTAAAAGAACAACAGGTTGGATAATACCCGCTATTGCAATATTTTTTATGGCTTACGTTTTATTTTTAGGTAATTGGATCGGCGGTGATTTTCACTTTAGAGGTATGCGCTTATCGAGATTTTTGTACCGTCTTTATTTTACCGACGAAGGCTTATTCGGTATAACGGCTTCAATTTCTTCCACTTTTGTTTTTATGTTTATTCTTTTTGCAGCATTTTTGTTGAAATCAGGCGGCGGTGATTTTATAATAAATATTTCGGAAGCTATTACAAAAAAAATTACAGGCGGACCGGGGATAGTAGCAGTTTTTTCTTCAGGTCTAATGGGAACAATATCCGGTAGCGCAATTGCCAACACGGTTTCAACAGGCTCAATAACAATTCCGATGATGAAGAAAGCGGGATTTAAACCTGAGTTTGCCGCCGCCGTAGAAACTGCTGCTTCAACAGGCGGGCAAATTATGCCCCCGATCATGGGCGCCGGAGCTTTTATAATGGCTGAATGGACGCAGACGCCTTACACGGTTATTATAGCAATTGCTTTTCTACCTGCTATAATGTACTTTGCTACGGTCGGGTTTTATGTCTATCAAACCGCAAAAAAATATAATTTAGCTTCTGATGCAACTATTGAAACTGATCCGCTAATTACTATATTAAGAGAGGGTGTTCATTTCTTCATTCCAATAATTGTACTGATTGGAATGTTATCGGTGGGCTATACACCTACTTACTCTGCCGGTTACTCAATTGTCGCTGTCATCTTAAGCTCTTATCTAAGCAAAAATCATAAAATGAAATTGTTTGATATCCTTGACAGTTTAGCTCTTGGAGCAAAGAATATGGTTATGGTCGGAGTTTTATTGGTTGGTGTTGGAATTATAATAGGGTCTATTTCCATAACCGGTATAGCAATAACATTCTCTCAACTGATTGTTACTGCATCCGGGGGTAATTTAATTCTGGCGCTTATCCTAATAACACTTGCTTCCTTATTACTTGGGATGGGACTTCCCGTAACTGCTGCATATATAATGTTAGCAATTTTAGCAGCGCCGGCGCTTACTACAATGGGAGTATCGTTATTAGCTGCACACATGATTATATTCTGGCTCTCTCAAGACTCTAATGTAACTCCACCGGTATGTTTAGCAGCATTTGCGGCTGCCGGCATTGCAGGTTCTAATCCCATGAGAACCGGGTTTGAGGCATGGAAGCTGGCTAAAGGATTATATGTTATGCCTATTTTGTTTGCTTATACACATTTAATTGACGGCAGCTGGTTGCAGAAATTTGAGATATTTGGTTTCGGACTTTTAGGATTATTTGCAATAGCAGCATTTTTTACCGGTTTGTTTCTAGAAAAAATAAATTATTTTGAAAGAGTTCTTGTATTCATTATAGGTATACTTCTATTAATCCCACATTTTTATACGTGGATGCCGGGACTTATTTTATTCGTATTGTTTGCTTTTTATCAAAAAATTTATAAAAGCAAAAAGCTGGTTAAACAAACCGAAATAATTAGTTAAATGATGTAAAGATTATTTATTTTGCTTCAGGAAAACAAATTTTCTGAGGCAATTTTATTTTATATGACTGTCCGTTTGTTTACCTAAATGGATAAAAACAGCATAAAACCGGGGAAATGACGGCTATTTTATCTAAAAAATCAGTTAAAATTAGTGTTTTCTGTGTTCAACTTTTAATTTAGGTATCTATGCGGACAATCATTAAACTTTTTTATGTTTGTATAGTACTATTAAAAATATTGCAATAGGAATGTAAAAGTTAAAATATCGGCAATAATTATCTGAAATACTGTAATTTAAAACAATCTTTAAACTTTTAACATTGAACTGCTCCGCATTTTTATTACCGTAGAGCGGTTTAATTCACCGGAGACAGACAAGTTGGTTGTAGGATAATATTTTGTAAATATTTTCGAACCACTAGGGTGGCTTGATAATTAATCCGAATTGTAACTAAAAGTATTTATTTTAGATAAATATGCTTTAAAAATTGATCAACCAATGACCTAATTCTGCTTATTGATATTATTTTTTAATATATTTATAAATCTTCTTATTAACCGGTTTGTAAATATTATGGGCTGTGGGTTTAAATTTTTTGTCGGTCTTATTGTTATTGCCTTAGTTCTGGTTTTGGGTGCACTCTATTTTGAATCGTATCTTACCGAGGAGGACGTAGAAGTTGAAATTGTTAATACAGTAATTGTAACAAATGCCGGCGGCGAGCGGAAGGAATTGGTTCTTACAAGAGGTGAAACTTTCGTTAATGAAGACAACAGCTTATTAAACAAATCAAATTCAAGAGAGTTGAAGTCAAAGTTACTTCCCGGTAGAAGATTAAAGATTAGAGTTGTTGGTTATAAACTAGGGTTTAACCTGCCATTTCATTCCGAATTCAGAAATATTATTAAAATTGTTGAAAAGAAAAAAGGTATCTT
>BDSW01000066.1 GCA_002898175.1 bacterium BMS3Abin04
GACCAGGTAAAAGAAGTGCTGCGTATTCCTAAAAGCATAACCGAACCACCGCCCAAAATGGTTTCCAATATCAATACTAACATGTTTACATCGGTTGCTAAGCTGGAGAATCGACTAATTATATTACTGGATTTAAAGAAGCTTTTTTCAGAAAGTGAAAGGAAGGAGCTTGGCTCAATTTAATTAGCTCTCTAAATAAAAACATGTCTCTGCCTTACTAAAGCTTGTTTTCCCCTAAGTCTTAATAAATTCGTTTTATTTAAAAGTATTTTATTATTTTTAAAAAATTGTGTAATGGGAAATAAGTATCATTATTCTTTTCATATGCTCATCGAGCATAATTTATTTTAATATTAAATTAATTCTAATCCGACTATATGAATCTAAAGGAAATAACATTAGTAATTAGAGAAAACGAGGAACCTGCATTAAAATCAATCCTGGATTTGTTCAAAAAAAATTTTTCCAATTTTGAATTAACAAAATATTCTAAGGGTAGTTTGGGTGATGAAGCTATTATTACTTTTAAAGTAAACAGGCAATTCTATGGTACATTAGTTCAAAAGTTGGCATATAATGATTTAAGGCTATTCCGCAAAGATGAAGAAGCCAAAGAAATTGTAAATAAAGTTATTCGTCAAAAGAGAAAGACAATTACATTTCCGTTAAGCGGATGGGATGCAGTAAGGTCTAAAAAGAAAACTATTTCGATAGAACAGTTAGAAGAATTTGCAGTTAACGGTAATTACAACGAGTTATTTAAAGTACTTAAAGATTCCATTAATCATTCGGCAGAAATAGTTACACTCGCAAAAAAATTACTTTCCGATTCAATTGCTATCTCAATAAACAGAATCTACAGCGATGCTATTGAGAGAAAAAAAGAACCGAAAAAACAATTAAGTAAATTACTAAAAATAGCGTCAGATAAAAAAATTAAGAATGCAGGAAAATTAAGGGAATTAAAGGAAGCCGGGTTTTATTCCATTGAACTTTGCTTATCGGAACCTGGTTTATTCTCAAAACTCATTGACATTGCAAATGGCAGTAATCTACCTAGTGTAATCAATATTAAAGCTGCAATAGAATTCGCCGATAAGATTTTTAATGATCAAGACAAATATACCGACGAAATCAAATTAGCTATAAAGAAACTAAATACCCGATGGCTGAATATAGCAGTAGAAACAGCAATAAAAGCCTTTAACCAAGAAGAGATTGAACTTTTAGACAAACTTATTGATTTTATTAACAAGCACCGTAAAAATTAATAATTCCTTTAAAATTTCCTTTTAGCATTTTAGATTCATAAACTTCATAGATATCTTAGATTTTATTTCCCAAATATTCCTTTGAATAATTCATTCGTTTTCATACTTTTGATACACAGTAATTAGGTTATCATTTAGAAGGGAATCCGGTGATTTGCTTTTCAATTAACGGAAAGTAGAAATTCCGGAGCTGTACCCGCAACTGTAAGTTCCTTTAAAGTCCTTAATATTTTGCCACTGTTCTACCGAAATAGGATGGGAAGGCGTTAAAGACGGAACAAGCCAGGAGACCTGCCTGATTATTCAATAAGCAAAGAGGCTTTCGGGAAGAAAAGCGGATTTACATACTAATTTCCTATCGCATCCCGAACCCTCTAAGTTTAACCAATTAAATATTTAGTAATTTACATAGCGGGTTACTATGAAAAAAATAATTCTTCAAGAAGCATTGAGTAGCGGTTTTAAGCTCGAGAATAGCTCTGTTATTTATAATTCGGTTAAAGTAAATATTAATACATTCCTTTATGAAGTTGCTAAGCTCCGTTTTTCAGTTCCAATTTCTTCTGCAATAAATAAATGTAAAGGAACTTTGTTTGCCGATGCCGGGAGAAAATCGAGTTGCTAAAAGGGATTAATATAACAGAGAAATTACTATTATTTCTTGTACTATTTTTTATTTGGGAAACCGGTAAAGCACAAGATTCAACCGATTACAAGATTAAATCTATATTGGGTAATGTAATAATTAAAGCAAATAAGCTTCAAGTTAAATTAAAAGATGTTTCAACACAGATTGAGATTATTGATGAAGCAAAAATTAAACGGGCTAACGGCGAAAGACTACCCGATCTTCTTAAATCTTCATCTTCTATATTTATTAAATCGTATGGAATTACACCGGATCTGCAGACTCTATCAATTAATGGACTCGGTGCCGAACACACTCTAATTTTATTGGATGGTGTACGATTAAATTCATTCCAAAATTCACAAATTGATCTTTCCTTAATTCCTTTGGAAAATATTGAACGAATAGAAATAGTTAATAACGGAGTTAGCTCAATATACGGAAGTGATGCGCTGGGCGGACTGATTAATATCATCACAAAGAACAGGCTTCTTCTTCCTGATAGTAGAGATTATAATATAAAACTATCGTTCTCTAAAGGATCATTCAATAAAAACAGCTATTCAGTCCGGCTGGAAAAGCAAAGCAGAAATCTAAATGCTGACCTTTATTATCAAAAAGAAAATTCGGACGGAAACTACAAATATTATTTCAACAACGGTATTGAAAAAGTCTTGAAGGAAAGAGAAAACGCCGCTTATTCCATTTATGATGTTGGGTTTAATTTTCAATATATAATTGATAACGCAAATCGCATTAGATTTATCTCGTTGTATTCTCATCAGAATAAAAATGTACCGGGAATTGAAACCGGTACTCCGCCGCCGGCAACAAAACAATTTGATAAAAATTGGAATAATATTCTAATCTCAGAAAATTTAATCGCACCTAAACTTACTCTTCATACAAATCTGAATTATCAGAATAACTATATGAATTACAAAGTTGAACCTTACTTAAACAGCTCGTATAAAAATATAGTTTATGCGGTATCACCGGAACTAAAGTATAAAGACAGAATTATACGACTTACGGGTGGATATAATTTTACGCATGCTGAGTTAAAAAGTAATGAGCTTGAAGACGGAATTAAGCGTAATCAGCATGCGTTTTTTTTAACTTCCGTTCTTGAATTTATAAACAGAATAAAGCTTTATCCTTCTGCGCGCTATGACTATATCTCCGATATAAAACAAAGTGCGTTTACGTATAAATTTGGAGTTAACTATCAGCCGTTGAAAGATATCGATTTTAGTTTAAGGGGAAATGCCGGTAAAAATTTTAGGGCTCCTTCGTTTAATGACTTATACTGGAAAACAGGCGGTAATAGAAATTTGCACCCCGAAAATTCTATGAATGCGGAAGTCGGTTTATACTATGCTTTCAATTCTTTCATACAAGGACAAATTAACATAGGTTACACTTATATTTATGCAAAAGATAAAATTGTATGGAAACCTCAATCCAATGGTTTCTGGTCACCGGTTAACATTGCAGAATCGGTATCTAAGGATTTCTCAGTTAGTCTCTCTGCCAAAAGAGAAATAAGTAAGCAGTTTACAGCCGTACTTGATGCCGGAATAAATATTCTAAATTCTAAAAAGATTAGTCAGGCATATCCAGGCGATATAACGAAGGGAAAATTTATACCGTATGTTCCGCTCTTATCTTCAAATATTGCTTTATACTTAAAATATAAATTTATTGAACTTAATTTATTTTATTCCAATATCGGTAAAAGATTTTCCGATTACGCGAATAAAAAGCAGTTAAATCCGGTCAATACGGCTGCCGGTAACTTTATTATAACTACAATATTTTGGGAAGTTATCTCGAAAATTAAACTCGAAGTTAATAATATCTTTAATGCAGATTACCAAATTATTTCCGGTTATCCAATGCCGTTAAGAAATTTTCAAATAACAATATCAACTAATTATTAAAAGGAGTTACTATGAAAAAAATTATTCCCTTTCTACTGCTATTATTATCCGTTTCCGTCTCTGCTCAACAGTTAAATAAAGTTTATGTTTTATCCGAAGGCGGAGCCTCCGCCGGAACTTCAACACTTTCGATGTTAAATGCACAGAGTAACGAATTTACGCAAAGCATATTCAATCCCGGTAATATTGGTTTGTTCCCGGACGGTCTGGTTTCTTACGAAGGTAATATTTATATAACCGAACAGGGTAACTTCGGCGGAAGTGGAAAAATTTATGAATTAGATTCTGCCGGAACGGTGCTTAAATCTGCCATCGTCGGCACAAATCCGTATTCATTAGCAATTGCAAACAATAAAATTTATATAACCAGCGGACCCGCGGGAAATGTTTCCGTACTTAATCTAAATGATTTTAGTTTTGTAAAGAATATAAAAGTAGGTGCGTATCCACAAGAGATCATTGCAAAAAACAATTTTATTTTTATTGCTAATAATAGCGTATGGGGCGGCGCTTCCGATTCAACCGTTTCTGTAATTGCTGCGGATTTAGATAGTGTAATATCTACAATTGTAGTTAAATTAAATCCTTCGTCTCTTGCAATAAGTAACGATGGTTTTTTACTTGTTGGATGTCCTGGGAATGATTCTTTAGCTGTAATTTATAAGGTCGATTTAACAAGCTTTGCAAAAGTCGACTCCTTTTTAATTCCCGGATACGGCTTTGGAAAAGATATAAGTATTGATAAAAATAGTGATGAGATATATTTTAAAGGTTCAACAAATGATATCATCGGGTTAAATCTGTTAACTAAGAACGTAACCCGAGTTGTTGATGCTAAAAGTGTTACGTTTACTTACGGTTATGGTTATGACTATTCCAACGGAGTGCATTACCTGCTTGACGCAAAAGATTTTTCTGCAAACGGTTCCTTAATAACCTACGGCAGTGACGGTACTTTACTTCATACATATGAAACGGGTATTGCACCGAGAAGAGTATTATTTAACTATGCAAATCCTTCAACGGGTGTTGAAGTTTCCTCTGTTGCAACAAATTTCGATCTGGAACAAAACTATCCTAATCCGTTCAATCCGGTAACAACAATAAGTTATTCAATACCAAAAATAACACACCCCTTAATCTCCTCTCGAGAGGGGAAGGAGCGGAGCGACAGGGGTGTGTCTGTAACCCTAAAGGTATATGATATTCTTGGAAACGAAGTAACTACCTTGGTCAACAAACAACAAGCACCGGGTAATTACAAAGTACATTTTAATGCTGCAAGTATTTCCAGCGGAGTTTATTTCTACACACTTAAAGTAGGAGGTTATATAAATACGAAAAGAATGATTGTCCTCAAGTGATGTATTTTTCAATAAACCGAGTTCCTTTTGGGGAGCTTGGTTTATATGTAACCTTTCTATTCGTAAAAAACATCCCATTTTTAAAGTACAAATATTTTTCTCTTGCAAATAGTTTCTTTTTTTTTACAAGTTTCAATATGCGATTAAATAAATTTATGTATCTAAGAAGCAGATTATTTAATTTATAATTACTTTATTATTGTTACTTTTTTAAAGGGGAAAATGTAATTGTAATAAGTAATTGCGGTTTACTGTTTTTATAAATCTTTTTTTCTGGTAATTTTAATGTTGTTTTTTATGCGCTGCTGTTTTAAGAATAACTTTTTTCCTTTCATTCCAAAAGAGACACTTATAAATCCATGTTCTTTTTTAGCCTCTCAGGTAAATTATTTCGTCTTTACTAAAAACTTATTATTTAATAAAATTTATTCAATTAAAATTATAAGACTCTTAACATGAAACCTAAATATATTCTTATAATATTAACTGTAGTAACAATAATTACAGTTTTCTACTCTTGCAAAGACAACCCGGTTAACCCGCCTCCGGTAAAAAGCCCGAGGGATTATACTTGGACTGTGGACACTCTTAATATACCTGATGCTTTCCAGAATTTAATGCGTTCAATGTATGCCGCCAATGCAGAAGATATTTATTTAGTAGGTCATAATAGTGGAAGTCAGATTTATCCCGGAGATGGACAAATGTGGCATTATAATGGGAAAAAATGGGCGGTTGTAAGATTGAATAATAAATTAGGTGGTTTTTTTCTTTACTCAATTCATGGTTCTTCCTCTAATAACGTGTGGGCTGTTGGATCTAGAAAGCGTTCTGGTGAAGACTTTTATCGTGGTTTTGCAATGCAATACGATGGAGTAAGTTGGAAAGAACATAAATTAAAGCAAAAAAACGGGCTTTACGGACCTTTATCACACAACGAAATATACTCGGTATTTGTAGAGAGTGAGACTAATGTATGGGCATGCGGAGCCGGCGGTTTGGTTTATCATTATGATGGCAATAACTGGGATATTGATACGTTAAATATTCCCCTTGCTAAAAACAAAGAAAGATTTGAATTAGTAAAAATAGTTGGGAATAAAAACAATAAATATATTCTTTCAAACTATTCAGAGTCTTGGGATGCAACAACTCGCTACTATATTTTCCATTATAAAAACGATCAATGGGCAGTAATAGATTCTTTTGCCGAAAGGCCATATTATCACCCATTCGGGGTAACGGATCTTTATTATTCAAGCTTTGGCGAATTATATTCAGTAGGTCCGGAAGTATATAAAAGAGAAAATAATTGGGAAACGATAACTCTTGACCACTATACCTGGATATGGGGAATTTCCGACTACGGTAAAGACAATATGATTGCAGTTGGTACTTATAGAGCATTTCATTACAACGGTTCGGATTGGGCTGAAATAAAAGCACTAACAGATGAGAATATATCATATCAATGTGTTTGGATGGATTCTAAAAATGTTTTTGTTGTTGGTAATACCACTATTGATAATACCGGAAAAACAATTGTTTGGCACGGGAAGTAAACCCATTTAAACGAACAAGGAGAAAAGCCGAATATAATTAAGTAAAATATACTTCAATAAACCAAGTCCCTTTAGAGGAACTTGGTTTATTTATTAATGTCCGTGTCCGTAAACTTTTTCCCCGGCAGTAATTTTCATTTTAAGATAATTATTCTTCGGTGGTAAAGGACAAGTAGCAAATTTTGTAAAAGCGCACGGCGGATTATATGCTTTGTTAAAATCGATTATTGTAGTTCCCGTTGAATCCGGTTTGGAAGCGTATAAAAATCTTCCGCCTCCGTAAGTCTCGCTGCCGCTTGTTTCATCTGCAAGAATTATAAAAAATTTCTTATCCGCATTAATCGGGTCCAAACCGTAAGTTTTGCCGTCAATATTAAATTTTAATCTGCCGAAAGAAGTATCCTCTTCTATTGTTCCTATTTCCGTGGGAATGGAAAGGATTTTAGGAGTATTATATTTTTCAAATTTCGCTTTTACTCTCCATTTTTTATCAATCGGAAAATACTTTATTCCCTTGAAATTTTTTACTAACGGAGCATCCAAGTTTCTAAGACGTATTCCGTACCTGTCTCCCCGTTTAATAACAAAAAATCTGAACGGACCTACAGCCAAAACCGTGGCTTCGGGCGACATATCATCTTTTAATGTTATGGTAGTAACCTTGCTCCCTTTATGAAAAACATCAACTCCATTATTAATCTTTGCAGTTATGCTGTTTCCGTTTAGAATAAACTTGCCTATAAGTTTTGGAGCTCCGGAAGGGAAAACTATATCGTTGGCTTTATCCGAACCGAAAGTGTTTGCCCCTTGCTTTAACCAGTACAGCCCGACCAAATTAAGCCAACCGTTATCGCGTTTCAAATTTGTTATTCTTCTGTTTCGCCATTTGTTAATCTCCTTTTTATAAATCAGATCTTTTTCGTTTCTTTCACCTGAACTACAACCGATAAGGATAAATAGTAAAACAAAAAACCATGAAAATTTTTTTAACTTCATAATAACCCTAAATTAATAATCAATAAATCTAAGACCAAATTATTCTATTTAAATTTCTTTAACAGACTTTTCATTATATCTTTGTGAACCATAAAATCCATAATTTTCAGTTTTACATAATCACTGCTTAAGAAATAATACCCTTTGTTTTTCCCGTCTCGTGAACTGGAGCCTGAATCTTTAATTACATACCAATCGTGTCTGTCTTTGTTTAAGTATCCGACAAGGTGTATTCCGTGATCGTCGGTAGTTGAGCCGTTGCTGAATCTTAATTGTCTTGCATCATCGTTTATGTACTTTGACGGAATATCAAAAGTAGGAACAATGAAAACATCCTTGCCTGCTATTTTTCCCGGTTCGGAAACATCTCCGCCGATGCTTAAAGTATATCCGTTTGTAATGGCTTTTTTAATCACTGATATGAAATCATTAAGCGGAATATTATAATATTCTTTACTGTGCCACCAGTTATCCGGGACTTTATATTCTACCTTTTTGTAGTACGGCGCTTGCTTGTAGGATAAAACATCAATGTAATCATCCGGGTTCAATTTCAAATAATTATTTAAGTATTGTTTCGGGGTATAAGTATTTCCGTCAACTGTAACAGAAGCGGGCGGGGTTCCCAAATAATTATTTAATATAGATTTGATGGTAGATAAAACAACAGCCTCATTCCATGCGTTCGCCTTTTTTACCGACTGCAAATAGGAATACATTTCCTTAAACATTTTACTATGGTCGTGGAATTTTTGACCGGGTTTTAATCCCGTAAAATCTTTTTCGGGAACGATACCGTATTTTTCCCACATTCTAGTTACGGCATTTGCTTCGGAACCTTGAGCGAATAAAGATTTTCCGCGCGTTTTAACAAATTCTCTTGCTTTCTCAACATACTCCCAGTATGCAGTAAACATTTCGGAAAGTTTAACTTTTCTTTTGGTGGTTCTGTAAATTTCGGATTCCAAAAACGATGTTGTGGCAAAATCC
>BDSW01000067.1 GCA_002898175.1 bacterium BMS3Abin04
CTACAAATTAAGTTGTTTTACAGTTTTTCTTGCCAAATTCTTCCCAAATATTTATATTATAGTGAACAAATGTTTACTATAATAAATTGATGGAAAGAAGGACAAAAAATACTAACCCTAATCCGGCTCTTCTGGGTATGCACGAGTTTAATCTTCCGGAAGACAACGTAGGTCAAACCCGCATCACGAAAATTCATACGCCTCTTCCCAGAAAAAGTAAAAATGTAGACTTCGATATTTATGACTACGAAATGCTCTTCAATGATGAAGGGACAAAAAAAATTATTAGGGAAGGGAACACGATCGGCTGCTTTTACATAGAGTCGCCGGGAATGCGTTCTTTGCTTAAACGTTTATCGTGTGATACTTTCGAAATGCTGACTGCGGCTAGTTCGGTTATTCGTCCCGGTGTTGCCCAAAGCGGAATGATGCAGGAATTTATTGCCCGCCATAAAAATCCTAAGCGAAGAAAATACTTAGTGCCTGAAATGGAAAAATATTTGGGGGAAACTTACGGTGTAATGATTTATCAAGAAGATGTAATTAAAATTGCACATCATATTGCCGGACTCACTCTTGAAGAAGCCGATTTGCTGCGGAGAGCAATGAGCGGTAAAATGCGTTCGCATAATGCAATGCAGCAGCTCTCTCAAAAGTTTTTTGTATCGTGCCGGCAAAAAGGATTGGTAGATAAAGAGGCAAAAGAGCTGTGGCGGCAGATTGAATCGTTTGCCGGCTATGCTTTTTGTAAGGCTCATAGTGCTTCTTTTGCACTTTTATCATTTCAAGTTGCTTATCTCAAAGTTCACTATCCTGCTCAGTTTATGGCAAGTGTGCTGAGTAATAGAGGTGGTTATTATTCTCCCGCAGTGTATATTCAGGAATGTAAAAGAATGGGGCTTACAATATTACTGCCGTCGATTAATGAAAGTGATTACCATTATGTAGGAAATAATAAAACAATACGTATCGGTTTGATGGCTATTAAAAATCTTTCCGGTAGTTCGATTGATAAAATAATAAAAGAAAGAAAAAGTAACGGACGGTATGTTTCGCTTGCTGATTTTCTGATTCGTACTAAGTTATGCTATGAAGAAACAGCATCTCTTATAAAATGCGGAGCAATGGACTGCTTTGCTCAAACTCGTCCTACTATGCTGCGCTTATTGGATGTGTATATCCGTTACCGTAACATATTGGAGGATAAGTTGGATAATTTATTTTCGCAAGAGTCTTTTAGCTTGGAAGAAAAAGTTATAACAAAAACGCAATACAGTCTAAATGAAATTTGTACTATGGAATATGAATCTTTCGGCTACATGATTACCTGTCATCCGCTTGATTTTTTTAAAAATGTTATAGACAAACCCGGTATTATTAAAGCAGAGAAAATGTATAAATATAACGGTCGTAAAATTAAAATGATAGGATGGTATATGGCATCTAAACGGATAAAAACAAAGAAGCAAGAAATTATGAAATTCCTTTCGCTTGAAGACCTTAGCGGAACATTTGAAGCGGTTATCTTTCCCAAAGTGTATGCGGAATATGCCGAACTTACAATGTCTATGGGTCCTTATTTGATAGAAGGTAAAGTTGATAGAAACAATGGGGACAATATTATTGTAGAAAAGCTGGCGGTTTTGTCTGCCAAAGAAGTTAAAGCAATAACACAAAAGGACAGTGGTGAAAATCAATATTTTGGAGATGTTGAAAAAATAAGCGAAGAGGAATTTGGTATAGTTGACTTGTTAGGAAAAGAACAATTGAGGAAGGCTTATGTGTAGTAGTTTTTACGTAAGATTATCTGAGACAAAACTTTACTAAAATAAGTTAAAGTTAAATATAGATATTTAACTTTAACATTTATATCTTTATATAGGGAATAATAGAATACTTAACAAGGAAAATAAAAAAAATGAGAAAACTGATGCTGTATATGATTATCGCTGTATCTTTATTGTTCACAGCAAAATCTGACGCACAATATGTTCAAGACAGTTGGGGATTGGGATTTGGAATAAGCTATCCGCGGTTTGTAGGGATAACTACTACCTCAATTTCAAAGGATAATAATTACGGCGCTTTTATTTCGTTAAAAAGAAATGTGAGTGAATATGTGGCTTTCAGACTAACTGGAAATTTTGTTAATATGAAAACGCTTTTTTATAAGAATGTGCCGGATAAAATAGAAACAACTAATTTGTTATCCGGTGATTTGGACTTTATATACAAATTTTCACCGTGCAGTAAAATATCACCATATGTTTTGCTTGGATTCGGCGGTACTTATTTTAATACTAAAAATTCTGCAACGCCTGCAAGAGAAGGTGACCATACCGGGTACCAAATGAATATGGGAGTTGGTTTTGAATGGATAGCCGATACTAATTGGAGTATATCTACTGAATTGAATTATAATACGAGTAATGATAATGAACTTGAGGGTAATTCAAATTTAGATGAATTAAAAGGCATTCTTAGCAGTAATGGTGATGCTTATATGAAATTAAGTATAGGAGCAATTTATTATTTCTCGAGGGGAGAAAAGTCTACGTTATGTGAACCTTTACCGAAAGGAGTGAAAGAAATTGTAAAAGAAGTACCTGTTATAGTAGAAAGAACAAAGATCGATACGGTTTATAGAGAAAAAATAATTGAACATGGAAAAGATTTTGATTTGTTTGGGATCAATTTTAGATTTGATAGCGACAACTTGATGCCTGAATCTTATCCGATTTTAGACCATGCAGTTAAGTTACTCAAAGAAAATCCGGAGATACGAGTTGAGATTCGAGGATATACGGATAGCATAGGTCCTGAATTATACAACCAAAATTTATCGAATAGAAGAGCCAGGATAATAAGACGTTACCTAATAGAAAATGGAATTAGCCCTTCTCGCTTATTTGCTAAGGGATTTGGTGAATACAATCCCGTAAAGAGTAATAAGACTCGTATTGGAAGAGCATTTAACAGAAGGATTGAGTTTAAAATTATTGGTGCAGAAAAATAGATTTTCAATAGATATTATTTATAGTTAACGAATTGAACGGGAAAATCTAAGTCGGCTTCCTTTACACTCTTAATCACAAGTTGGAGTTCGTCCTTTTTTTGTCCTTGAACCCTGACTTGTTCATCCATAATCTGGGCATTAACTTTTAACTTTAAGTCTTTAATTAATTTTGTGATTTTTTTTGCATTTTCTTTGGAAATTCCGCTTTGAAGATTGATCTTTTGTTTTAACCTTCCGCCTGCTGCAGGTTCTATATTATCAAGTTTCATTACTTTTAAAGAAAGGTTTCGTTTCAAAAATTTTGTTTGTAAAATATCATAAATAGCTTTCAGCGAATAATCATCCTTCGTATTAATAACTATATGTTTTTCACTTTTACTTAAATCTATAGTTGATTTAGAATCTTTTAAATCATAACGCTGCCGTACTTCTTTTATTGTTTGGTTGACTGCATTATCAATTTCTTGAAAATCGATTTGAGATACAATGTCGAAAGAAGAATTTTTAGCCATTTTTATTCCTTTAGAAATTAATCGAAAAAATTAAAAATATATTTTTAAAGATAAATATTTGTTTTCAATAAAGTTGATAAAAAGATTAGATACAAGTGCTCCGGAATTAAACTTTTCGTAGAACAGATTAGTAATCTGTTTTACAATAATTGAGACGAATTTAAGTAGGGAAATAATTTTTTATTAAATATGAAATGTATTGTTTTTAATAAATTTACTTTTTGCTCTGAATCGCAGGTAAATGTTTTATGGGATGCTTGTAATTGATCCTTGTTCGTAAATAAAAAACCGATTAATGAATGAAAATTTTGGACCTTTACACACTTTACAAATCAAAGATCATTGTTCGTAGATTAAAAAAAACGATTGTCGGGGTGGGGGGATTTGAACCCCCGGCCTCTTCGTCCCGAACGAAGCGCGCTGACCGGGCTGCGCTACACCCCGAAAATTGTGAAAGTAAAACTAACTTACAACGACCTATTTAGCAAATATTTAATAAAAAATATTCTTCAATATATTTTAACCCAATAAATAGTTAAAATTTGATTCTGATTTTTTTTATTATTACTTGTTAGGTAATTTTTTTTATAATTGGGTTTGTCTATGAATATTCTTGTTATCGGCGGTGCCGGATATATTGGTTCACATTTTGTAAAATTACTCCTTCAACAAAATATTAATGTTGTTGTTTTAGATAATCTGAGTAGAGGTCATAAAGAAGCTGTTCCTAAATTCGCTAACTTTATAAATGCGGATATATTGGATTATCAAAAATTACTTGAGGTTTTTCCGCAAATTAAAGTTGATGCAATTGTTCATTTCGCTGCATTTGCTTATGTAGGAGAATCTGTGGAAAACCCTTCTATTTACTATACAAATAATGTAGTTGGAAGCCTAAACTTAATTAAAGCCGCTGTAGAAAATAAAATTAAAAAGTTTGTTTTTTCGTCCACTTGTTCTGTATATGGAAACCCGGATAATATTCCTATTTTAGAAACGGAATCGACGAAACCCATCAATCCCTATGCAGAAACTAAACTAACCATCGAACATATTTTAAGAGATTTTGATACAGCATATAATTTAAAATATGTAGCATTAAGATATTTTAATGCTGCCGGCGCTTCATTTGATTCATCCATCGGTGAAAGTCACAATCCTGAACCACATTTGATTCCTTTGGTATTAAAAACAGCTATGGGAGAACGTGAAAAAATATTTGTTTTTGGCGACGATTACAATACACCCGACGGGACTTGTATAAGAGATTATATTCATGTTAATGATTTAGCCGATGCTCATTTGAAAGCAATTGAATATTTGAATAGGATTAAAAAATCGGATGTATTTAATTTGGGAACTGGTATCGGTAATTCGGTAAAAGAAGTTATTCAAGTTTCTGAGAAAGTTACCAACTGTAAGATGAATTTTGAAGTTGTTTCAAGAAGAGCAGGTGACCCTGCAATTTTGGTAGCAGACAATACGAAAGCTAAAAAAGTATTGGGTTGGAAACCTCAATATGATTTGAATGATATAATAGATTCTGCTTACAAATGGCATAAGGATCAAAAATTTTAGGAAATCAAAATTGAAAAAGATAATTACAAAGATAGACGGATTATTTGTCATAGAACCGGATGTATATTTTGATGATAGAGGATATTTCTTTGAATCTTTTAACAAGCGGAATTTGGAGAATTTAGGTCTGACCTATAATTTTGTGCAGGATAATATTTCAAAATCAAAAAAGGGAACTATACGAGGATTGCATTACCAAGTTGGCGAATTTGCTCAAGGAAAACTGTGCCAAGTTCTCTATGGCGAAGTATTAGATGTTGCGGTTGATATTCGCTTCGGATCAAAAACTTTTGGAAAGTATTACTCAATAATTTTGTCGGAAAATAATCATAAACAATTCTGGATACCTCCCGGTTTTGCACATGGTTTTTCAGTGCTTTCGGAAGAAGCGATTTTTCATTATAAATGTACAAATTATTATAATAAAAAAAGTGAACGGGCTATTAAATTTAGCGACTCGAGTTTGAATATTGATTGGAAGGTAGAAGTACCATTGGTTTCTCCCAAAGATTTACAAGCAACATTGTTTGAAAAAATAGACAAAGATTTTAAAGTAAAATAAAAATGGAGTAATAAATGAAATTAGCTGTAGTTGGTACGGGATATGTCGGTCTTGTAACCGGGACTTGTTTTGCCGAAATGGGCAACGATGTTACGTGTGTTGACAATGATCCTAAAAAATTAGAAAAATTGAGAGAAGCTGAAATTCCAATTTATGAACCGGGATTGGATTTATTATTCTACAGGAACATTGCTAAGAAAAGGTTATCGTTTACAGATGATCTAAAAACTACTGTGAATAATTCGGATATTATATTTCTTTGTTTACCAACGCCGCAGGGTGAAGATGGTTCCGCAGATTTAAAGTATGTATTTGGTATTGCAGAAGATATCGGGAAAATTCTAAAAGAAGCCGGTGACAACACACAAAAAATAATTGTTAATAAAAGTACTGTCCCGGTTGGAACTTCTGCAAAGATTACAGAGATAATTGAGAAATATGGAAATAAGAATTTTGAAGTAATTTCCAATCCTGAATTTCTGCGTGAAGGTTTTGCGGTTGATGATTTTATGAAACCTGATAGAATCATTATTGGAGCTAAAACCCCCGAAGTAATGAAGAAAATGAAATTACTGTACGAGCCATTTGTAAGGCAGGGCAATCCGATGATTGAAATGAATCCTGAAAGCGCCGAAGTTACTAAGTATGCTGCAAATTCTTATTTAGCTATGCGAATTACTTATATGAACGAGTTGGCAAACTTCTGTGAAACAGTTGGGGCAAATGTTGACTTGGTTAGAAAAGGTATGGGTGCAGATACAAGAATAGGGAAGAGATTTTTATTTCCGGGAATTGGATACGGCGGGTCATGCTTCCCGAAAGATGTAAACGCTCTTTACAGAACTTCGGTTGATCACGGTGAAGAAATGAGATTATTAAAATTAGTGGATGATATTAATAAGAATCAAAAACTGGTTCTTGTTAAAAAAGTTCTTAAGTATTTTAATAACGAAATAAAAGATAAAACTTTTGCGATATGGGGATTAGCATTTAAACCGAACACAGACGATATGCGCGAAGCACCGTCGGTTGTGATTATAAAAGAATTACTGAAATTAGGTGCAAAAGTTAAAGCTTATGATCCGGAGGCAATGGAGAATGCAAAATTCTACTTACAGGATACAGTAGAATATTGTGAAAATGAATACGACGCATTAAAAGACGCAAGCGCTCTGCTTGTTGTAACCGAGTGGAATGAATTTAGAAATCCGGATTTTGAACAGATAAAAGAATTGCTGATAGAACCTGTTATCTTTGACGGAAGAAATGTCTTTAACAGAAGAAAAACCAGAGCATTCGGGTTTACTCATTTTAGTATTGGTAAAACTCCTATTATCCCCGAAGGTAAAACCGGCGAACCGGGGAAATAATTTAAATTTAACCTATCCGTTTATTCTTTGAGAGACTAAACGGATGGGCTTTCTTTCTGCAGTAGAATTTTTTCGTAATACTCCAAATATTTCGGTACTACTATTTTTTTATCAAAACTTGTAACTGCTTTTTCTCTGGCATTATTTGAAAATTTTTTATACTTCTTTTCATTAGTTAATAAATCCAAAACATATTTAGCCATCCTATTAATATCTCCGAATTCAGCTATAAATCCGGTTTCATTATGATTTACCAACTCAGGTAATCCGCCGACACTGGAACTAACAACCGGTAATCCGCAAGACATTGCTTCTAAAGCAGATAAACCGAAACTCTCTGACTGGGAAGGCATAAGAAATATATCGGCAACAATTAATAATTCTTCCAGTCCATCCTGTTTCCCTAAAAATATAACATCATCTTGTAACCCTAAATCCCGAACCAGACGTTCACAGTCGGAACGGTCCGGACCATCTCCTACAAGAAGAAGCTTTGCGGGAAGTTCTTTCTTAACTAACGATAGAATTTTAATTGTATCGCATACTCTCTTAACCGGTCGAAAATTTGAAGTATGAACAAGAACTTTTTCATTATTCGGCGCAATACTTTTACGTAATTGAGCATTCTTATCGGGTTTAAATAATTTTGTATCAACAAAGTTGTAAATAACTTCGATATCCTTATCAATATTATAGTTTGTAATTGATTTCTCTTTAAGAAATCTTGATACTGCAGTTACGCCGTCACTGTTCTCAATGCTGAATTTAACCAAAGGAAGGAATGACGGTTCTAATCCAACCAGAGTTATATCGGTTCCGTGTAATGTTGTAATAATTTTTATATCGGAGTGGTTTTGTTTTAATACTTGTTTTGCCAAATAAGCGCTTACTGCATGCGGTATTGCATAATGTACATGAAGTAAATCCAGTTTCTCAAACTCAACAACTTCCAGCATTTTACTGGTTAGTGAAAGTCCGTACAGTTGTTGTTCAAATAGAGGATAACTGCTTATTTCAACTTGATGGTAATATATGTTCTCAAAAAAATGCATAAGTCTATGAGGTATTGCATAACTTATAAAGTGTACTTCATGACCTAACAACGCTAATTCCTTTCCTAACTCGGTAGCAACAACTCCGCTGCCTCCGTATGTAGGATAGCATGTAATTCCAATTTTCATATTTGCTTTCTAACTAAGTAAGAGTATTTCAAAATTTAAAACTAAATTTAATCAAAAATCATAGTTAAATTTGGGTTAATATTTTTATCCTAAAAACATGAAAATTTTAATAATAGGACATTCCGTAGTAGACAAGATTTATGCTGATGATCAAAAGATGATT
The DNA here is from genome assembly GCA_002898175.1 of bacterium BMS3Abin04. GTDB lineage: Bacteria > Bacteroidota > Ignavibacteria > Ignavibacteriales > Melioribacteraceae > BMS3ABIN04. Next base: position 8,383 of record BDSW01000067.1, read on the forward strand.
AAGCCGGGCGGTATTTTTTATTCGACTCTAAGTTTTTTAAACTTGATTAATAATAGTGACCGGCTTTTTCTGATGACTAATTTTGATAAGCTCAATTACAACTATTTTTCATTCGTTTACGATAAAATTAATTTGGAATTAAGTGCCGAAGTAGAAAAAGTTCCGATTGTGAATTTAAAAGTATATAATGATAAAGAACGCGATGAATCTTATGAGAACTTCACTTCTAAGATTAATGTAAACCTTAATTTTAATTATTCTCAATTTAATGGAATATTCCTTAGTTTAATTACCGGCTTGGATATTTCCTTAGAAGACCTTCATGGAATAAGGAAATTATATGATGGTCCCATTTACATGGACGTTCATAGTTTAACCAGAGGTATTGAAAATAATAAAAGATACTTTAGAAAAATTCCCGACTCGGCTGAATGGATAAAAAATGTTGATATTTTACAAGCAAATGAAAACGAAGTTAAAACTCTCTGTGAATTTGAAGATGAGATTCAGATAGCAAAATTTGTTTTGAGAAATGGGCCTAAAATACTATTGGTGACCAAAGGAAAGGTTGGTGCCAGATTGTTTATCATGAGGAATAATGAAATTAAATCCGTTTTTGTCCCTGCAATTAAAATGAATCCTGTTAACCACGTGGGCTGCGGAGATACTTTTGGAGCGTCTTTTTTTTATTCTTATATTCATTCTAATGATATATATTATGCTTTGAAATTTGCTAATATTGCAGCGGGTTGCTCTACGCTGTATTATGAGGTTAAACAATTTAATAATTTGAAAAATGATATCTTCACAAAACTTAATAAAGAATAGAGTCCTAATAGTTGGCTCTAACGGAATGCTTGGTCAACGATTAACTGAGTTTTTCCTTAAAAAAGATCGGGTGGAACTGCATTGCTGCTCCGCTGAAGAGGAATCGTATATTAGTGACATTGATTATGTCAAGCTGGATATCCGAAACAAAAAGGAAGTTAGAAAAGTTATACATAATTTTTATCCCGATTTTATTATTAACGCTGCTGCTTATACCAATGTAGACGGATGCGAAAGTAATAAAGAATTGGCATGGAAGATTAATGTTGATGGAGTAAAAAGTTTAGCATATTATGGAAGCGCTGTGGATTCGCATATAATTCATATATCAAGTGATTATGTCTTTGATGGCGTTGCCGGTCCGTATAGCGAAGTAGACCAGCCGAATCCAATAAGTTACTATGGAAGAAGTAAACTGGCAAGCGAAAATGTATTGAAAGGTTCAGGGTGTAGATATGCAATTGTCAGGACGAATGTTCTATACGGTCAGGCTAAATATGGTAGACCCGACTTTGTAAAATGGGTGGTGAATTCATTGCGTGAGAGTCAAGTTATCAGAATTGTTACCGACCAAATTAATAACCCAACTTATTTAGATGATATTGTCTTTGGAATAAACAAAATTATTAAATTAAACAAAGAAGGTATTTATAATTTAGCCGGACCTGAATTCTTATCACGTTTTGAATTTGCTGAAAGAATTGCTGAATATTTTAAACTGGATAGAAATTTAATAATTCCTATTAAAACAAAAGAACTGAAACAGCCGGCATTACGTCCTCTAAATTCAGGACTAATAATTCTCAAAGCGGAAACTGAATTGAATTACAAGCCTCACTCAATTAAAGAATCGCTTGCCCTGATGAAAAAAGAATTAAACAATTAAATAATATTTATGCTCAATAAGTACAACGCATTTATTTTCGACTTAGACGGAACAATATACAGAGGGGAAAATCTAATTCCTCGCTCGGATTTAGTTGTAAATAAATTGAAAGAATTGGGGAAAAAGGTAGTTTTTATTTCAAATAAAACCACCGGCTCAGTAGATGATTATTTCAATTTTTTATTTCGTAAAGGTCTAAATATCGAAAAGGAAGAAATTATAAATTCAACGGTTGTAACTCAAGAATTCTTAATGAATAATCATCCTGGTGAATATTATTTTGCTATCGGGGAAAGAACTTTTATAAATGAAATAAATAAAATAGGACTTGTTTTTACATCCGACCCATTAAAAACTAAAATAGTACTCGTTACTTTAGATAGAACGTTGGATTATTCGAAGCTGGAAGTTGCAGCAAAAGCTTTGGAAAACGGCGCCAGATTTTATGCGGCTAACATCGATGATACTTGCCCGGTAGAAGGCGGTGAAATAATGGATGCCGGTTCAATTATTACCGCTTTGGAAAAACGCACTCATTTAAAATTGGAAAAGCATTTTGGTAAACCTTCTGAGTTTATGATGAACAAAATTAATAGTTTAATCAAAATAGATTCACAAGAATGTTTATTGATTGGTGACCGGGTTGAAACGGATATAGCAATGGGGAATAAATTTAACATTGATACAGCTTTGGTTTCGACCGGTGTTACGAATTTTTTGAATGGTAAAGTAAGACCTACATACAAAATTAAATCGGTTTATGATATTTTACAAAGGAAAGTGAAATGAGAAAACTAAATTTATTAACAATACTTTTTCTTCTTAGTTTAACTTCTATATCTTTTGCCCAAAAGAAACAATTTTCACTACAAGACGTTGTGGCTAATCCTAAATTTTTTGGAAAATCTCTTAGAAATGTCCAATGGTTCGATGACGGTAATAAATTTTCGTTTATTAAATTTGATACTACTTCATCATCAATGGCAATCTTTGAGCATGATGTGACTTCGGGTAATGAAAAAATAGTTGTAACAGGAAATGATTTAAAGCTTGAAGAAGACGGTCCGGCTTTCCGGTTTAGATATTATACATGGTCTCCAAACAATAAATATTTATTATTTGCTACATATTTGATGCCTCGTTATTCTAAACCGGGCGGTGATTTTTATGTTTATAATATAGAAGATAAAAGCTTACAGGTTATTCATGAAGGTAAAGAAAAACAATGGGTGCCGGAAATTTCGCCTGATAGTAAAAATATAGCTTTTGTTAGAGGGAATAATATTTTTGTGTATAATTTAGATTCCGAAGACGAAGCTCAGCTTACTTTTGACGGAAGCGGAACTATTATTAATGGACAATTTGATTGGGTCTACCAAGAAGAGTTTGATGTTCGGCAAGGTTATAAGTGGTCGCCCGATTCTAAGGATATTGCATACTGGAGATTGAACCAATCGAAGGAACCGGAAATAAAAATTGCGGAATGGGATTCTTTATACTTCAATTTTTTAGATTTAAGATATCCGAAAGCCGGTGCGCACAATGCAATTGTTAAAATTGGTGTTGTTGATATAAATTCTAAAAAGACTAACTGGCTTGATCTTGGAAAAGATGAGGATATTTATATCTCAAGAATTGAATTTACAAATGATGCAAATGTATTATCTGTGCAAAGGCTAAACAGGCTTCAGAATCATTTGGAGCTGCTTTTTTATGATGTGAATTCCGGGAAACAAAAAACAATAATTGATGAAAAAAGCGATGCTTGGATTGATATTCATGACGATTTAAGATTTTTAAAACAATCTAATCAATTTATTTGGTCGTCTGAACGCGACGGTTTTTTACATCTTTATCTATTTAACAATAACGGAAGGATTGCAAATCAAATTACTAAAGGAAAGTGGGAAGTTAAAAAACTTATAAGCGTAAATGAAAGTTTGGGGAAAGTATTTTTTACCGCAGATAAACGGGGAACAATTTATACTGATTTTTACTCCGTTAATTTTGACGGATCCGGTTTAAAAAGACTTACCGATAAAGCCGGAACTTATTCCGTAAACATGCCAGATAATTCAAATTATTTTGTCTCTACCTATCGCAGTTCCAACTCTCCGTCTGTTGTTAATTTGTACAAAGCAAATGGAGTGGAAATAAAAAATTTAATAACAAATGATTTTTCTGCTTTTGCCGATTACGAAATGCCGGTAAAGAAGTTTTTAACTTTTAAAACAACTGACGGAGTTGTACTTAATGCTTTCATGATAAAACCTCCGGATTTTGATATGAATAAAAAATATCCCGTACTTTTTTATAATTATAGCGGACCCGGTTCCCAAATAGTTACCGATAGCAGGAGAAATTTGTGGCATTTTATGCTGGCTCAAAAAGGCTACATAATTTTTGGTTTAGACAATAGAGGAACTGGAGGACGCGGAACAGCCTTTAAACACCTTGTTTATAAAAACCTTGGGCATTGGGAAGTGAATGATTTAGTGGAAGGTGCAAAATATTTGAGAAATCTTTCCTTCATAGATTCTACACGAATCGGTATTTGGGGATGGAGTTACGGCGGTTATACTTCTGCCCTTACTTTATCGGAAGCTCCTGAGTATTTTAAAATGGCAGTTTCTGTGGCACCGGTTACCGACTGGAAATTTTATGACGATATTTATACGGAGAGATATATGTCGTTGCCGAAGTTAAATCCCGATGGTTACAAAAGCAGTTCTGTTCTTGAACATGCCGGAAATCTTAAAGGTAAATTTTTATTAATTCACGGAACGGCAGATGATAACGTACATTTCCAAAATTCAGTTGAATTGGTTAATGCTCTCATTGCAAACAATATTCAATTTCAAACAATGTACTATCCGGGAAGAAACCATAGTATTTACGGTGGTAATACTAGGATGCATTTGTTTACTCTAATAACAAATTTCATTCTTAAAAATTTATAGATGTAATATGCAAAAAATAAACTAAGTTCCTTCGAGGAACTTAGTTTATACTTTTATAAAGCGATATCTTATCCAGTTCTATATCTTACTTAAAAACAATAGAATCCAATTATATTATATTTAATCACCTATAATCTGATATTAAAAAGAGTGGTATAAATTCATTTACTTTTTCCCGGTATTTTTTTACATTGAAAATAACAAAGTGGGAAAATTCAATAAAAACTGAAGCAAAAACGGAAATCAGAAATTCATAGGTAAAATTAATCTAATAAAATAATATTTATCATAGGCAGAGCTTAGAATGAGACGGAGATTGTTAGTTGTAGTAAGTTTTTTGTTGATTTCTTTAGACATGTTTGCACAATCCGATACGCTGATTTATTCACTTAAAGGTATTGAGGATAACAGCGTGAATACTCATCTTTTCTATCGTGCAAAATATCTAAACTTTACCGATAACACTGATTCAACAGTGGATTTTATTTATCAATATAATGAGATCGACCAAAAAGAGAAATTATTTTTAACCGGTTATTCGGTTACAAACTATCCTGATGGCAATTTAACATACGAGTTAATTAAAAGTATTGATTTTATTAGCAATGATCCTAATAAATACATTTATTTAACTAGCCAACTGGGAATAGATGGAAATTGGAGCGTATCACGTTACGATTCGGCTAACATATTAGAATATGGTTTTACGCCTGCAAGCAAATTGTTCGTTTCAAAGCAAGATTCGAATAAGGTTTTCATAATTGCGGGACATACAATTTATAAAAGCATTGACGGCGGATTTACTGTAGCTGATTCAAATATTTATCAAATTAATTTTAAGTATGTAACGTTTTCGCCTTTTAACGATTCGGTTATGTTTGGCATTGATAAAGCTGGTAATCTGATAAAGTCAGTCGATCAAGGTCGTTCCAACTTTATTATAGATCAGTCGGTTGATTGGCATTTTACCGATACGATATTATTTGATAGGGATAAGCAGCATGTTTATGCTTTGCTAAACGAACATATAAATAGAGAAAAGTATCCGTATACTCTGGCAACTCTAATGGTCTCGGATGAAAAAGGGAATGCCGGTTCTTGGAAAGTATTAGTGGAAAATTCGAATAGAATTAATGTATGCATAGATGATTCTCTAACCGGTAATATCTTTTATTCTGAAGGGAATGAAATTTTTAAATCAACCGATTTCGGTTCGGAGTTTTTACATTATGCTTATGCAAAAAACTTTCCTATAGGTATATACAAAAAACCTAAAAAAGATAATCTCTTCATTGCAAATGTTAATGGAATTGCTAAAGTTACGAGTGATTCTACGGAATGGCTTATTCGTAAATCTATTAAACAAGCATTAACTTATTTGCCTTTGCAAATTGGGAATAAGTGGGTTTATTCTACTGGCGGGGTCTCTTATGATCCTGAAGCTCATCCGTTTTCGTATGATTATATAACAACAGTTGAAAAAGATTCGATCTTCTCAAACGGGAAAAGATATTTTTTAGTAAAAAATTTTTACGAGCATTATGGAAATTGGTTGCGAATAGATTCTACACAAGGCTTACTTTATATCTCTTATTCGGATAATGAAGAAAAAGCAGTTGAAAATTTCTTAGCGGTTCGCGGAGATGAAAATGAATTATATGATGGTAACATTAGAGATGTTACAGCCTCCGATACTTTACTATGGAATAAAAAAAGATTAACTAAAATATTTTATTACTCATCGTTGTACACATATAAAGAGACGTATTGCCAGGGAATAGGTATTATTAGACGGGATAACGAATTCGATTTTGGGAATTCTACGGATGTTCTTAAAGGTTGTGTAATTAATGGTGTAGTGTATGGTGATACAACAATAACGGATGTTGCTGAAGTAACAAATAAAACACCAAACAGATTTAATCTTTCACAAAACTATCCAAACCCGTTCAATCCCGCTACAACAATAAAATACACCCTCACCCCATCCCTCTCCCAAAGGGAGAGGGTGTCCGAAGGACGGGTGAGGGGATTATTTGTGACCCTAAGAGTTTATGATGTTTTAGGTAGAGAAATCGCAACACTCGTAAACAAAAAACAAGTCCCCGGTAACTACCAAGTTACTTTCGATGCCGGAAACCTTCCGAGCGGAGTTTATTTTTATAGGTTAAAAACAAACGGTTTTAGT
>BDSW01000068.1 GCA_002898175.1 bacterium BMS3Abin04
TGTTTCTAAGAAGAATTCAACAAACTTATCATCACCAACGGAATGGGATACTTATAAAATCGGTTCCGGAAGTTCAAAATTAAAGATCAATAAGATTGCAAAATTTGGGAATAATATTCTATTAGCTACCGATAGAGGAGTATACAGTTTTACCAACGATACCCTCACTCTCTTTTTGTACGAAGGATTTAACATTCAAGATTTTCAAGTTCAAAATAGCTCACTTTATTCATTGCTATCAACAACAATACACAAGTATTCCGGGACAGAAGACAATATAATTTTTAGTCAAGCAAACACTACATTTAACTCGCTTACTTTTGATGATAATAATGAATTATTTATATCGTCTTCAAAAGGAGTAATAAAAATTACAGGAACAGATACAACAATCATAGTTCCCAACAGTCCAACATCAAATTCTTTTCCAAGTATTGTAGTCGATAAAAACAGCAATTTGTGGTCCGCAACAGGTAAAAATGGAAACGGGAAAGGAATATTTAAATTTGACGGAATGAATTGGACAATTTACAACAAGTCAAATACTGAAGAAATTAAAAAGGATGATTTTCATCGCGTAGACATATCACCTGACAATACTGTATTTGCTTCCAATTGGGGGAATGGATTTACGGAGATACAAGACGATAATTTTAAATCCTTCGACACGACCGGCACGGGAATGATCGGTATTCCGGGGGTTCCCAGCTTTCTTGTTATTTACGACGTGCAAAAAGATTCAAAAAAAAATATTTGGGTACTTAATTTTTGGTCGGCTAACAGAAAAGTTTTAAGCGAGTTAACACCGGAAGGTAAGTGGTATCATTATGAGTTCGGCAGCCCATTATTCCCGCAAGTTGTAAATGCACAATATTTGGTTATCGACCAGTTTAATACAAAATGGTTTGTTGTGACTGACGGTGCCGAAAAGGGTTTGTATTATTTTAATGAAAATGATACTCCCGAGAATTTAGCGGATGATATTTGGGGAAAAATCACTACTAGAAACGGATTGAAGAACGACGTTATCAATGCTTTAGCGCTGGATAATCGCGGAGAGTTAGTAATTGGAACAAAACTAGGAGTAAATGTAATACAAAATCCTTCAGACCCAAATTCAATTAGAGGCGATCTTTATTTTGCAATCAGGCAACAGTCTATTACTTCACTTGCTGTTGATCCGCTTAACAGAAAATGGGTGGGAACTTCAGCCGGAGTTTTTCTAATGTCTTCCGACGGCAGCAATTTGATTCAAAACTATACCGAAAGTAATAGTCCGCTTCCTGTTAATACCATCAGAAGCATAGCGGTGGATTCAAGAAAGGGAATTGTTTATTTCGGTACAGAATTCGGACTTACATCTTTAACCACTATTGCAATTCAACCGGAAAAAACCTTCTCTAAACTTTTTATTTATCCAAATCCGCTAATAGTAGGTAAAGGGAGTAGCAACGATGCAACTATAGACGGATTGATTCAAAATTCACAAATTAAAATATTAAGTATAAGCGGGAAACTAGTTAACGAATTTCCGGCATTCGGCGGAAGAATTACACCTTGGGATGGAAAGGATTTTAACGGGAATTTTGTTCCATCCGGTATTTATATTATTATTGCTTTCGATGAGGAAGCCAATAATGTTGCTACGACAAAAGTAGCTGTTATTAGAAAATAAGTTTTTCGATTGATTAGAAATAAAATTCGTTATATTATTTTTATCTGTAGAGAAAATCAAATTCATGTAAGTTACAAATTTAATTTTCTTAACACTTTTTTAGCAAATCTTCAATTCTTTATCTAATTTTCCTTTTTCTTTTAAAAAAGTTTATAAAAAATGATTGATATTCAAAACCTCACATTCGATATTGGTGAGAGAGTACTTTTTGAAAATGTTAATTTAAAAATAAATCCTCAAGATAAGATTGCTCTTGTCGGGTTAAACGGAACAGGTAAATCCACATTTTTCAAATTAATTGTTGGCTTAACACATCCCGCTTTAGGCTCAGTCAATAAACCCAAATCAATAAAAATAGGTTATCTTCCCCAAGAATTTTCCGAACTAAAAGGAAAAACCTTGCTAAACGAAATCCAATCTTCGTTACTTGAATACAATGAATTAAACACTTTGGAAAAGCAGCTTTCGGATGAACTAGCCAACGATAATGCTGATGAAAACAGAAAGTTAAAACTAATCGTAAAATTAGGTGAAGTTCATCATCGGATGGAAGAGATTGAATTTTACAGCACCGAATCAAAAATAAAAAAAGTGTTAACCGGATTAGGATTTAAAAAGGAAGATTTTGAACGAAAGGTGGAAGAGTTTTCTGGTGGATGGCAGATGCGTATTGAACTTGCAAAAATTTTGTTGAATGAAAATAATCTTATCCTTCTCGATGAACCTACAAACCACCTCGATATAGACAGCCTCCGATGGCTGATAGAGTATTTCAAGCAATACAAAGGCGCTTTGATAATAGTTTCGCATGATAAGTTTTTTATTTCTGAAGTTACCGATAAAACAATGGAAGTTTGGAATAATAATATTAGTTTCTACAACGGACCTTATGAAAAATATATTGATTACAAAAAGCAAATAGAAGAACAAAAGTTAGCGGAAAGCCAAAATCAACAGAAGAAAATACAAGAAACAGAAAAGTTTATAGAAAGATTTCGCTATAAAGCCTCTAAGGCTAGGCAAGTTCAAAGTAGAATTAAACAATTGGAAAAATTAGATAAAACCTTAATAGTTGACAATGATAAAAAAATAACTCTTAATTTCCCCGAGCCTGAACGGAGTGGAGCTATACCCGTTAAACTAAAAAATATTTCAGCCGGTTATGGCGACAAAGTAGTATTTTCAAACTTAGATTTTTCAATCGAACGGGGAGAGAAATTAGCTTTAATTGGACCAAACGGAACCGGTAAAAGTACACTGGCAAAAATTATTGCGGGCACAATTGAACCTTTTTCCGGCGAGGTAATATACGGTCATAATACTACTGTTTCTTATTATGCCCAGGAAGTTTCGGAAACATTCAACTTGAATGATAATATCATTACCACACTTTCCGGTTTCTCAAAAGATTTAAATTTTAATCAACTTAGAACTATTCTTGGAGCATTCCTTTTTACTAACGATGATGTTTTTAAGAAGATACGCGTTCTTTCCGGTGGTGAAAAAAGTAGAGTCGCTTTGGCTTCCATCCTTTTACAAAAGGCTAATTTGGTTGTGCTTGATGAACCGACAAATCATTTGGATATTCAATCAAAAGAAATTCTGCAGAATGCGTTAATCAATTTCAAAGGTACACTTTTACTAGTTTCTCACGATGTTGATTTCTTAAAACCGATTGCAAATAAAATATTGGAATTCAGAAACAATAAAATTCAGTACTATTACGGCAATATTGAATATTACTTAAGAAAAAAGGAAGAAGAGAAAGGACAAATTTCCGGAATTAAATTAAGCTTAAACCAGGAAGTTGATGATAAAAAAGTTCAAAAGCGTTTGGAAGCCGAATTAAGAACAAACCGATACCGAGCGACTAAGGAACTGAAAAAACAGATTGAAGATCATGAACAAATAATTGAAGAACTTGAAAGTTCGGTAAGACGGCTTGAAAAAGATTTAGCTGATGAAAAAATTTATTCTTCCCCTATTTTAGCTAAAGAGAAAACACAAGAATACAATCAAACAAAAAAGAAACTTGAATCCATTTTAGAAAAATGGACGGAACTGCATAATGAATTAGAGGATATTGAAAACCAATTCAGATCGGAGACAGCTAATGATTAAATTCTTCCGCTAAAGCAATTCCGCCGTAAAGAGGTCCGTCATCTCCTAACTTTGTAACTTTTAACTTCGTACTTTTCCCAATTTCCTTAATAACAGCTGTATCAAATGCACTTTCTATTTTCGGCATCATAAATTCGCTGTTGGCTTCCAACAAACCGCCACCTAAAACTATAGTATCAAAATTAAGCAACGTTGTAATACTACCTAGCACACGACCGATAATTCCACAAGCTTTCGATATTTCCTTTATCGTTAAATCATCTTTTTCTTTTATGGCTTTGGCTATAGCTTTACTTTTAATTTTTCTATTCTTAAAAACATACTCGGAGAGTACACTTTTATTTTTCTTTTTTATTTGCTTTGTAATAGATTCGACAATTGCTGTTCTACTTGCCAAACCTTCAAATGTTACATCACTCCCATAGCTTAGTGCACCGGAAGAATTAACTTTCATGTGACCAATTTCTCCGGCGTAAAAAGACGAACCTCTATATAATTTGCCGTTGAAAAACAAAGCGCCGCCAATACCGGTACCCACAAATACCACAAGCATATTTTTAATTTTATCATTAAACTCAAATTTTTTAATACCCAGTCCGGCAAGATTTACATCATTCTCAATTAGAATTGGAAGTGAAATATACTTTTGTAAAGCTTTTTTAATATTAAAATTACTAATCTGTAAATTCGGAGCATTACCAATTTCACATGTAAAAGGATTAACGGTACCAGGCACACCCATACTAACTGCTTCAATGCTGTTTGGTTTGACTCCGGTTTTCTTTAGGAGCTGCTTAATCGAATCGGCTATATCGATAACCATACCATCAGCTTTCTTTTTTATATCAGTCATTAATTTAACCCGACCTATAATTTCATTTTTAGAATTTAACAATGCAGTTAATATTTTCGTCCCGCCAAAATCTACAGTTATTACGTATTCCTTTTTCAAACTCAGCTCCAAAATTTATTTTTTACTAATTCAATATTTATAAATAAGTTTAATTATCTTTTAACGCTCTAAAATATCCAAGAACCCTATAAGAAGCAAAATATTTTTGATGAAGAATATTAAACCGTTAAAAAAATTCGGACAAAATTATTTGATTGATGATAACATCATTAAAAAATTTGTTAATGAATTAGACCCCGCACCGGATGACTGCATTGTTGAAATTGGTCCGGGTAAAGGCTCTATTACACAAGAACTGTTTAATTATGTTGATAAGCTTATTGCAGTTGAAATAGACAATAGAGTTATAAGTGAATTAAATGAAAAATATTCGAACTTAAATATATTTCATACCGATGTACTAAAATTAGATTTCCAAAAAATTTATCAAAAATGCAACAGTAAATTCAGGATCATAGGGAATATCCCATTTAACATAACTTCACCTATAGTCTTTAAATTGATTGAGAACAGAAATTTAGTTAGCGACTCAGTATTAATAATTCCTCTTGATATTGCTAAAAGATTTATTGCCCAAAAACGAACCAAGGAATATGGAATATTAACCGTGCTGCTTAACTATTTTTCTAATGTAAACCTTTGTTTTAAAATTTCACCCAATGTATTTAAACCCCGTCCTAAAATTGAAGCAGCAGTTGTTCATATTTTTTTTGAAAATGAAATTGATTCTGAAATAAATAATAAAATGTTTATTAGTGTAGTAAAAGCAGCATTCGGAAATAGAAGAAAAACCTTAAAAAATTCATTAAGTAATAGTATATTTAAAAAATATAATTTTTCTAAAATCGATCTGGATTTATCTAGGCGAGCTGAAGAACTGGATATAAAAGATTTTATTTCGCTTACAAAATTTCTCCAAGTAAATGGCAAATAATAAAACTGACATAGTGATGAAATCCGGTCTTCAAGTTGATAAGGAATTGTTAGAAAACATTTCTCATTTACTTGAAATAGGGGCTGATAAAAGTATCCTTAATATCTTAAGAGATTTACATCCTGCCGACATAGCAGAAATAATTAATAATTTAAACCTAGATAATGCCGAAAAATTATTCTCTTTATTAGATACTGAAACTGCGAGTGATGTATTACCTGAACTGGATGAGAATCAGCGCGAATTTATATTAAAGAAAATTGATAAGAAAACAATAACAGACATAGTTGATGAACTTAAGACTGATGATGCAACCGATATAGTAAGTGAGTTACCGGAAAATGTAGCCGAACACGTTTTAGATAATATTGATAAAGAAGATTCCGAGGACGTAAAAAAATTACTAAAATACCCCGAGGATAGCGCCGGTGGTATAATGACAAGCGATTTCGTTTTTGTTCATGAAAGCGGAACCGTTAAAGACGCTATAAAAGAAGTACGAAAGCATGCCGAAGAGTTTGACCAAATTTATCATATTTATGTTCTTACCGATGATGAAAAATTAGTAGGAATTGTCCAGTTAAAATCTTTGCTTACTAATCCGCTCCATAAAAGAATTAAATCGATTATGGAGAAAGACTTAATTTATGTTACTCCGGATATTGATCAGGAAGAAGTAGCTAATATAATGGATAAATATGATCTTGTAGCCATTCCCGTCGTTGATAAAAATAGAGTTATGCTCGGAAGAATTACAATTGACGATATAATTGAAGTTATACAGGAAGAGGCTTCGGAAGATTTACAAAAAATTGCCGGTCTTTCAGAAGAACAGGAAAGCAGCGATTCAATTTTTCAAATATCCAGAATCAGATTACCTTGGTTACTTATGGTTCTGATACTGGAAATTATAAACGGACTTTTATTGTCAACTTTTCAAGCTACAATTCAACAGCAAATAACCGCAACATTTTTTATACCTGTTATTATGGCAATCGGCGGAAGCTCGGGAAACCAAGCAGCTGTTGTTATGGTTAGAAGTTTAGCTTTGGGCGAGGTGCTTCATAGTAAAACCTTAAAACGATTACTGAAAGAACTTGGTGTTGCATTATTAAACGGTATTGCCTGTGCAATAATTATTTTATTGGCTACTCAGTTGGTTTTCAGCAGTAATGAAGTTCCACTTTCATTCTCATTATTATTATCCGGTACTTTACTTATAATTATATCTTATGCAACTTTATTCGGCGCTTCTATTCCATTGATACTAAAACGATTTGGAATTGATCCGGCTGTAGCTGCCAGTCCGCTTGTTTCAACAGCTAACGATATATTCGGTTTATTAATTTACTTTTCATTGGTTACATTATTTTACACTGCTTAATGAAAAATATTAAACATCTTTTCTATTTATTAAACCCGTCCGATTTTATAGTAACAGTGTTTTATTCTATACTAACTTTATTAAATATAATTTTTTATAGTCGAATTCCTTATGCGAACTTGCTGATTTTAGCTAATATTTTTTTGTTCCTTTTTATTTCTTGCGTTGCATATTTTGATGATGATGATGATGAGAATATAACCATATGGACACATTTCCATCGTTGGTATATTGTTCCGTTAATATTTCTTTCGTTTAAAGAAGTCTACATAATGCTTAAACCCATTAGACCGGTTGATTTTGATTACATACTTATCCAAATTGATCGATTCCTTTTGGGCGGCGACCCAACCCATTTTCTTCATCAAATTTCAAATCCGGTTTTAACAGAAGTTCTTCAACTTGCTTATGCAACTTTTTTCTTCCTTCCTATAATGTTAGGAATCGAATTATTGATAAAAAAGCAAACAAATGAATTTTACTTTGCAACATTTTTAGTTCTATACGGATTTTTTCTTTCTTATATCGGTTATCTAATCGTTCCGGCAATTGGTCCTAGATTTACTCTGCATAATTTTTCAACAATTAATCAGGATTTACCTGGACTTTTCTTTACAAAATACCTGCGAGATTACGTAAATGCAGGTGAATCAATACCAAAGGGAACCTTAAATCCGGCTAACTTTGTACAGCGGGATGTTTTTCCCAGTGGTCACACACAAATGACACTAATTATAATGTACTTATCTGTAAAATTGAATGTTAAACTAAAACCATTCTTTTTAATTGTAGGTACGCTGCTTATTTTTTCCACAGTCTATTTGTGGTATCATTATGTGATTGATGTAATTGGCGGAGTTATTTTTATGATTTTCACTGTTTGGAGCGGTTACTACATTTACAATTGGTGGCAGCTGAAAAGAGGTAAAAATGAATTTAGGTATAAGAAATTTAATTAAACCGGTTTAATCTTAATATGGAAAAAAGACATCAAGTTAAAAGAATATTCGACAATATCTCCGATCGCTATGATTTCCTAAATCATTTGCTAAGCTTTGGGATAGATTATTACTGGCGCTATAAAGCGTTGAAAAAAACCGAACTTAAAAATAATTGTATTCTTCTTGATGTAGCATGCGGTACTGGCGATTTTTCAATTTCCGCAAGGAAAAGAGGAGCATCAAATATTTTTGGAACGGATTTTTCGTTGAACATGCTCAAGCGCTTTAATGAAAAATCCGGTTGGATTCTCGGTAGAAATGTTCAAGCCGTTGCAGAAACTCTACCGTATAAGTCTAATACATTTACAAACATTATAGTTTCGTTCGGTGTACGTAATTTCTACGATTTGAAAAAAGGATTTGAAGAATTTCACAGAATATTAAATAGCAAGGGAAAAGTAACCGTTCTTGAATTCAGGCTTCCGGATAATGTTTTACTGAAAATTATTTATAATTTTTACTTTTCAAAAATTCTCCCGGTTATCGGCAAATTAATTTCTAAAGACAAAGAAGCTTATACATACTTACCTGAATCGGTTAGTAAATTTGATAACGAGGTCAACCTGCAAAAATTATTTAAGGAAGTGGGCTTTAGTAATATCAATCTTTTTTCCATGACTTTCGGTATAGTTCAAATTGTAATTGCCGAGAAATAGTTTAACTGAATTTTTATTTTTTGGACAGTTTATTTTTTAAAATATTCTTTTCAATAAGCTCTTCCAATTTTTTAAAAGCCTTTGCACGATGACTGATTTGGTTCTTTTCTTCGAATGGAATTTCTGCTAATGTTTTTTCAAATCCTTCCGGTATAAATATAGGGTCGTAACCAAAACCGTTTCGACCTCTGAATTCGTGAATTATTTTTCCCGTTAGTTCTCCGAAAGTAGAAATAATATTTTCCCCGTTATAAAAAACAGCACAACAAACAAACTTTGCAAGATGCGGCTCAGAAAAATTCTGCAATTCTTTCAAGAGCTTCTTATTGTTTTCAAGATTTGTGGAATTTTCTCCTGCATACCGTGCAGAATGTATTCCCGGTTCTCCGTTAAGGTGGGCAACAACCAAACCGGAATCATCAGCAATTACCGGTACCCTAAATTTTTCATAAACAGTTTTAGCTTTAATGATTGAGTTTTCTTCAAATGTTTTACCATCCTCAATTATTTCCGTGATGCTGTTATACTCATTTAAAGAAACTATTTGAAATATTTGACTATTAAATATTTTTTTTGCTTCTTTTAATTTCCCGTCATTCCGGGTTGCAAATAATAATTTCAATTTAATCCCTTTAGCTAACTCTGTCTAGTATTTTTTTTAATTCACTTTTGCCTGTTTCATAAATTTCATCGCCATTAAACATTAACGATTTTTTGTCCTTAACAACCCATTTCCCTTCTATCATAACATGAACAACGTTTTTTGTGTTTGCAGAATAAACAATACCGGAATAAAGATTAGCATCTCTATCAAGTAATGGTTGATCGGGTTGCTCCAAATCTAGTAAAACCATATCCGCCTTTTTACCTGCTTCCAAGCTGCCTATTTCATTTTCTAATCCCAGTGCTTTAGCACCCTCTATTGTTGCTAATCTGAAAACTGTTTCTGCATCCATGGAAGTTGGTCCATGAATTGGTTTTTGAATTAATGCAGCAAGTCTCATTTCAGTAAATATACTAAGATTGTTATTACAGGGCGGTCCGTCGGCTCCCAGAGAAATGGAAATATTCTCATCTAAATATTTGGGGATGTCTGCAATACCGGAACCGAGTTTTAAATTTGCAGACGGACAATGCACTATTCTTGTTCCGGTTTCTTTAATAATACTTCTCTCGGAATCCGAAACATGTATTCCGTGAGCAAGAACCGTATTTTCATGCAAAACTCCAATAGAGTTAAAGTACTCAATATTTTCCATATTGTACATTTTCCTAACCGCTTCAATTTCTCCTTTATTTTCCGAAGTATGCGAGTGATAAATTGATCCGCTAAAATCCTTTGTCATTTCATAAGTCTCTTTCAGCAGCTCTTCACTGCAAGACAAAACGAATCTTGGAGCAAATCCATATTTAATTCTACCATTTTCCGAATTATGGTATTGTTTTGCCAATTCATAACTGGACGTTAAGCTATCTTTCGTACTTTCTTTAAATTTAGGGTAAAGATCATTTATATCTACCATGCACTTCCCGGAAACAGCACGCATTTTTGATTTGATTAAAATATCAAAAACAACTTCATGATGATTTATTGTTCCCATATCTAAAATAGTTGTAGTACCGCCTAACTGCAGTTCATAAATCCCAAGTTTTACGGAAGCCGCTAATGATGATTTTGTATGTTCATTTTCAAATGGAAATATTCTTTCTTTAAGCCAATCCAATAATTCAAGATCATCTGCTAATCCTCTGAATAAAGTTTGGCAAAGATGTACGTGAGTTTGAATGAAACCAGGTATTAAAGTTAATTTTGGGAAGTGATAAATCTTATTATCATAACTTTCAATAGATTCTTTAGCCAGGTCAATAAATCTTTCAACTTTTCCGTCAACTATTTCAATTGCTGTATTTCTGAATATATTATCGTTAGAATCGGCTGTAACTATTTGTTTAGGAATAATAATAAAGTTGCTACTGTTCATTTTCCATCTCCTCAAATATATCATCTAAATTCTGCACAGCAAAACGAAGATGCGGAATAACAATTGAACCGCCGACAATTAATGCAATATTAAAAGTTTCGTAAAACTCTTGCCTTGTCGCTCCTTCTTGAACCGATCTATCAATATGATATAAAATACAATCATTACATCTTAAAACCATTGAAGCAACCAAACCCATTAGCTCTTTAGTCTTTGTATTTAAAGCTCCGTTGATGTAGGCTTTATTATCCAGAGCAAAAAATTTCTTAAAATCCCTAAAACCCGAGTTAAGAATTTTATCGTTCATTTCGGTTCTGTATTTGCGAAAGTTATTAATTTCCTTTTCCATTGTTCCCCTCTTTGCTGGTAATTCTCGCAAGTTCTTTTATTAAATATTTTCCTGTTAAGCTTTGGGAATTTTCCGCAACTTCTTCCGGGGTACCGGCTGCTATTATTGTTCCTCCGTGTTCCCCGCCGCCTGGTCCCAAATCAATAATGTTATCCGCACTTTTAATAACATCAAGATTATGTTCAATTACAATTACGGTATTCCCCTTTTCAACTAATTGATTAAGAACGTTCATCAATATTCTTACATCTTCAAAATGCAGACCGGTCGTGGGTTCATCTAATACATACAAAGTTTTTCCCGTACTGACTTTACTAAGTTCGGCTGCTAATTTTACCCGCTGTGCTTCGCCACCTGAAAGTGTTGTTGCTTGCTGACCAAGTTTAATATAACCAAGACCAACATTATAAATTGCTTGTAGTTTTCTTTTAATGCGCGGCATTTCGTCAAAAAACTTCAGAGCTTGAGAAACCGTCATTTCCAATACATCGGAAATTGATTTAGTTTTATAAAGTATTTCCAATGTTTCCCTATTATAACGTTTTCCATGACAAACTTCACAAAGCACATAAACATTAGGTAAAAAATTCATTTCAATTTTTTTTAGTCCGTCGCCTTTGCATTCTTCACATCTTCCTCCTTTAACGTTGAAACTAAATCGACCCGGTTTATATCCGCGAATTTTAGCTTCGGGAAGCTGAGTAAACAAATCCCTGATAAAAGTAAAAACGCCGGTATATGTTGCGGGATTCGACCGTGGCGTTCTACCAATCGGTGATTGATCAATTTCAATTATTTTGTCAATATTCTCCAGACCTTTAATATCATCAAACGGCAGTGGAACAATTTTAGAATTATAAAATTTACGTTTTAGGATTCTTACTATTGTTTCATTTATCAAACTGGATTTACCGGAACCGCTAACTCCTGTTACTACATTGAATATACTTAAAGGGATTTTCAAATTAACGTTTTGTAAATTATTTCCCCGCGCTCCTTTTAGCTCAATAAATTTTCCATTTCCTTTTCTTCTTACCTTGGGAAGTTCTATTTTTTTCCGGTCTTTTAAATATTGGAGTGTAAGTGAATTTATTCCGTTTTCTGACGTAAGAATATCCTTAGTAATACCACTTAAACAGACCTTTCCGCCGTGCATGCCGGCTTTAGGTCCAAGATCAACAATGTAATCCGAGCTCTCAATTGTTTCTCTGTCATGTTCGACAACAATAATTGTATTACCCAGATCCCTCAATTTTTTTAACGAACTTATTAGCTTAATGTTATCGCTTTGATGTAATCCGATACTCGGTTCATCAAGAACATAAAGAACGCCGGCTAATTGAGACCCGATTTGAGTGGCTAACCTAATTCGCTGAGATTCACCACCCGATAATGTTCTGGATGAACGACCGAGAGTTAGATAATTAAGCCCGACATTAAGCAAAAAATTTAATCTAAGTTTTATTTCTTTTAAAATCTGACGAGATATAATCTCTTCTCTTCCTTCAAACTTTAAGTCCTCAAAGAACTGCATTGCCCGTTCAATGGAAAGAGAAGTTATTTCACTAATATTTTTACCGTTTATTGTGACCGCTAAAGATTCTTTTCTTAGCCTTCCGCCTCCGCAGGAGGAGCAAGTATTGGTATTCATAAAAGATTCTGCCCATTCCCTAATTTTATTAGACGAAGTGCTGTTATAGTAATGTTCAATATAACTGAGAAGTCCGTTAAATTTATGCATATAGCGGACAGCTTTACCTTTACCGAATTTGTAAGTAAAAGGAATTTTCTCTTTGCTTCCGTGCAGAATAAGATTTATTTGCTCTTCCGATAAGTCCTTTAACTTGGTGTTATAGTCAAAACCGTATTTTTTTGCTACAGCTTCAAGCTGGTTAAAGAACCAAATTTTCCTCGGCTTACCTACAGGTACAAGACCTTCTTCGTTAATCGATTTATTCCGGTCGGGAATTATTAAGTTTATATCTAACTCTTTCTTTTCACCTAAGCCGTCACAATCCGGACACATACCGTAAGGTGAATTAAACGAAAAAGAATTAGGCGCCAATTCTTCATAACTAATTCCGCATTCAACGCAAACAAAATTTCTGCTGTAAAGATGATCATGGTGGGAATCGCTAACTATTAAATTACCTTTTCCGTAATTCAATGCAATTTCAATGGATTCACTTAGCCTGCTGCGCGACTTATTGCTTATTGTAATTCTATCCACTAAAATTTCAATATCATGAATTTTATACCTATCAACTTTAAATCCCTTTTCCAATTCGTATATTTTCCCATCTACTCTCACTCTAACAAATCCGTCTTTTATAATATCTTCAAACAACTCTCTGTAGTGACCTTTTCTTCCTTTTATAACCGGGGCATAAACAAAAATTTTTTTACCGTTAAATTCTTGAAGAATAGAATCAATAATCTGTTCGGATGATTGTTTTTTTACAGGTCTGCCGCAGTTATAGCAGTGCGGAATTCCCACACGTGCAAAGAGTAATCTTAAGTAATCGTAAATTTCCGTAACGGTTCCAACTGTAGAACGCGGGTTTGTACCGGATGTTTTTTGCTCAATTGATATTGCCGGACTAAGTCCTTCAATTAAGTCAACATCAGGCTTTTCAAGCATATCTAAAAATTGGCGTGCATAAGCGGAGAGTGATTCAATATATCTTCTCTGTCCTTCTGCATAAATTGTATCGAAAGCGAGAGAGGATTTTCCCGAACCCGATAACCCTGTAATTACCGTCAATGAGTCGCGAGGAATTTCCAAATTTATATTTTTTAGATTGTGCTCCCGGGCGCCTCTAATTATTATTTTGTCGCTAAAGTTCATTAAAACTGTTTTCAAAATGTTTAAATAATTATATTAGTTATTGTATTATAGAAAGTCAATTTTATTCTTAATAAAAATTCAAAATGAGCAAAGAAAATACTATAAAAACTATTTCAGATTTTTCCGAATTCAAACTTAAAGAAAAAGGTTCGGTATTTATTGCTCAAGTTTACCCGGTTAATTTTAATGAAGAAGCGGAGCAAACTCTTTCTAATATTAAGAAAAAGTATTTTGATGCAACTCATCATTGTTTTGCTTATCGCTTATCGGATAATATAGAAAGATATTCCGACGACGGTGAACCGAGCGGTACGGCGGGTGTTAGGATTCTTAATGCAATTGAACACTTTGATTTAGTAGATATAATCGTAGTTGTTATCAGATATTTTGGAGGGACAAAATTAGGCGTTGGTCCGTTAGGGAAAGCATATTATCAATCTGCCTTAGAGGTTTTAAAGCAATCCGAAATTATCGAAAAAAGTTTATTTAAGAAAATTAAGATTGTTTATGATTACGAGCAAACGAGTAAAATTCACCATTTTATTTCCAAATACGACGCAAAAAATATTGTAAACGGATTTATCGATAAACCATTTATTGAATGTTTAGTAGAAATTGATAAAATCGATAATATGATTGCAGAATTAATTGAAGCAACCGGAAATAAAATTGAAGCAGTAAAATCCGATAAAAATTATTTGATATAGCTAAATTTTATACAGGTTATAAGTCCAATCTTTTAATTTTTCCGCCAAATTGACGGGATAATTTCTCCCTTCAAAAACCTCTTAATATCCCTCTTAATTTTTTAAGCACTCAAGTTAAATAGCTTTTCCACTTTCCATTTTCTTGTGCTACACTCGTAGTTATTTCATCAGCAGCATCTTTCTCTGCTGTATTTTTGTCTCTCCGTTACCGTACTTTGCTAATATTCGGTAAATATACATCCCGCTGGCGTAATTGTTTGCCGACCAATTTACTTTGTAAAAACCGGGCTTTTGTTCTAGGTTTACCAAGGTTACTACTTCTCTGCCGAGTATATCATATATTTTTAATACAACAAAAACCCCCCTTGTATTCCCTCCTTTGGCAAAGGAAGGATTTTGGGAAGTCGGAATTGTATATGAAATTGTGGTGCTTGGGTTAAACGGATTCGGGAAATTCCGGTAAAGCTTAAATTCTTTTGGCGGACTAACTTCAACCGTTATTTCTTTTTCCCAGCTTTCGCCTCTTTTGTCGGTTATCTTGAATTTTAACTTTACTGCTTCTTGTACAGGCGCCGTTTTGTCCACTGAGAACTTAAACTCTACCGATTTTTCTTCTCCTCCCTCCAAAACCTCTATCCGCTTGCTCTCTTCTTTGAAGTTAAGCCAATTTGGGGTTCCTGTTGCGCTTATTTCTACTCCTTCCGTTTTTATGCTTGAGCTGTTTTTTATTTTTAGCTCTATGCTGTTGCCTTTAGTTGAAAACGGAATCTCGTAGGTCGTTTGACTGTATATTTGACTTACGAATAATAGTATTATTACTAAAACTTTCATTTTTTATTCTCCGATTTTCTTTGCGAACTTTACGGTTATTCTTTGCGAACTCCGCGTGAAACAAGAAAAAGGAGTTCACGCAAAGAACGCTAAGGCTTTTTAG
>BDSW01000069.1 GCA_002898175.1 bacterium BMS3Abin04
CTAAGATTCTACAGAGCAAACAAAAACAGTAGAGAAAAAAAATTTATTGTTTTTAGAAATAGCTGGCAATGGTCTATTTTTATCTCTTAATTATGAGAGATATATTTCTGATAATTTAAGTTTTCGTGTAGGTTGGGGTAATGATATTTTTCGTAGCACATATATTCCTTTATTATTTAATTATACTTTTGAAAAACATTGGGAATTAGGTATTGGAATTGTTACTTATAACTTTTATAATTATACACGTTTAACTGCTAAAATTTTTGCCTCTAAAGAAAGTGGTGTTTTAATTACATCAGTCGTTGGATATAAGAAGATATTTAATTGGTTTCTTTTAAAAGTATCTTTGACCCCTTTTTATAATCCGAATGATTCAATATTTCAACTATACGGTGGTTTAAGTTTAGGATATGCGTTCTAAAAAAGAATTGGTAATTATTTCAAAATTTGATAATGCACAAATAAAATTTATAACAAAAAATATTAATGTATTAAAGTTAACTCAAACATTTAAATCCTTTTTGTAGATTTGAGCTGTAAAATGAGAAATTAATGCATAACTACAAACTGAGAATTCAATACGACGGGACAAATTTTTTTGGCTGGCAATCTCAACCGGACGGCAATACTGTTCAGGATGAAATAACTAATGCTATAAAAACGATATTAAGAGAAAATATAAATCTAATCGGTTCAGGCAGGACCGATGCCGGGGTTCATGCATTAGGACAAGTTGCAAATTTTAGAACAAATAGCTCAATAGATAGATTCAAATTCCGGCATTCTTTAAATTCAATTTTACCGGAATCTATTTCAGTTATTTCAATTGAACCGGTAAACGAAGAATTCCATTCCAGATTTGATGCAAAAAAAAGAGTTTATTTTTATTTGTTCACCAAGGGAAAATCACCTTTCTACTATAAGTATTCATTTTACAGTACAATGAATTCCGAACGCGAGATAAAAAGATTAAATTTAATATCTGAAAATTTATTGGGGAAACATGATTTTACTTCGTTTGCAAGAAGGAAAACGGAAACTGAAAATAAGATTTGTACAATAAAGAAAATTCGATGGAGTGAAAATAATAAATTTATAATATTTAGAATTGAAGCAGACAGATTTTTACACGGAATGGTTAGAACAATTGTCGGTACGGTATTAGACTTAGAGAAGAAAAAGAATTCTACAGAAGAAATATTGAATATCCTAGATCAAAGGAATAGAGATACCGCCGGTCAATCTATGCCTGCCAAGGGGTTATTCTTATATAAAGTTGGTTATTAGAAAATATTTATTAAATTTTAATATATAAGAAGATTCTTTCTTATGTTTGTTTTACAAAAAATTTTTTAGTTCAAAAGGATTATATGGAATATTTAGCTAAACTTCATCCTCTTTTGGTGCATTTCCCGATTGCCATATTTTCCGCATACATTTTCTTTGAGCTGTTGTCAACGTTTTGGAAGAATGAAAATTTATCTGTATTTATAAATATTCTGCTTCTTCTCGGTGTCCTTGGCGGCTTAGCCGCTGTATTAACAGGAAATCAAGCTCAAGAAGCATTAAAACCTTTTATAGAAAAACATTTGATTTCTAATGAACTGGTTGAAGAACACGAACAATTTGCAAATATAACGTTGTGGTATTTTTTTGCGGTTTTAGTAGCTAGGTTTTATTTCACTACAAAAAAGCTATTTACAAAAAAGATTAAAATAATATTTTTAATTCTTGCTTTAATCGGGTCATATTTTATTTATGAAACCGGTGAGCATGGAGGTAAATTAGTTTATAAATATGGGGCGGGAACTGAATTAATGAATCAGAAGATTGAGGGAGTTAAATCAATCGTTCCGCATAAATAGTAATTTCTTCCAAATTATATGAGTTGGTAAAGTTGAGATTTTTTTCTAAAATTATTTTTTTCAGTATTTTTTTAACAACCGTTACTTTTGCGCAGAAAATACATTTCGGTCAGGCAAAAGGCTTGTTTATGTCTGTAGGAGTCGGACCAAGATTCCCGGTAGGTGATTTTAGTCAACACTCAAGTTTGGGCGAAGGAATTAACCTGGGATTCTCTTACACTGATAATATCTTAATACCGGTTTTCTTTTATGCTAAGTTTGAATACCAGCACTTTCCCGGTGACATTAGTTTTTACAGAACTACGGACTACTCTAACTTTACCAGTAGTTCCTTTTCAATAAATCTCGGGGCAAGACATTTCTTTCAGCCTCTTATAAGAAATGTGGTTTTGCTTATGCCTATTGCCGAACTGGGGATATCATATTCCTTCTTTGAAAATCTACATGAATTTAAGATAGATACGCATAAGAATAATTTTGTTGAAAATAATAGGAAGGTAGGATTTCATATCGGCGCCGGGGTCTCAATGTTTCTGCTGGATGTAATAGCAAGTTACAATTATTATAAAAGTAATCAATTCATCTCATTTGACTTAAAAATAAGAATACCGATTTTTGCAAAATTTTAACAAAGGTGTGTTATGGAATATCAAAACTTAATATTTAAAGTTGAAAATAAAATTGCTGCAGTTATAATCAACAGGCCGGAAAAATTAAATGCTCTTAACAATAAAACTATTGAAGAACTTGGGATTGTGTTCAAAATCATTAAGGACGATGACGACGTAAAAGTTGTTGTTGTTACCGGAGCCGGGGAAAAAGCTTTTGTAGCGGGTGCAGATATTTCGGAACTAAATTCTTTGAATGCAATTACCGGGAAAAGATTTTCAGAAAAAGGACAAGACGTTTTTAGTCAAATTGAGAATCTTGGGAAACCGGTTATTGCAGCAATTAACGGATTTGCACTCGGCGGTGGCTGTGAACTCGCTTTAGCTTGTCATATACGCTTAGCTTCAGGTAATGCGATGTTTGGTCAGCCGGAAGTTAATCTTGGTATAATTCCGGGTTACGGAGGTACGCAAAGATTAGCGCGACTAATTAATCCCGGTCGTGCAGCGGAATATATTTTAACGGGAGATATGATTAGTGCTGAAGAGGCATTGAGAATTGGTCTGGTAAATAAGGTTTTTGAACAAAGCGAATTAATACCTAAAGCATATAAGATGGCTGAGAAAATAATAAGTAAAGGACAAATAGCTGTTCAGATGGCATTGAAAGCAGTTGTTAGCTCTTCGGAGCTGAATCTTAATGAAGGGCTTAAAATAGAATCCGGACTGTTTGCTTTAACAACAAGTACAAAGGATTTTAAGGAAGGAACTAAGGCGTTTCTAGAGAAAAGAAAACCGGAATTTAAAGGGGAATAGAATAATTTTAATAGGATTATTATTAAAATTATAAGCCATGAAAGTTAAAAGAAAAATTATTTACATTCTTATTCTTCTTATTGCACTCCTTTTAATTGCAAACCTAATCTTGGATTCAGTTTCAAAACCAAAGGAAAATAAGTACGAAAACTTGGTTAGTAAAAGTGAGATTGAAAGAAAATTTAAAGATGTTCTCTTAAATTTTAATATCAGTAAAGATTGGATAAAAGTAAGAAAACTTAAGAGGAAAAAAGGAAGGTTTAACAATACCTATTACAAAGTTTCGATTCCCAACGGTATTTCAATTCCAAATATTCTTAAAGATATAAATAAAGCTTTTAACGATGAGAATATTAGGGTCAAATCAACCGAGAAAAACAATTTTGGCGATTCTGATATTGAAATTTATGAGAATAAAGTCCTGAAGTTAAAGGCAAAATTATTTTATTCATCTGCACTTAACCGGGAGAACTCAACTATTTCGTTTATAGTTACGGGAATATCCGGGTTGAGTAACGACAAAGCAAATGAGTTATTAGCTATTCCTCTTGATTTCGGACTTGTTTTAAAACCCGGTAAATTTTCAGAAAATATATTTCCTTCAATTAAAAATCAACAAAAGCAGTTTTATCTTTTATTAAATGAAGATATAGATGATGAAAGATTTGAATTGCTGGAGGACTTTTCAAAAGGTGTACTTAGAAGAAAAATAAACAATATGTTTAAGTTTTTTAAGGAGAACTCTTTTTTTTTAGTCGACCAACATTCCAGCTTATTTAAATCAACTATCTTCGATTATATAAGAAATGTTCTGAAAAGAAATAGCAAGAAAATTTATTACATAAATAGTTTTACACAGTTAAAGGGTGAAAGTAAGAATGATTTAAGATCTCTTTTTGCATTTTACCTAAAAAATATTAAACCAGGAACCGAAAAGATATTTGTTATTTCCGCAGATAATTTTCTGAATTTGCTTGATGATATATTACAATACAAGAAGAAAGGGAATAATATAAAGTTTGCAACATTTTATTTAAATAGAATTAAAAATTGAAATGAATTCCACTTAGTATAAAATTCTATATTTCCAGCTCTATAATTTTACCGTCCGAAAGTTTTTCCAATTGAGGTAAAACTATTTTTCTGTCTCCAACTGCTAAAATCGCTATTTGATCAAGTAGAATATTTTCTTTAGCAGCTTTCAAAATTTCGTTGCTGTTAACTTTTTCTAAATTTTCAATATAAGTATCAAAATAATTATCCGGCAAATCATGAATGATTAACAGCATTAAATTGCTGGCAACTTGCGAGTAAGTTTCAAAAAGGGCAGGATACCTTTTAATTAGGTAAGACTTACTAAAGTTAACTTCATCATGGGTAATATTTTTTCTTATTTCCTTCAGCTCTTTTAATATTTCAGAAATTGATTCTCCGGTATGAACACTTTGAACTCCGGTGGATACAATAAACGAACCGCTATGTTTATTGTATTGGTATGAAGAACTTGCACCGTATGTAAAACCTTTATCTTCTCTTAGATTTAAATTTATTCTACTTGAAAATTGTCCGCCTAGGATTGAATTCATAATTGTGCGAGCGTAAAAGTCTTTTGAATTTCTACTTTTTGAAATCATACCAATCCGTAATTGACTTTGCGCAGCACCGTCTTTGTGCACAAAATAATAATTTGCTTTTGTAGGAGTTATGTTATTCAATTGTAATTTTTTATGTTCTTTTGTTTCCCAATTATTAAAGTTTTTCTCAACCAGATTTTTAAGTTCATCGATTTTAATTTTTCCGACAACCACTAAAGTCGAGTTATCGATTGTAATATTCTGTTTGTAGAATTCCTTTACATCTTCCGGTTTAATGTTTTCAACATCCTTATAATAACCGATAGTGGAAGAAAAATAGGGTGAATCTTTATAAAGAATTTTCCGGAATGCAGAGCTGGCAATATATTCCGGGTTATCACGAAGTTGTAATATTTTAGTTAAAAGCTTTTGTTTTTCTCTAATAAAATCGGGTTCTTCGAAGCGAGGTTGTGTGATAATTAAAGATAATATATTTAATGACTTTTTAAGATTTTCTTTGAGGGAAAGGATTGAAATTGAAAACGAATCCTGATCCGCAGAACATTTTAAGATGGAACCTAAGGATTCAATTTCGTCATCTAATTGTAGTGCGTCAAATTTGCCGGCTCCTTCATCTATTAAAAGAGAAGTTAAATAAGCTAATCCTTTCTTACCGGTTGGGTCGTTTTTACTGCCCGCTTGAGAAATAAAACTGAATTGTATAATGGGAAGATTATTCTTCTCAACAAAAATAATTTTAAGTCCATTACTGAGCGTAAATCTTTTGATAGTAGGAAGGTGAAATTTTATTTTACCTTTTTCTTTCGGTTTTGTTGCTCTATCTATTGTCATATTTTAAATTCTTCGGTTATTTTTAATTCTTTTTGTTTGGCATAACATTAAGTTCAACAAAATTATTATTTAAATATTTTTCGGTTACGGAAATAACATCTTTTCCTGTTACCTTTTCATATCTGCCGATATCATAAATAAACGAGTTCGGTTCATTTAAGAAACAATTATAATTATTTATCTGGTTTGCAAGGTTATCAAGGTTTTGCAGCGAATAAATAAAAGAAGATTTATAACTATTTACCGAACGTCGCAATTCTCCTTTGGTTATTCCACTTTTTAGCAGAAAATTTATTTGATTAAAAATTTCTTTCTTTAATACGTCTAACTTAACTCCCGGTTTAGGGGTTGCAACTATTATAAATGCACCATTTAAATTTCCTGAGTATTGAAAAGCTGAAACGTCCTGCGCAATTTGTTTATCAATTAGGAGTTTTTTATAAAGCCGGGAATTTTTCGATCCCGTTAAAATATCAGCTAGTATATCCAGTTTAGCATCATCGTTCCCGTAAGCTTTATCGGAAATCCAAGCAAGATATAAGCGAGGTAATTGAACATCGTCTTTTAATATAACCTTATTTGATTCGGTTAGTTTGGGCGGTTTAACATTTAATTTGGGGATTTCTGTTTTGTTAATAATGTTTCCAAAGTAACTTTCTACTAAATCTTTTGCTTCTGCAAATTCAAAATTGCCTCCAATAACCAGACTTGCATTTTGAGGGCTGTAAAATGCATTAAAAAATTTTTTAACATCTTCTAAATTATAATTCTCAATATCTTTCATCCAACCAATTGTAGGCCAGTGATAAGGATAATTCTCAGGGTACAATGTAGAAAACAATTTTTCCCAAGCTAAACCATACGGCTGATTTTCATAATTTTGTCTTCGTTCATTAGAAACCACACCAATTTGGTTATCAAGTTTTTCTTGACTTAAAGCAGGTAAAAAATAGCCCATTCTATCCGATTCCAGCCAAAGAACCATTTCCAGATTTGTTGAAGGAACCGATTCGTAAAAATTAGTTCGATCAATACTTGTTGAACCATTTAGCGTTCCACCGGCTTCTTGAATGTATCGGAAATGCATTTCTTTAGGAACATGTTCCGACCCTTGAAACATCATATGCTCGAATAAATGGGCAAGTCCGGTTTTGCCTTTTTGTTCGTTGGCAGACCCGACTTTATACCAAATATTAACTGCAACTATGGGTAAACTTTTATCTTGGTAGAGAACTACATCAAGGTTATTATTTAATTTAAATTTTTCGTACTCAATATTTAGAACATTTATCATAATTAGGCTAAAACAAATTTTTGATTGTAAATGTTAATTAAACAATTTCATAAAGTTAACAAAATATAATTCAACAACGAATTTAATTGTAGGTTAAAATTTTATTCTTGAGGAACATACATGATTATTCCCTATGCCGTTGTAATTTAACGTAAGTGGCTAAAATTTTTGCCCCTACAATTATTTTAAAATAAATCCAATTCTTTCCAGTTTACCATCAATATTGCTTCTTGGTTCAATATTAAATATTTTACATAATAAAGGATAAATATCGATATTCCAAACTGTTCCTGTTTTGTATCCCTTTTTAAAATTCGGTCCCTGTGCAATAAAAGTTCCGTACATATCCATTTGATGATTATCGTATCCGTGATTTCCCTTTGGATGACGATGCTCAAAACTTTTTAGCCAATTATCATTTACCAATGACCATCCTAAATCTGCAACTATAATAATTGGGTAAATAAAAGGATTTTGCGAATAATGAAAATATTCAGGCATATCTTTTTTACGGTAAACTTTATAGTGATTTTCATTTCGCTTCAATATAGTAAAAACCGGATCAAAGTCATCTTTACTTGGTTTTAACAACACGAAAGGTTTTTCGCCCTCCATCTTATAACTAAATCCTTTAAGCATTTTTTGAATGTTAATAATTTTATCCGGATTTATTTCCGTCATTCCATGATCTGAAACAATAATCACATTTATGCTGTCTTTCATGCCGATTCTATTAAAACCGTTATATAAATAACCGACAACAGAATCCAGACTCATTATTGCTTTATTAACTTCCGGAGAATTTGGCCCGTACTTATGACCTTTATCATCTGTATCGTGAAAATAAAGAGTAATGAAATGCGGTCTTTTTGCGTATGGGAGCTGCAGCCAGCTCAAAACTCCTTCAACACTGGTTTTGTGAAGTCTGTAGTTATCGTACTTCTTCAAGTAAGTCGGATGTCTATAGCTAAGATGCTGTTCAGACCCCGGCCAAAAATAGCTTGCCGAAATAATTCCTTGTCTTTCTGCAGTTGTCCAAAACGGTTCGCCCAAATACCATTTACTGTTTCTAACAGCCGAAGTATCTCCTATACTATAAACTTCACCGGTAAACGGATTTGTAAAACGGTTGGCAATAATTCCATGATGGTCTGTATATTCACCGGTAATGATTGAATAATGGTTAGGAAATGTTTTAGACGGATAAGTAGGCTGGAGTGATGAAGCCCATACTCCTTCATCCTTCATTTTTTGCAGATCCGGGGTGATTCCTCTATTTGAGTAATCCCACCGGAAGCCGTCAAAAGAAATTAGTAATACGTAAGGTTCCGGCTGAGCATTTAAAAAAGATGTAAAAATAAAGATGTAAAAATAAAAAGAGAATATTTTTTTCATAACGTTCTTATTAAATATTTTTTTATTAAAAACTTTCTTATGTGAAAAATAAATAAAAATTTCCCGTAAAATCTGCAATTGGAATCTAAATATTATGAGATATTTTCCGAATAAGATAAAAAAATTCCGATGGAAAGTCGGACTCAATGTAAATTATAATTTAGATACCCAACTTTTTTAAAAAGTTGGGCATCTTCTCTTTACGATGAATAATAAAAAGAAAGAATGAATATAAAAAAAGTCCGGCAATTGCCGGACTTTTAAATCAATTATCCAATAACACTTAGTATGCTAAACTAAGACCAACATTAAATGTTCTTGGAATTCCTAAGAATACTTCGGCATCATCTGCAGAGTGAGTTTTGCCGTTAGCTTTAAATGCATTGTAACGGCTATTATCTGTAGCATCTTGAACGTATACTGCATCAAGTGCATTAAAGAGGTGACCGAATAATTGTAATTTTGTTCCACCCAAATCAAATGGAAGATCATAGGCTAAGTGGAAATCAACTACTGTAAAGTTAGGAGTTTTCCAGCTTTGTGCTCTGTCTGTAGGATCTGTTCTGCTAAATGGATCCCAATCTGCATAATTATCCATATAATATTTAACAATACCGCTGAATGAAAGCCCTTTAAATGGTATAACGGTTGCATCAAATACTAAAGAAGTTTGTGGTTGATTCCCAAAGATCGG
>BDSW01000070.1 GCA_002898175.1 bacterium BMS3Abin04
CAAAAGTTCTACAGCCAAAACCTTATTATTCCAGAATTGAAGAGCTGGTTGCTAAAATATTTTCGAGATATCATTACAGGCCTGTAAAACTTAATGATTCTCTGTCGTCTATTATCTATAATAATTTTATTAAATCGATTGATTATAATAAAATGTATTTCTTGAAATCGGACATTGAAAAATTTGCACCTTTAAGAACCAAACTCGATGATGATCTGAAAGCCGGAATAGTTAATCCGCCTTACGAAATATTTAATGTTTATAAGAAAAGAATTAATAGCAGAACTAAATTTGTACTAAACCGTTTACAAAAAGGCTTCGATTTTGATATTGATGAGTATTATGTGCCCGATAGAAAAGATTCTCAGTGGGTTGCCGACAGTACTAAGCTGGATGATTTATGGCGAAAACGTTTAAAGTACGAAGCGTTAAATCTAAAATTGGCAGGTAAAAAATGGGATAAAGTTGTAGAGACTTTAAGTAAACGTTATAAAAATTATCAAAAAGCCATTCTTCAATATAAAGCGGGAGATGTATTTGAACTGTTCCTTAATTCTTTTGCGGAATCTGTTGATCCTCATTCAAATTACTTTTCTCCCAGAGACTCGGAAAATTTTGATATTCGAATGAAATTATCTTTAGAAGGTATCGGCGCGCAGCTAAGAACCGATAATGATTATACAAAAGTTGTTAAAATTATTCCGGGCGGACCTGCATACAAAAGTGATTTATTGCATGCCGATGATAGAATTGTGGCTGTTGGACAAGGAGAAAAAGGAGATTTGGTAGATGTTATAGGATGGCGGATTGATGACGTAGTTCAACTAATAAGAGGGAAAAAGGGAACGGTTGTACGGCTTGCAATTTTAAAAGCAGAAGAAGGAACCGATGCTTTGCCCGATACAATTTCTCTGGTCCGGGATAAAGTTAAACTGGAAGGACAAGCTGCTAAAAAAGAAGTAATTGAAATTGATGAAGAAAATCACCGCTTCAAACTTGGTGTTATTAAAATCCCCAGTTTTTATATTGATTTTGATGCAAAGCGAAAAGGAGATAAAAATTACCGCAGTACAACAAGGGATGTTTATCGTTTGTTACAGGAATTAAAACAAGAGAAAGTTGACGGAATCATAATAGATTTACGAAACAACGGCGGCGGTTCTTTGGAAGAAGCGATCTCATTAACGGGTCTGTTTATAAAGAAAGGTCCTATCGTTCAAGTGAGAAATTCAAACGGTTCAATTCAAGAGGATGATGATCCCGATAGTTCAATAATATATAAAGGCGCTTTAGGTGTGCTGGTTAATAGATTCAGTGCTTCGGCTTCCGAAATATTTTCTGCGGCAATTCAGGATTATGGTCGTGGTTTAATAATAGGTGAGCAGACTTACGGAAAAGGAACAGTGCAAAATTTAATAAACTTGGATAGATTTTTACCTATTTCCGGAGCAAAAGCCGGTGAGTTAAAACTGACTATTGCTAAGTTTTATAGAATTACCGGAAGCAGTACACAAAATCTTGGTGTTATTCCGGATGTGAAAATGCCTTCCTCAATTGACCCGAGTGAATATGGTGAAAGCGCTAACCCCAGTGCGCTGAAGTGGGATAAAATTAGTCCTGCAAAATATCAAAAATACGGTGATCTTACTCCATATCTTCCGGAACTGATCAAGCTGCATAATGAAAGAATTAAAAGTGAACCGGAGTTTCAGTATATTTTTGAGGACATTGCTCAATACAAAGAGAGAAAAAAGAAAAAGAGATATTCTCTTTTAGAAAGTGTACGTAAAAAAGAGAAAGAAAAAAATGAAGCCAAACGCAAAGCAAGAGAAGAGGCAAGAAAGAAATTTACTAAGCTTAAAGTTATAGAAAAAGGTGAAACAAAAACGAAGGATTTAAAAATAGACGACCCGCGCTTGGAAGAAAGCGGCCATATAATTTCCGATTTGATTCTTGAAATTAGAAAATAAAATAAAATATAAATTTAATTTGCTATTACAACGATCCCCGGTACTGCCTGCGCCGGGGTTAATTTCGATATTTGATTTGCTATCCCTCCTTTGGTTATTTTTATATTTGTTATGTATTAAATGGTTAATCCTATCAAAAACTGATGAGTATTAAATATTTCACTATCAAACTGATATAAATATCTAAAATCTACATTAAGTAAATTTGATATTCTATATTTTACTCCAAAACCAATTCCAATACTAAAAGATGAAACAGGTAGAGTATCTTTTTGCTTATATTCTTTCGGCAGTTCTTCAAAACTGTTGTATTCTCCATTTCTCTTTTCAGCGGATTTAGTTGTAAGTGGGTCAATCCATTTGTAACCGGCTTCAATTTGTGTGTACGGATAAAATGAATCATAGTTAAGTTGATATTGAACTCCCAAAGAAAACGGTATTATTTGATATTGAGTTTTTAATACCTTATACGAAACTGCATAGTATTTTTTTATATTATCGATATTGGAAAAATCGTTTGTTTTCACATTATAGGAATTAGGATTGTAGGTTTTTGTATAACCGATAGATGCTTTTAGATTAAATTTAGATGAAAGATTAGTTCTTCCCTCAAATAAAAATGAGCTTCCAATATCCGAAAAAGCACTGAAATTAACACCTCCGTATAAACCAAATTCAGATGTTGAAAAAATACTTGGATTGTTTTGATGTTGAGCAAAAATGGAGTTAAGACTAAACAGAAATAAAATTAGAAAATATTTCATAGCGACACCTCGAGCTAAAATTGAAAATTATTCCTCTTAATTCATTATTAAGTTTAATAAGGACAAAGGCTTATGTTTTGTATTTGTTGATGGAGTCTTATCAAAAAATGTTACATATTTGCCAATCTCTTTATTATCAACCTTTGAATATATAATAAAAATTTTGGCAGTATCGGTATTGCTAATAAAAATACTGCCGATATGACCATAACCTTCGGCATAATATGCCGCTCCTCTTAAAGATGCAGAGGAACTATTAATTACTTTATACTCTGCTACATTATTAAATGTCCTATAAGTTGTATTCAGCGAGTCAATTATGTTTGTCTTAAAAAACACTTTTTCTGAATCCTGAACTCCGGCTGTTCTCATAAAATAATCTCCTTTTTTCGGGAATATTTTTGCCGGTTTGGATTCTAAAAAGGGATTTTCGTGATTTTTAGTAGGATTAGTAACCGTATCCAATTCTGTCTGCAAGAAAAAGCCGTTTTTTATAAAATAATAATTTGTACCCTTGAATATCACGCCCGACGAAAGGAATGATTCCTCAAAAACAAATACTTTTTGTCCGTCAACCCTATGTGTAGTGTCAACAATTTTTGTTTGTAAGTATAGCCCTTCCGGATCGTCATAGTATTGGCGTATATCTCCTATATGCAAAGACATGTAAGGCTTCGGTACTTTTTGTAAAATCGGTTCGGTATTAGATTCACATCCGGCAATTATTAGAGAAATAATTATAATAAACTTATAATTTTTAACTAATTTCATAATTATACCATATAGAATTTAATAGGAAGAAATAAATTTCAGAGAGAGAGTAAAAACCGTGCCAAAGTAATTGAACAATGCATTTAAATTTTCCAAAATTTAATTTAAAATAACAGAATTATTTTAAATTATCAATATAAAAATGTTGTAAGTTAAATTAAAAGGTTTCTATTATATCTAAGATTCAATTAGTAAGTGCGACAAAATACGATCTAATTATCTGGGGTTAACCCCAGAAATATTTTTGTCGTATGGGAAATTAAAATTATAAACATATAAGCAAAGAATAAAGATATCAAATATCAGCTCTACTTAAAGCTGAGCATAAAATTAGTTTTATAGCTGAACATGAATATATAGCTGTAAAATTATAAACTAATTTTTATTTCGCTATAAATCCGCATGAAGTTTTCTTCAATAATTTACCCTAGCTTTGTAGCACTTGTGGGTTGAATCTGCGTATTTTTCATCTACTCCATTCCAATTTGTTTATCTTTCTTTTATTACTATTTTTAGTTCAACATCACTTTTTGCGAACTCATTACTGCTAAATGATTTCTGTGATAAACTACAATAAAATACTCACCCGGATCAACACCAAATTTAACATTTGTAGTTCTGTAATTAGGATCAATAATAAAGCCGTCTTCATTAACCGGGACGGCTTTCCGAGCAACTACATTTGTAGCACTACCGGGAGAGACCCCTGTTCTTAGTTCAACTAGTACCCAATCAACAATTTTATTCGAATTTGTAAATGAATCATCTATAGTTTCGTTTCCGCTATAATTCCATGGAGATACATTATAAGGTTGTTCAAAAGGAATAACCGAAGATAAATTAGTAGTCATTTTATGTCCTGAATAAGGACCTTCTAAAAATATTCTAACACTTAAAGTCACCGAATTATCCAATAACAAAGCCCATTCGCCAGGCGAAGGCGGAGTGAATGTATGTTGACCGGAATTAGTAACATTTTGTTCTCCGCTTGTATATTCAGCTGTTATCGGATTAAACCAAGTAGCATCCACACTATTAGAAAAAACAGTCATATCAATTTTTATTGAATTAGCATCCGGTAAAAATGCTGCTCCAAATTTTCCGGTTTCCGAAATAGCCAAAGCCATTTTCTTTTCTTCCGACACACTTCCATTGTATATAATCGCATCATGATTCGGTTCCAGTTCCCACCAATTAATTGCATTAAAAAAATTAACTAAATATTCCATTTGTACCGATGAAACAAATGCGAGGGCACTATCAAAAGGTATTGTTAAATTTATAGTTGAATCAGTTTTTTCTCCGTAATTCCATATTCCCTGAGCACCATAAGAATATCCTAAAGAACCGGATAATATACTTAACCATCCCAGTGCTCTTGCATTTTCGTCGGTTCCTTTGCGCGATCCAATTGTAATTTCCGATGCATATTTCCCTGCTGAATATAGGGTTTCTGTATTGACAACTGCTTTTTTAACCGGAGGTGAATTTAGTAAATTTATATTCCAAACCCGTGCTTTTTTGTAACATCTATCCAAGTCTCCACCATTATGTCCGGATTGATTCATCGAAAAATCCATATAACTTCTATCACGGAAATATTTTGCATGTTCGTTAACAGGAGTATCAACATAGCTGTGTCCGGTGTGCTGACTTATTAAATGTCTAGAATCTTTCAGAAGTGTTCCTATACTATCCAAGTCACTGCGTTGATAATCTTGCCAAGTATCAAAAGCGGGAGATAAAATAACATGATAACCTTTCATCCTTGCACTAAAGTTACGTGCGAATAGTGTCGCATATTCAATATTCATATCGTCATGAACCGGTTCCGCAAGACCAGTAATTACAACAATCATTTCCTTGGAATTCGCATATTCAACAAATCTATCAAATTCCTGCCAATAAAGAGGATTCCATTTATCTTCGGAAAAAAAACATTTATCCCCTTTCCAATTAGCCGGATAATCATAAGGCGGATCAACAAAAATTCCTCCATGGGCTCTTGCCGGAGCTACTTGAACAAGATCAAATTTTTTCGAATGTCTATCATCAATATATTTTTTCCATTCGCCATAAGTTGCCGCCATTGGCAAAGCCCAACCTGTTCCACCCATCCAGAAAAAAGGTGTGCCGTCTTCATACATTAAATATTTGTCATTGGCAGACATTTTTAAACCGCCGTGTTTATAAATTTTATTGCTTCCGCTATATTCCGTTACAGTAATACTTCCGCTTTTATTATGCAATCCCGTATCATTATTGTTTGAACAAGTGGTTTTCCAAGTCCATTCCCCTACTTCAGGGAAATATGATCTAATCTTAAATACTGAATCACCATCCCAAAACCCATGCGCGTTAAAAACAATACTACTATCGGAGTTAAAATATTGAACACTTAGCACAACATCTCTATATGGATTTTGATAGTTTTTTGTACTAATTAAAGTTTTTTCCCACATCATATTTTTAACGGCATTGTCTTGACTAACAACATTTGTATTTTGGAATTCACTTTTAAGTTTATCTTTCCGATAGGCGCTAACAGAAGAATAACTCAATGCTAATAGTAATATTGATAAGATATATAAATATATTCTCTTAAAACTATACATATTAAATTTCCTTAGAAAACCATTTTACTATTAATAATTTTAATCAGCTTAAAATATTGGATGTTTAACTTATACAATGTGATTCCGGTCATTGTTACTAATTCCAACTGACTATTTGGAAGTCATCAAAAAAGTCTTAACGAAATACAAATAAATGATTTTGTAAACGGTTGATTTTTCTTTCGGTAGAATGAAACAAGCCGAAAAAGTTGCAAAAATATTTAGAAATTATATACGTAAAACTATTTTGAGTTATTTTTTTCAATCTTACAAAATCTCAATATTCATTTTTTTTACCATCGGTGTAATTACTCTAATCCTAATGAGGGTTTCTTCAATAATCATCCTTAATTTTGTCGCACTTGGGGGTTGAATCTACGTGGAACATTCCCTTGTCTAAATTGTTTTATTTAATACTGGTTTTTTGTATATTTGATGTTCAAAAAGGAGAAAAATCATGGCAAAAACGCAATCATTTGCAGATAAAGCAAGGGGAAAAGCAAAAGTTTCCCACATAACCGTGAAATTTGTAAAAACCGTCAAAAGTGAAAAAGGTAGTTATAAATTTCAAGAAAAATTTGTTAAACTAGACGATATTAGCAAAGTTACAACTTTACAATAATTATCTGCATTTTTTAGGGCTAAGAAATTAGCCCGTCATTCTTAATAGCTAATTGTAATTCTATCTTTTTCTCCTTTTCATCAGCTACATTAACTGGACCATTAGGTTAGAATATTTAAACTTAGAGTTTATAATTAGATTTAAAACAAAACTCTTTGATTCAACTAAATTAGAATAAATTTGAGTATAAATCAGTTTTTACTTCATTTATCGAAAGGAGTTTACTATGATTGTTCCTAAAAAACTGAAATTTTATGGTATAAAAGATTTAGAAAACTTGCCGCAACTAAGAAAATTATCCGAGGAAGAGAGATTTTCTATAAAAGTTGCCGCTCATGTCCTTCCTTTTAGAGCTAATAATTATGTCGTAGAAGAACTCATCAATTGGAATAATGTTCCGAACGATCCGATGTTCAAACTAACCTTTATGAATAGCAATATGCTGTTGCCCGAACATTATGATATGATGTACAGAGCTTTGACCAACAATCATTCGTCAAATCAAATAAAAGAATTAGCAAACGAAATTCGATACGAACTAAATCCTCATCCTGCCGGTCAATTAACAGCTAATATTCCCATGTTAAATAACGAAATTGTTTCCGGAGTGCAGCATAAATATAAAGAAACGGTACTGATTTTTCCAAGCAGCGGACAAACATGCCATGCTTATTGTACTTTTTGTTTTAGATGGGCGCAATTTGTCGGTATGGACGACTTAAAATTTGCAACAAAAGAATCAATGCAATTTCAGGCGTATTTGAAAGAGCATAAAGAAGTTACCGATGTGCTTATCACCGGCGGCGATCCAATGGTTATGAGTCTGGCAAAATTAAAAGTTTACATTGAACCGCTTTTGAAGCCCGGATTTGAACATATAAAAAATATAAGAATCGGAACAAAATCCTTATCCTATTGGCCCTATAAATATGTAACCGATAGAGATGCCGAAGGACTGCTTAAGTTTTTTGAGAAGATTGTTAATTCCGGGAAACATCTTGCATTTATGGCTCACGTTAATCACTGGGTGGAATTATCTACGGATATAGCAAAAGAAGCTGTTAAAAAAATTAGAAATACAGGAGCGGAGATTAGATCACAGTCCCCGTTAATTAAATACATAAATGATGATAGTGAAATTTGGGCGAAGATGTGGAAAGAGCAAGTGGAACTAGGTATAATTCCTTATTACTTTTTTGTTGCGAGAGATACAGGCGCTCAACAATACTTTAAAATACCTCTGGCAAAAGCATTTACCATTTATAGAAATGCATTCAAAAAAGTTTCCGGTTTAGTACGCACTGTTCGCGGTCCGTCAATGTCCGCAACTCCCGGGAAAGTAGCTATAGAAGGTATTGCGAAAATTAATGGCGAAAAAGTTTTTGTACTTAACTTTATTCAAGCGAGGAATCCTGAGTGGGTTAAGCAGCCTTTTTTTGCGAAGTACGACTACGACAACTCGGCAGCTTGGCTTGACGAGCTTACACCTGCTTTCGGTTCCGAGAAATTCTTTTACGAGGATGAGCTGGAAAGAATGATTGATAGAAAATTCGAGCGTGTAAAAGCCGAAGCGATTTAGTTAATTGAGAATTTAGATTTTTTAATTCCATACTAATCACGATTTAGTTTTTCCGAGGGAATCTGCGATCGGATTTATTTTGTCGTACCGGTTTGTTTACCTGCCTTCGGAGTGGTGTTTTTTGCAATACCGGTATCTGTTTGTTCAATAAATTCCCCGAAACAGAACGGGGCAAGCCGTTCTTACACAAAAAACTTGTAAATCGGAATGACGTTATACGTGTTTCATTATTTCGAAAACCACTTTATGAATATTATACTACGATGAGGTTCAGTAAAAAAATCATGATATGAAGTTAAAATTTGTTAGTCCTTTTAGTGGTGGAAGGTGTTTGTAACCCAATTGTTTTAGAATAATGGTTAATTATTTAATTTTTAATTAATTATTGTTTTGAAATTTAACTAAACCCACAGACAAGAATGTCTGCATTACGATTCTTATAGAACAGATTTGAAATCTGTTCTATATTGCTATTAATACTTTAGTATATCAAAACAACTTTAGCATAAGCAACAAGAGTCAACACAAAGATTTAAGATCTTAGAGAAAATTATCTGTTAAAATCATAATCAATCAGTTTTATTGGTACAATATTTCTTGTACAATAATTACCGCTTGT
Organism: bacterium BMS3Abin04; assembly: GCA_002898175.1. GTDB lineage: Bacteria > Bacteroidota > Ignavibacteria > Ignavibacteriales > Melioribacteraceae > BMS3ABIN04. Next base: position 8,941 of record BDSW01000070.1, read on the forward strand.
CAACCTTTTTACCAGTAAAATTTACCTCTTAAAGTGACACGCCTCACAAAACAAGCCAAAAATAAATGTTTTAATTAGGCATGATTTATGCTTAAGTTTAATGTACTTTCACAGTCTCCTCTCTGTTCATTAAAACATTTTTTTTGTTGACAAACTTATTTTGGAGGTTACCATGAGTTGACAAAAATAACACATTATTAATGTATTTTTATTTTAGCCTTTAGAG
>BDSW01000071.1 GCA_002898175.1 bacterium BMS3Abin04
TTTAATAAAGAGCTATCAAGAAGGAGAATTACTATTGAACACACCTTCGGGAAAATGAAAATTTATCAAATATTATCTCAAAGGTTTAGGTATCCTTTATCTAAACATACTATTATTTTTAAGAATATTGCCGGACTTCACAATCTCATGTTTGCTTAATTTCTTAAAAGTATACGACTAGAACGATCCTTGCTCTTTAAGGCTTATTTTGCAGGATCTCTATTAATTCTTACCAAAGTTTAATAAACGAAGGTTAAGTTAAAGCGAGATTGAATTGCGGTTTGCAATAAACTTGGAATACAAAGTGTAAAATAATATATTTATAGTTCTAAATTTTTACAAAGTTGCATAAATTTAACTAATGCGAGGGTGGCGGAATTGGTAGACGCGCTAGATTTAGGATCTAGTATCCTTACGGGTGTGGGGGTTCGAGTCCCCCCTTTCGCACATAGTTTTTAATCTTAATTGGAGTATTATGGAAACCAAAATTAATGTCCTTTCAGAATCCGAACATGAAGTTGAAGTGAGTTTGGATTATAGTGAAATTAAAAATGAAATAGACGAAGCATACAAAAAGGAAAGAAAATCTATTTCATTACCCGGCTTCAGAAAAGGTCATGTTCCGCTTCCCATGTTAAAGAAAATTTACGGCGAAGTGATTGAATTCCGGGCTAGTGAAGATATTGCAAATAAAAAATTCTGGGAAATTGTTGAAAAGGAAAACTTAGAACCGATTAGTACTCCTCAGTTAGCAGATATTGATTTTAAAATTGGTTCTAAATTAAATTTCAAAGTTAAGTACGAAGTTAAACCGGCTATTGAAGTTAAGGATTATAAGAACCTAGAAGTTGAAAAGCCGATTTTTAAAGTGAAAGATGAAGATGTTGAAGTAGAGTTAAAATCTATTCTAAAAGCACATGCAACATTTGAAGAAGCCGAACAAATAGAAAATGAAAATTACAGAATCACGGTTGATCTTCAAAGACTTGATGAAAAAGATAATCCCATTGAAGGTTCGCGTAGTGAAAATGTTACAATAGATTTGGATGATCCGAAAGTAAATCCTCAAATACCGCAGAATGCTCTCAATAAAAAAGTTGGTGAAACTTTTAGCTTTAAATTTGTAGACGATCACATGCACGGCGAAGAAGTTCATCACGAAGAATTCAATTATTCTGCAGAAATTAAGAAAATAGAGAAAATAGTTCCGCCTGAAATAAGCGAAGAATTTGTAGAAAAAATTTCTAATAAAAAAGCTAAAACTCTCGATGATTTTAAAGAGCAATTAAAAAAGAATTTTGAAGATTACTATACTAAGCAATCGGAAGATATTTACTTAAATTCACTATTGAATAAAATTGTTAATAACAACGAATTTAAAGTTCCGAACGGTTATGTTGATGTTCTTGAAAAACAGATGCTCGAGAATGAAAAAAGAAATGCTCAAATGTATAAAATGCCAAACTTTGATGAAGCAAAAGTACGTGAGCAAATAAGACCGAAAGCCGAATGGAATGCGAAATGGCAGGTAATTCTTTCCAATATTGCTGAAGCCGAGAATTTAAAAGTAACCGATGAGGAATTAAAAGAGGAAGCAAAAAAAGAAGCCGAGAAAACCGGAATATCTGAGGAAAAATTAGTTAAATATTATAAAGATTCTCAAAAATCGGAGGCTTTATTGGAAGAAAAGGTAATTAATTTCCTAAAGGAAAATAATCCTCCGAAAGAAATTGATCCTTCTGAAATGAATAAGAAAAAAGAAGAAGCAACTAAAAAAGAAAATTAAATAAGGAAAATCTAATGTCGACAGAAATTTATAATCAATTGGTTCCATATGTAATTGAACAAACAGGCCGCGGCGAAAGAGGAATGGATATATTTTCCCGTTTGCTTAGAGAACGAATAATTTTCTTAGGAACTGCAATTGATGATCACGTTGCAAGTTTGATAATTGCCCAATTATTATTTTTAGAAGCGGAAGATCCTGAAAAAGATATATTCTTATATGTAAATTCACCGGGCGGAAGTGTATCGGCCGGATTAGCAGTTTATGATACAATGCAATATGTTAAAGCTGATGTTGCAACAATCTGCGTTGGAATGGCTGCCAGTATGGGTGCTATTTTACTTGCGGGCGGAGCAAAAGATAAAAGATCGGCACTTCCCCATTCCAAAATTATGATTCACCAGCCTTGGGTCGGAGGTTTGCAAGGTCAAACAACAGATATTGAAATACATGCAAAGGAAATGGTTAAAACGAGAGATACACTTTATAAAATTTTAGCAAATCATTCGGGCAAATCTTTAGAAGAAATAGCAAAGGATTGCGATAGAGATTATTACTTATCATCTGAGGAAGCAAAAGAATATCACCTAATCGATAATATTTTAGAGCATAGAACAATGCTCGGTGACAAAAAAAATAAAAGTAAAAAATAATTATTTAACGAATTATGATTGATTTTAAGCCCGGTATATATCGGGCTTTTTTATTCTTCTACTTCCACGTGGTTTGCTTCATTCCTCTCTTTCAATTAGCGAAAAAATATTTTCTGCCGGTTCAAAATAAATATTTCTATTCAAATTCTTAGATTTATATTCGTAATTTTATATGGTTAATAAATAAATATGGAATTTCAAATGAAATCATTAAAGTCAATCCTTTTAGTTTTATTCATTTTTACTTCACTTAGTCTATCACAAAATAAAACCTTTACAAATGAAGATGTAGTTGTAAACTCGTATACAAGTCTTGCCCCAACCCGGCTGCGCGGTTTGCAATGGATTCCTAAAACAAATGATTACAGTTATGTTCAAAAGAACGGAGAGATATTTAATTTAGTTAAAGCTTCTGCTTCTTCAGGAAAATTGGATAAACTTTTTTCGCAATTGGAATTTAACAACTTGCTGAAACAAGCCGGTTTAGATGAAATAAAACGTCTCCCTAATTTCAGATGGATAGACAAGGACAATTTACAGTTTAGAATCGGTAATAAGTTTTACAATTATAATCCGATTACTTCTTCAACAAATCTTACTGCGAAAGCAAACGATAAAAGTTCAAATATTTTCTTTGCACCTAACAATAAATATATTGCTTTCACGGAAAAAAATAATTTATTCTTTTCATCCGATACAAACAATGTTAAGCAGATAACTTTTGATAAAAATGAACATATAATTAATGGTCAATCCGTTCATAGGAATGAATTTGGTATAGTTAAAGGAATTTTCTGGTCACCAAAAAGTAACTATATTGCATTTTACCATAAAGATGAAACTATGGTTTCAGATTATCCAATCGTTAATTTTGAACCGATTCCAGCTAAATTAGAGAGCATTAAATATCCGATGGCGGGGCAAACCAGTCACCAGGTGAAAGTTGGGATTTACAATGTAAACACCGATGAAACTGTATGGTTAAAAACAGGTGAACCTTTAGACCATTATTTAACTTGTGTTACTTGGTCCCCGGATGAAAAGTATATTTTTATAGCTGTTTTGAACAGGGATCAAAACCACATGCAATTAAATAAATACGATATTGCAACCGGTAATAAAGGAAAAACTCTTTTTGAGGAAAAACAAGATAAATATGTTGAGCCGGAACATCAGATTATTTTTCTGCCGAATAACAGTGAAAAGTTTTTATGGTTTTCCAAACGCGACGGATGGAACCACCTTTATCTTTACAACACAGACGGCAGATTAATCACTCAAGTTACAAAAGGCAAATGGGAAGTTTTGAGCTTTGACGGTTTTGATAAATACGGAAAAAATATTTTTATAACTGCAACTAAGAAAAATCCTATAGAAAAGCAGTTTTATAAAGTTGAAGTTTCAACTTCAAGAATAACGCAAATTAGTAAAGATAAAGGAGTCCATAGAGTATTACCTAATTTCAACGGGACCTATTTTATCGATACTTATTCCAATTTAAAGACTCCTAGAATAACTAAGATACTAAATGACAAAGGTAATACTTTGAGCGTTATCCATCGTTCGAATAATCCTATTAAAGATTACGCTGTCGGTGACGTAAAAATATTTACTCTTAAAAATCAAGACAGCACCGACTTATACTGCAGAATGGTTTTACCACCGGATTTTGATGCCTCTAAAAAATATCCGGTTATCGTTTATGTTTACGGCGGTCCCCACGTACAGCTTGTGACTAACAGATGGATATACGGAAGATATGCTTTCTGGTTTTACCGTATGGCTCAAAAAGGATTCATTATTTTTACGTTGGATAACAGAGGTTCGGCAAACAGAGGACTCGCATTTGAGCAGGCAACATTTAGGCATCTCGGAACTGAGGAAGTAAAAGATCAGATGGTGGGAGTAAAATACCTGAAATCTTTACCGTATGTCGACTCGACCCGGTTCGGAGTTTTCGGCTGGAGCTTTGGAGGTTTTATGACGACGTCCTTAATGCTTAGAACAAATAATACATTTAAAGTCGGTGTAGGCGGCGGTGCCGTAATAGATTGGAGAATGTACGAAGTTATGTATACAGAAAGATATATGGATACTCCGGAAGCAAATCCCGAGGGATATGAAGAATCCAGCTTGCTGAACTATGTGCAAAACCTTAACGGTAAACTTCTGTTGGTCCACGGTACATCCGATCCGACAGTAGTCTGGCAGCATACATTAAAGTTTGCAAAGAAAGCAGCCGACTTAGATAAACCTTTAGATTACTTCCCTTATGTCGGGCATCATCATGGTGTTGTTGGAAAGGATGCTTTGCACTTGTACAAAAAAATTACAAATTACTTCTTGGATAATTTGTAAAATCTTTCTTAGTTTGGTAAGACGTAGGGGACGAAAATATTCGTCCTACATTTACATTTTATAGCTCAGATATTTATGTGGTTTTTGCAGATGTCTTTGAATGAAATATAAAAATTAATTTTTTATAAAAATAAAAAAGCCGGGTAAGAAAATTTATTCTATCCCGGCCTTCATATTTAGGTTGTTAATCTTTTAACTATTACAAAGATGTTCCTACTTTAATTCTCATATTAAGGAATACTGATATAATACCAAACCCGCCGCTTGATGTTCTGGAAAATATTGCTGCGGGACCTAAAGAAAAAGCACTGAAGCCAAACGACTCAAGTATTTTTTGTACGGTAATATCTAAAACATATTGTGGATTTCTATCCGGGCTGGACGGCATTGCATCAATTCTTAAATCGAATGTGCTCCCGGCTAAAGATAATTCCCTTCCTGTGTAACCGAAATGCCATTCGTTTAGATACTTTGCGACGAAAAATTTTCCTCTTGTTGCACCGAAGACTCTGACAGGATAGCGAAACTCCCAATTCACATATGAACCCTGCATTATTTTTGGATAGTAATTTAATTCCGGTATTCCGTTTTCTCTTAGTTTATTAATTTTTTCAGGAGAAAATTCCTTAGTTACTTTTTGATAACTAAATTCAAAAAAGTTTCCAAACGGTATTACATAACCAACCTGAATACCCTGGGCAGCATATAAATTGTTAAAATTATTCACTTCCCGGAATGTTGTAAATGCATCTATGTTGCTGAAAGCACCGACTCTAAAACCTAACAGGTGAAAATTAGCTTCGATAAATCCGGTTTCTAAAGGACCAGAATATGGTGTACCCAATCCAAAGGATAAACCGATATCTTTTTTAAGCGGAATTCCGAATCTTTCACCTCCGAACAATTCCAAATAAGGATTGATATATTGAAGACTCGAACTAATTTGTGTTTTTGTAGGCGGAGCAAGAATTTTCTTAAACTTCATCTTATTAACGACTGAAGTAAAAACAGACGAATAAGTTATGTTTGTCTGTAAATCGATTTTAAATGGATAGGCCACAATTTTAGCTCTTGTTTCCGGTGTAAACGCAAGCAACGGGTACAAAGTACTTTTAATTGTTAAAGTCTGATTGTTGGGATCACGCAAATCAACAATAATTTCTGCTTTGGGATCCGGCGGATCAATAAACATCTCATCTTGAATTTTTATGAACAAGCTATCATCTAAAGGTTCCATTTGATAGTATAAAATTCTTTCCCCGTCTTCCTGGGCAAGCAAATTTACTGTAAACCCGAATATTATTAAAAACAAAAAGATGAAATTTTTACTTCGCATATTTAAATCCTTATTATTTAGAAAAATCTGTGAAATAGAAAGTATCTCCCACCTGCACTTTTTGTTTGGATTTCGTGTCATAAACAATAAAGAAGAAATTTACTCTATATCTTCCATCGTTGTCTTCTAAATTCTCGTTTTTGTCAATCCAATCGTCATATCTACTTTCAGTTGAGGCTAGTTTTAATGAAACATTATAAACTATTTGTCCTTTCTTATTTTTGTGAGGTTTGGAAACAGCAATAGGTCCTGAATACTTAATTTTAATTTGTTCCGGTCTTTCATCTGTAATTGTAACCGTAAAACATGTTGTGCGCTGTAAGTCTTTTACGTAAATATCGGACTTGTTCATCTTGGTGGTAACTTTATTTATTTTTATTTCAGGAGGCAAATTCGGTTTAACTTTAATTAAATTTTCTTGACCGCCGTATTTTAGCACCACTTCGTTTTCATCTCGCAGCTCAAAATTCTTACTGCTTCCGGGTTGAACTACGACAATCGGCTTAGAAGAATTTTCGGAGGAATAAATTGAAACAGGAACATTCCCGTTATTTACAGCGGTATTTGTTGCATATTTTAAGAAGGTAAGATTCTTGGAAAATGGAAACGGTAATTTTACTTTGCTTTTTGTTTTTAGCGCTTCTTCCTTTGGTTTCTTTGGAACCTTAATTATTCTTTTTGATAAGCTGGCGACTTGCTTATTTAAGTCTTTTAATTCGTTTTTTAATTCTTTGTTTTCAACTATTACATTAGTATCAATTTGTATTTTAAGTTTAAGTCCTTGTTCGGTTAAAGAATCAACTATTACCATCAAGGAGTCTCTTACACTTTTGTCAACAACATTATCCTTTTTAACTACTTCTCCCAGATTAAGTTCAGCACCTTTTAGAGCAAGAACTGTAACAACAAAAATGTATAGTACTTGGTAAATAACGAATTTTGAATCTCTGCTTCTTCTTATCATTATTGACCTTCTCTGTTTACGATAGAGTTTAAATTATCAAGTGATTTAGATACCTGCTCGTGATTTAAATTTACAGCCATAGTATCAATAGATTTGCTAAGTTCATCAAGATAAGTTAAATGTTCTCTGTTTCCATCTAATAATAATTTCATTCTTTCTAAAACTTGATTGATAGCTTTAAAATTTTGATAAGTATCAAAACTAATTGTTTGGACCTCTTTTAAGTTATTTTTATAAGAACTAAGTTCATCGGGAGAAAGTTTTACTGCAGCAGTAGAAACGAGTTGTTCTTTTTCTTTTAAATAGTTGGTTAATTGTTTAATTTCTTCAAGCTGTTTCTGAGGATAATAGTGATCTTTGAGATCGCTGGCTTTATCAATTATTTTTTGGAATCTTCCGTCTATATAATCTAAAACCGGTTCAAATAGTTTTGCCAATGCAAGAACTATCAATGCTTTTATTTCGAAAGGAACTGAAATACCCAAAAATATTTCCGGTCCCATTTTAATACTAACTAACAAAATTGCAGCGCCGATTAATGGCAATGCCGTTGCAATTCCATCAACCAAGCTCATAGAAGATGAAACAATTTTATCGATACTTCCCGAAGAAGTAGTAGTTTTTATCATTTTATAAGAATCGTTATAGGCCTTAAATGCAATTATTATAAATAATCCATAGGAAACAATTGGGAGCCACCAAAATTTTAGTGCAACAATTCCTTCATTTAACGGAACCCAACCGGGATATAGACTTTTTGCAATATCAATCGTAATATGACCAAGGACCGGAACTGTAGAAATATCTAAAAAAACTGAAAATATTAATGCAACGAATGAAATTACAGCCGGTTTTAAGATTGACAAAGAAGAGATTTTCTTTAGCTCACTTTCTTTGAGATCGGATATAAGTTTGTTTATCTCGAAGTCTGAATTATTATTACTGCCGTTTTCTTTTACAGACCTTTTGGGGAAACCAAATTTTTCCTTCATAGACGTTCCTGATCAGTTTTGTTTTTACAAATCGTGATCTAAATCACATAAATTATGCCAAAGAAAAAATTATTATACACAAAATGAATTATCTTTAATTTTGTGTGCAATAATATTGTTGCATTTTGAATTTTTTATACTTTAACTAATATTTTACGCAAAAACTCTATTTATAATCGACAAAAAATGAGTTTCCTTTAGAGTAGTACGGCTTGTTTTTTACTTTGAAAAGAAAAAAGTTAAATATTCAGCAATTTTGAAAAGTATTTATCCAAAATTATCTATAAAAATTAATCTCATATAGATAATTCCTTCTCAATTTAGTACAGGAATATATTTCCTTTTTGAAAAATATATGGGTAAATATTTTGATGGAAAAATAAAAATTATGAACTGAGGGAAAATATAACGGTAATATTTACCTGTAAAAATGTATGTTTACTTGTAATTTATTCAAGAATTCTTCTTATTATACGATTATTAAATAAATGAATAAAACTATGTTTTAGGTCCTTAACAAAATTTAATAAATAAAATTGTAAAAAAAATATGCTGCAAGGATTAAGGTTAGACATAATAGAAAGACATACTTACTTAATAAGCGAAGCTAAAAAAGGATTAGATGAATTTCCCGATGTATTATGTGATTATCTAGTTGTTGAATTTGATTTTAAGAGTGCATTGCTTTTCGATGTAAAAAATGATGTGGATAAATTTTTACTTTTCGGTAAATCAAAGTATGTCCATGATAAATATGAATTAGGAAATATTTATAATTGTGAAATTATTAATGATATAAAAGCATCTAATTTAATTTCTTTGAATACCTCTTTTAATTGTCCGCTATCAACTTCATCCGAACCGTCTTATGAGAAAGGAGCTATTCTATTTACAACGAGTAAGTACGGTCGGTTTATTATTAAATTATCAAAAAAAACAAACTTCGTTCAAAACGATATTTTACCTCTTAAAAAAATAGCTGAACTAATTGCATTCTATATAGAACTATGGCTTAACTCACGCAGTGGAGTTACTTCAAGAATTGACAAAAGGAATTTAGTAGTATTAAAGAAGAACCTGGAATCTTTATCGAAACCTTTAAATGGAATTATTGGCGCATCTTCAATTCTAAATAGTGAATCATTGAGTTTCACTAATAAAGCTTACATAGATAAGATAAAAAGCAATACTCTGGATATTCTACAAAAATTAAGTAATATTAAAAATTTTATTTCACTTGAATCGGGTGAAAAGGCAAAGCTTGAATTAAGTGTTTTTGATCTAAAAGATTTTGTTGAAAATATTTTTAATTCATGGAAACAAAGTGAATCATTACATATAACTTATAATCATTTTAATAACATTCCCAAACACGTAAAAACAGATAAATCTAAACTTAAGTTTATTCTGTTAGCTTTGTTAGATTTTACAAAAACTATTGATAATAATGTGAAGATCAAAGTTTCGGTTTCTTCCAAAGCGAATAATTACATCTCGTTTCTTTTCACATTTTTAACAGGTTCAGATAATAGTAAATTTAATTTACTTGAAAACCCGTATTTGATATTAGCTGATGAAACGACCTCGGAATCAATGATATTTAATATCTTATTATTCAATAAATATATCCAACTCTTAGAAGGAAATTTAGTTAAAGATTCAGCATCGAGCAGAAACATAAATTTTGAAGTGATAATTAAAGATTTTACCGCGAAAAGCATTTCCGAATCACTTTCATTATTTGAAAATGATAAAGGATTGAAAAAAGTATTAGTTATTGAAAGCGATACGGCAACGGCTGTTATATTAACAAAATACTTAAAAAGATGGAACTATCAGACTGAAGTTGTAACTAATTCTAAAGATGCAATCAAAAAATTAAGATCGGAAAATTATTTATCTGTAATACTGGATATTGAATTGAAAGATGAGAACGGATTAAAACTATTACAGAAAATCAATCATTTGAAAGAAGCTAAAAACACGCCGGTTATAGTCTGTTCCGTTGAACCTGAAACAGAGGAAGCTTTTATGTTGGGTGCGGTAGAGTATTTTATAAAACCAATCAATTATAACAATCTCGTCGAAATTCTTACTAGTTATCAGCTTAGAAAGAACTCAAGTATTCTTTGCGTTGATGATGACAAACCAACTCTAAATTTAATAAAGCAAGCAATTGAAACCGCCGGATTTAGAGCAGTTACTGAAAGTAGATCCGACAGAGTTATGGAACTGATTAAAGATAAGGAGTTAGACCTCGCCATAATTGATTTGGAAATGCCTTACCCGAATGGCTATGAATTAATCCGACTTATTAAATCCGAAGAAAAATTTGCTCATTTACCTATTATTATTTATACAGGTAAAGAAGACTATGTAGAAGAATTAAAACAGATTGACGGTATGTTTACTAAATTGCTCGATAAGAAATCGACAAAGCTGGAGCAGCTTGAATCTACTATTAAGAATATGATTGAAGGAGTTGATATTCATTCAGATGGCAACGTATTTAAAGAAAATAAAGAAGGGATTAAAATTCTTTTAGCTGAAGATTATAAGCATTCTCAGATTATTGTTACCAGGTTGTTAAAAAAGAGTAATTTCAATAATGTAATTGTCGTTGAGAACGGAGAAGAAGCAGTAAATTATGTTATGAACGAAAAAGTGGACTTAATTCTAATGGACATGCAAATGCCGGTAATGAACGGGTTTGAAGCAATTGAAAAGATTAGAGAATTACCTGAATATAGAGAGACACCTATAATTTCCGTTACAGCTTTTGCAATGAAAGGAGATAGAGAAAAATGTTTAGAAGCAGGAGCTACGGACTATTTACCTAAACCAATTGATAGCAAGGAATTTATTGAAAAGGTGAAATACTATACAAATACATTTACTTAGATAACTATTTTTATCCATCGTCTTAATAATTAAAAAACCATAATGCTGTTTTATCCACGCTTCATTTAACAAAATAAAGTATCCGCAATTATTCTATACCGATCAATTATAATACTTTAAATTTTAATATCTTCTCAAGAAGAATTAAACTTCTAGGATAATTTTCGAAAATAAACTTGTAATTAATTTTTATACTAAATATCGTAGGACCAAAAATGTTCAATAGCCTAAAGCTCAAAGTGATTTTTAGTTATGGAGCCTTCTTAATTTTTATTTCTGCTATTATATTTGTTACATTTAATTCCATCGGCTCACAGAAAGAAGAAGGAAGGTATATCAATTTATCCGGCAAACTTAGGATGGTTTCTCAAAAGCTTTCTAAAGAAGCATTTTCTGTTGTTGCAGGAATGGAAGAAGCCTCTACATTAGTAAAAACTGTGGAACAATACGATAAAATTCTGAATGGATTGCTAAATGGTGATACCGATTTGGGTTTAAGACGAACTGAAAATCCGGTGATAGTTAACCAATTAAAAAAGGTAAGGCAATTATGGCTGCCATTTAAGTTGGAATGCTTGAATATTGTTCAGAATAAAGGGCCGGCGAATGATAACTCAATTGAATATATAAAAGAGAACAATTTAATCTTATTGAAGGAAATGAATAATGCAGTAAAAATGTATGAAACCGATGCAGCTTCAAAAATATCTTCACTACAAAGATGGCAGTTGATATTTTTAGGAATGGCGTTATTAGTTTTCTTATTCCTTTCCATTTTTGCAAATAATAAAATCATTAAACCGATTATTGAACTTGAAGAAGCAGCTGTTGCAGTTGCAGATGGCAATACAAATATTCAATTGGAAATAAAATCTAAAGATGAAATTGGGAAATTAACTTCTAGTTTTAATAAAATGATTTCTACAATCAAAAAATATCGTGAAAATATTATTGCTGAAAAATCCGCAGTAGAAAGAAAAGTGGAAGAAGCTGTTAAAGAATCTGAAAAGCAAAAGATATATCTGGAAAAGAGTGTTACGGAAATATTAGACAAAATGGAAAAATTCTCTTATGGTGACTTAACAGTTAAATTGGCAGAAGGTAATTCGGATGAAATTGGAAATTTGTTTAGCGGATTTAACAACGCTATTAAAAATATTAAACATGTTATTGAAAATGTAATTGAAGCAGTACAGGCAACGGCAAGTGCATCGGCAGAAATATCATCGAGTGCAGTGGAGATGGCTGCAAGTGCTGAACAGCAAAGTGCACAAGCTACCGAAATTGCCGGTGCAATTGAAGAAATGACAAGAACAATTATTGAAACTACTAAAAATACCGATGTTGCTGCAGAAGCAGCAATAGAGTCAAATAAGATTGCTTCTGAGGGTGGAGAAATTGTGAACCACGCAATTGAAGGGATGAGGAAAATAGCTTCTCTTGTAAGAGACGCCGGTGGATCAGTAACTGAACTTGGAAAAAGCACAACACAAATTAGTGAGATTATTCAAGTTATTGAAGAAATAGCCGATCAAACAAACCTATTAGCGTTAAATGCCGCAATTGAGGCTGCTAGAGCAGGTGAAGAAGGGCGAGGTTTTGCCGTAGTTGCCGATGAAGTAAGAAAACTTGCAGAAAGAACAACTAAAGCTACTAAAGAAATTAGTGAAAAAATTACAGTTATTCAAAAAGGTACACAAGTTGTTGTTGACCAAACAAATAAAGGTATTGAGGAGGCAGAAGTTGAAATTACATCCGCTGAAGAAGCAACCGGCGCTCTTGATAAAATAATAACTTCTTCAAATAAAGTATCGTCCGCAGTTAAATTTGTTTCTCAAGCAAGTAAGGAACAAACACTTGCTGCCGAACAAATAAGTAAGAATATAACGGATATCAGTAATGTGACTTACCAATCGGCAAATGGTGTTCAACAAATATCACTAGCTGCGGAAGATCTAAATAGGTTAACTGAAAATCTACAAAGAATAATTGAACAATTTAAGATTGATAATTTTACACCGCAAACAGAGTATAGAGCCGGAGTTTCACAGCAAAATGAAAAAGTGTTATATACTCAATGAAAAATGATTAGTTATTAAATTTAATTAAACTTTATATTTTGCAATGATTGTAAATATAATTTTATTTGTTTTATAAATTCGGTGTATTGTACAAATTTTCGCGATGGTAATATTGGCATGTGGATGTGTAGAAAAACAGTTACTTTAAAAATGTGTCAATTTATATTAGAATACTTTAATTGTATAAAAGAATGAAATTTTTATTCCCTCTATTTTTTATATTTGTATCTTCAAATTAAAAAATAGAGAGATAGTATGATAAATTTTTCCCCACGAGTTCGTTTCGCACCAAGTCCTACCGGCTATTTACACATTGGAGGTTTACGTACTGCCCTCTTTAATTATTTATTTGCCAAGCACAATAATGGAAAGATAGTTCTTCGAATTGAAGATACGGATAGGAATAGGTTTGTAGAAGGTGCAGTAGAAAATTTAATAGAGATTCTAGATTGGTCGGGAATATATTTTGATGAGGGACCGACTCAAGGCGGGGATTATGGTCCATATTTTCAATCAAAAAGATTAGAACTATATCATAGTTATACTAAAAAATTACTTGATGATAAAAAAGCTTATCGTTGTTTTTGTTCCCCGGAACGGTTGAAGGAACTACGAGAATCTCAACAAAAGCAAAAGTTACCTCAAATTAAATACGATAAGCATTGTTTGAATTTAAGTGAAGATGAAATTCAAAATAAACTTAACAATAACGAAAGGTACGTAATTAGATTAAATGTACAACCGGGTGAACTAGTTCATGTAAATGATATTGTACGCGGCAGAGTTGAATTTAATACGGACAATATCGATGACCAAATATTAATTAAGAGTGACGGTTATCCGACTTACCATTTAGCGAATGTAGTTGATGACCACTTAATGAAAATCACACATGTCATTCGAGGTGAGGAATGGTTATCTTCAACACCGAAACACATTTTACTCTATGATTACTTAGAGTGGGAACACCCGGTATTTGCACACCTCCCTCTTCTGCTTAATACGGACAAATCTAAATTGAGTAAACGACAGGGAGATGTTGCGGTAGAAGATTATAGAGATAAGGGTTATCTTAAAGAAACTCTTATCAATTTTGTAGCTCTTTTAGGATGGAATGCGGGTGATGACCAAGAATATTACGATATGGAAGAACTGATTAAAAAATTTACTCTGGAGCGGGTCAATAAATCCGGTGCTGTTTTTAATATTGAAAAACTTAATTGGTTGAACGGCGAACACATCAGAAAAAAGACGATTGATGACCTTCTACCCGAGTTGAAAAAATTGTTGAGGTCTTCTAAGTATGAAGAACTATCTTTAACTGATGAATATTTAAGATTAGTTTTAACTGCAATGCATGAAAGAATTACCTTTGTCAAGGACATAATTACTAACAGTTGGTATTTCTTTGAAAGACCGACTCAATATGATGAAAAGACAATAAAGAAAAGATGGAAGAATGACTCGGAGAGTTTGCTAAAGCAATTTCTTGATTCGGTTGAAGGACTTGAAAATCCAACAAAAGAAGATTTTGAAACAGTCTTAAAGAAGGTTACCGAAAATAATAATGTCGGACTTGGCAGACTTATTCATCCTTTACGCTTAGCTTTATCAGGCGTTGGTTATGGCCCCGGAATATTTGATTTAATTTATATTTTAGGAAAAGAAGAAGTTGTTGAAAGAATAAAAAAAGGTTTAGATATCTTACCTAAACTAAAAAATGATATTCAAAACTAAATATATTTAATATTAAACTACTGTAACGTTATGAAAGAAGAAAATATATCACGTAACTTTATTCAAGTAATTATTGATGAAGACCTTGAAAAGGGAAAGTACAAAAACGTTCATACGCGCTTTCCCCCCGAACCCAATGGTTATTTACACATTGGGCATGCAAAGTCTATTTGCTTAAATTTTAGCCTTGCAAAACAATACAACGGGTTTTGCAATTTACGCTTTGATGATACAAATCCTACAAAAGAAGAGGAAGAATATGTGGAATCTATAAAAGAAGATATAAAATGGCTCGGATTTGATTGGGCAGACCGTCTATTCTACGCTTCGGACTACTTTGATAAACTGTATGATTATGCAGTAACCTTAATTAAAAAGGGTAAAGCTTATGTTGACTCGTTAAGTAATGATAAAATACGTGAATACAGAGGGAAACCTACAGAACCCGGCAAGGAAAGTCCGGATAGAAATAGAAGCATTGAGGAAAATTTAGATTTATTTGAAAAGATGAAAAACGGAGAGTTTAAAGAAGGTGAATATGTATTGAGGGCAAAGATCGACATGAATTCGCCAAACATGAATTTACGTGATCCCATTATGTACAGGATACGTTATGAAAGTCATCACCGAACAGGAAATAAATGGTGTATTTATCCTATGTATGATTGGGCACATGGTCAATCCGATTCACTTGAAGGAATTACACATTCTATTTGTACATTGGAATTTGAAAATCATCGTCCGTTATACGATTGGTTTTTAGATGAACTGGAAATTCACCATCCACGTCAGATCGAGTTTGCTCGTCTAAATTTAAATTACACAATTATGAGTAAAAGAAAACTGTTGGAATTAGTCGAGGGAAATTATGTTAATGGCTGGGATGATCCTCGAATGCCGACACTTTCTGCGATGAGACGAAGAGGTTATAGTCCCGAATCAATTAGAAACTTTGCTGAAAAAGTCGGAGTTGCAAAACGGGATAGTATTAGTGATATTGCTCTTTTAGAGCATAGTTTGCGAGAAGATTTAAATAAAAGGGCATTAAGAAGATTAGCGGTCTTAAGACCATTAAAAATTGTCATTACTAATTATCCCGAAGAAAAAGTTGAATATTTGGAAGCAATAAATAATCCGGAAAATCAGAGTATGGGAAAACGGGAAATTCCGTTTTCCGGAGAAGTATTTATTGAAAGAGGAGATTTCCAGGAAGAACCGCATAAAAAGTTTTACAGGCTTGCACCCGGTCGGGAAGTTCGTTTACGCTATGCCTATATTATTAAATGTGAAAAAGTGATTAAAGATGAAATGGGCAATGTTATTG
>BDSW01000072.1 GCA_002898175.1 bacterium BMS3Abin04
AATGATATTGAAGCATCAAAGTATGCTGCTGTTCCTTTAACAACAATTAAACAACCGATTCGTAAGATTGGTGAATTAGCTGTTCAGATTGTTACTGATCGTCTTAATGGGAAAGATGTTCCGACAAGGACAATTTTAAAACCGAAACTAATTGTTAGAAGTTCCTCGAAAGTTCATAGAAAATCCTAACAATTTCGTTAATATATTTCTAAGGGAATTATGCTGAAACCAAAATTTAATAATTATCGTAATTTGTTTGATATATCGGGAATCTGGAAATTTAAAGTTGATAGAAATAATGAAGGTGTAAAAAATAAATGGTATAATGGTTTTGAAGAAGACTCAGAGATTGCTGTCCCTGGTAGTTGGAATGAACAGCTGGATAATTTAGATTTATTGACTTACGTTGGTAAAGCTTGGTATGCAAAAAATATTTTTATCCCTAAAAATTTTAAAAGAAAGAGAGTTTGGATTCGATTTGATTCTGTTGATTTTCACTCCAGCTTGTGGGTAAATGGAAAATTTATAGGAAATAATGGGTCAGGATATCTTCCATTCGATTTTGAAATATCGGAATTTGTTAAATGTGGAGAGAACAATATTATTGTGTTATCTGTGGATAATATACTTACGGATGATACAATCCCGCAAGGGATTCAAGCTGAGTATTACAAAAATGAGAACAGGTTGCGGGATGAGACTTATCCGGCAGCACGTTTCGACTTTTCTCCGAACGGCGGGATACACCGGCCCGTTTATATTTATACAACTCCGCAAGTATTTATTGAAGATATAATTATTAAGACAAAACTAACAAGTGAAAATTCATCAAAAGTTTCATTGCAAATAAGTACTAATACAAAAATAAAAGGTGAACTGCATATTAACATTTCCGGCAGTGAATCAATTTGTAAAGAAACAGTTGAACTAAATAGTGATAGTATTTCCTTAGAGGTTGCTGTTGATAATATTAAATTATGGGGACTTAAGGAACCGAATCTTTATGATTTATCTATAGAATTAGTAAGCGAAAATAAAACGGTTGATAGTTATTCTTTAAGTTTCGGCTTCAGGGAGATTGAAGTTAAGGGTACAAATTTCTTGCTGAACGGCAAACCGGTTTATATGCAGGGTTTTGGAAAGCACGAAGATTTTCCCGCATTTGGCAAAGGTTTTAATTATCAGTCTCTTGTTAAAGATTTTTCATTGATGAAATGGATGCACGCTAATTCATTTAGAACTTCGCATTATCCCTATGCCGAAGAAGTTTTGGAAATGGCAGATCGAAATGGTTTTCTTATAATTGATGAAGTTCCTGCTGTGAGTCTCGATTTTAGAAAGGTTAATGGCGGTACGTTAAAAAGTCATAAGCAATTTATCAATAGGTTAGTAAGTCGAGATAAAAATCATCCGTCGGTTGTAGCTTGGGCAGTTGGTAATGAACCTAATCTTGTTGGGGAGGAGAGTTATTACGACGGTCGAGGGGAAAAATATTGGAGAGAAGTTTTTCAAACCGTTCGCGAACTTGATGATACTAGACCGGTTACAGTTCCGAATTGTCAGAGAGCCGGCATTAATGATCCGGTCTTTTTATTCTCTGATTTTATTAGCATAAACCGCTATTATGGTTGGTATGAACATCCCGGTCAGATTAAATATGGCATTCAGCTTTTAGAAAGAGAGATGGATGATATTTGGAATAAATATCATAAACCGATAATGATGACAGAATTCGGTACTGATACCATTGAAGGTGCACATTCAATAGCAGATCAAATGTTTACCGAAGAATATCAAGCAAAGTTTATTGAGATGTACATAAAACTTCTTCGTTCAAAAAATTATGTAATAGGTGAACATGTTTGGAATTTTGCCGACTTCAGAACGCCTCAGCATTTTAGGCGAATGATTTTTAATCGCAAAGGGGTTTTTACCCGAACACGCGAACCAAAACTTGCTGCTTTCAGATTGAAAGAATTGTGGAGTTAAAAACACCATTTATTTTATTTCCCTTAAATATTAAGATATTCTGATTATGATACTTGGAATAACATATTTAGATCTAGCTGTAATATTAGTTTATATAACTATAATTATTTATATGGGCTGGTGGACCAAAAAGAAAGTTCAAAATTCCGGCGATTATTTTATGGGAGGTCGTAAGGGAAACAAGCTAATGATGATTGCTAATGCCTTCGGCGCAGGAACGCATACCGATCAAGCTATTGCTGTTTCGGGAGCGACGTACCAGATTGGACTTGCCGGTATTTGGTATCAGTGGATTTGGCTTTTAGCCACTCCTTTCTATTGGATAATTGCCCCGATTTATAGAAGGGTAAGATATGTTACTCTTGCCGATTTTTTTGAAGAAAGATATGGTCCGAAGATTGGAGTAGCCTACTCTATTATGGGCATCTTATTCTTTATGCTCAATCTCGGTTTGATTCTTAAAGGAACCGGTACGGCAATAGAAGCTGTTACACATGGTGCAATGTCAACCGAGATTGTTGTAGTAGTTCTTACATTATTCTTTTTAGGTTATAGTGTTTTAGGGGGTTTGGTCTCGGCGCTAATAGTAAATTTGATCCAAGGTTTATTCATACTTGTAATGTCGTTTTTATTAATCCCGTTTGCACTCAATGCAATAGGAGGAATGGCTGCTGCCAAAGCTGCACTTCCTGATTATATGTTTAGTTTTATCGCACCGACTGAGGTTACTCTATATTTTATTATTGCTGTTGTAATAAACGGACTTGTTGGAATAGTAGTACAGC
This sequence comes from bacterium BMS3Abin04, assembly GCA_002898175.1. GTDB lineage: Bacteria > Bacteroidota > Ignavibacteria > Ignavibacteriales > Melioribacteraceae > BMS3ABIN04. The sequence continues at coordinate 2,775 of BDSW01000072.1, forward strand.
CGCATCACATGGCTGTTGGCGGTGCGGGCAAAACAGAATCTGCCTGCAGAACAGGCTGGACTTATGGAAATTTTACAAAACGTTTTGCAACTCTCGGCTGGGCTTTAGTAGGAATTTTAGCAGCAGCGCTTTTCCCCGGTTTGGGAAATAAGAACCGTGAACTTGCTTTTGGTACTGCAGTTGCAAATTTACTGCCTTCCGGTTTAGTAGGATTAATGATAGCTGCTATGGCAGCTGCAGTTTTAGCAGCTTGTCATAATTTTATGGTTGCCGGCTCAGCGTTATTTACAAGGAATATTATCCCTAAAATTAATAAAACCAAGTTCTCAGGCAGAAGTGAATTAAAATTTGCAAGACTTACTTCAGTGGCAGTTGTACTTGGCGGTGTGTTAATTGCTCTTACTATACCTTCGGTTGTACAAGGTGTTAAGTATTTATGGCAAATAACGGCATATTTCGGGATAGGATTTTGGATGGCTGTAATGTGGCGAAAATCAAATAGGTACGGAGTCTGGGCGAGCGTTATAGTTACAATTATTATTACGTTTATTACAGGTCCGTATTTTAGTTTTGGGTTAGGCTGGCCTTTAGAATATCAAATAACAGCTTATCTGCCCGCCGGCTTTATCGCTTTTATCTTAGTAAGTAATTTCACAAAACCGGAGCCTAAGGAAAAATTGGATAAGTTTTATGCGCTTTTACATACGCCTGTTGGAGAAGAGTATAAGTTAAAAGAAAAGGGCTTTGATATAATGTTAGCCGGTGAAATAGACGAGAAAGCACAAAATTACGGAGAACCATTAGAAGAACGCGGACACTCGCTTATTGTAGTTGATTTCCTTAACATTCGTAAAAAATTCTCTTTCAAACGATACAAAATTGACGTTGTCGGATTCTTATATGCTTCTCTTTTTGTAATTGTAATTCTCGCTATCGGTTACGCCGTAGCTAATTTATGGTAGGTGGTGTATATGAGCATCTGGAAAAAAATACTTCTTTTTGCTTCAGCTGTTGGTCCCGGACTATTTCTTGTCGGTTATAATATTGGTACCGGAAGCGTTACTTCTATGGCTGCCGGTGGAGCCGATTATGGGATGAGCCTCACTTGGGCGGTTTTCCTCTCTTGTTTATTTACGTACTTTTTAATTGTCACTTTCGGGCAGTACACAATTGTAACGGGTAAGTCGGCAATTCAAAGTTTTAGGGATAATTTTGGAAATGGAATTGCTCAAGTTGTATTGTGGACTCTCATTCTTTCTGAAATGATTTCCAGTATTGGTGTAATGGCTATTGTTACAGATGTTATACGCGAATGGTCAAAACCCTTAACATCTTCAGGTGAAGGCTTTAACACAATAATTACAACAATTGTTTTGGGTGGAATTATTGTAGCTCTTTTGTTTAACGGAAAGTATTCAATTATTGAAAAGATATTAGCATTATTTGTCGGGATAATGGGACTTAGTTTTGTTTTATCATCATTCATGGTTGTTACAGACCCGATTCAAGTAATTAAAGGAATCGTTCCAAATATTCCTCGCGGAACTAACTCCGCACTTATTGTTGCAGGAATGATAGGGACAACTATGGGCGGAGTATTGTTTGTTGTACGTTCTATAACTATTAAAGAAAAAGGCTGGAATATTTCACAATTAAAAAATGAAAAGAAAGATGCAAGAGTTTCTGCAGGGTTGATGTTCATTTTAAGTTTCGCTATTATGGCTTCTGCAGCGGGTACTCTTTACCCGATGGGGCTTCATGTAAATAATGCAATCGATATGGTAAAATTACTCGAACCTTTAGCCGGAAGATTTGCAATTTCAATTTTTGTTGCGGGAATTATTTCCGCCGGCTTGTCTTCGTTGTTCCCTCATTATATGCTGGTACCCTTATTATTAGCCGACTACAATAATAAAAAATTAAATCTTTCCACAGCGACAAACAGAAGTATTGTTATCTTTTATGCGCTTCTTGGTCTTATTGTTCCTGTACTTGGAGGAAGACCTGTACTGGTTATGATAGCCTCACAAGTCCTTGGTATTATTGCAACTCCTTTAATTTTAGGTCTGATGTGGAAACAGATTAATCAAAAAGATCAGTTAGGTAAATATACAGCAGATCTGAAGAAAAATATAATTTATGGAATTATTACTCTATTTACGATATTAATGGCAATTGTCGGGATAGTTGGATTAATTAATATTTAAATGATTAAAAAATATGTTATAACGCTTTTAGTTCCTTTTATCTTTGTCGGTTGTTCATACAACCAAGATAATATCTCGTTGCCTATCCTTCCTAAGCCTCAAAGTGTAGTAAAAAAGAATGGTGAACTCAAAATATCAAAAAATACAATAACCTTTGGACGAAATGATTTCCGGTTTGATATTATTGCCCCACTTCGGAATACGTTTAAAACTTTATTGTCAGATTATTATGATGCGGAATTGATCAATATTAATCAAAGTAATATTAAAATTAACATTAAAAAAATACACGACCGAGAAATCGAAAATATTTTAATTCCCAAAAAATTTGTAAATAGCTTTAAATCCGACGGTTATTTACTCGAAGTAAACGATACATCTCTTATTATTGAAGCTCCATCAGAAAGCGGTGCATTTTACGGACTTCAGACGTTAAAACAGTTGTTAATTGCTTATCGTGATAAAGGAGAACTTCCGCTGCTTAAAATAGTTGATTATCCTCAATTGAAATTCAGAGGGCTAATGGATGATATAAGCCGCGGCCCGATTCCAAACATGGATTATATGAAATATCAAATCAGAAGACTTTCCGAGCTTAAATATAATTATTTAACATACTATATCGAAAATGTAGTAAAAACTAAATCTCACCCGGAATTTGCACCGGCGGACGCTTTAACAATCGATGAAATCAGAGAACTGTCGGTTTATGCTAAAAAATATTATATTACATTAATTGGAAATTTTCAATCGTTTGGTCACTTTGAAAAAATTTTGTCCCATCCGGAATATGCTCATCTTGGGGTAAGAGGGAAACTACTTAACCCAGCCAAAGAAGAAAGTTATAAATTTTTATCAGACATTTATTCTGAATTAATTCCGGCATTCGATTCTCCGTATTTTATTGTTAACTGCGATGAAACATTTGACTTAGGGAAAGGTTCTTCTAAAGCGCTGGTTGATAGTCTTGGTTATGCTGAAGTTTACAAAATGCATATACTACGTTTATACGAAATAGTTAAAAGTTACAACAAAAAGATGGTAATTTGGGGTGATGTTATCTTAAAATATCCTCAACTTTTAGACGAATTACCAAAAGATATTATAATCGGAACTTGGGATTATTCCCAGGATGTTAATATAAAAGAGCTTGTTGATCCTTTCGTGGATAATGGATTTCAAACAATATTCGTTCCCGGAGTTCTAAATTCAAGAAGACTTTTCCCGGATTATAATACTACCCTAAAAAATATAGATTTTATTAAAGATATAAAAGATAAAGAACACATTTTAGGAGCAATGCTTTCGATATGGGACGACGGCGGATTTGCCTTTTTTAGTAATGATTGGTATGGTGTTGCTTATGCTTCGCAGAATGCTTGGAATTCAAAAAATATTTTAATTAAAGAGTTTGATAATTTATATTGTAAAAATTTTATATTATCAAATAATAGTTCCTTCACATCCGCAATTCATCAACTAAATAAGTTGAGCATGCTTATTCCAACATACTTAATGAACTACAAAGTGTTAAAAATTATTAGTATTGATGAAAAAGCAAGTATGATTAATATTAACTTAACTGAATGGAATCAAGTTAAAGTAATTACAAGCAAAGTTGATAGTTTATTAGAAAAAATTGGTCGAATTAATAAACCCGGGGAAGTTGAATCCCTTCAGTTTATCAACGATTTATATTCAACTCTTGCTAAAGAAAAGCTGGGATTAGGAAATATTATTGATGAATGCAAGCAAACCGAAAACTGTTCAAAACCGGAGAAAGTAAATGAAGTTAAAGAGTATGTAAAGTTAATTTCCGGTAAATATAAAGATCTGCTTGATAAACTTGATAAATTATGGCTTTATGAGAACAGGGATTACTATTTGAAGAACGTTAGGGCATTGATCCAAGATCGAATTGAAAATATAAATTTGCTTCCGGAAATATTCGCAAGGAAGAGTTTTAAGGTAAATAGCTATAAAGGGAAGTATTTTACAGAATGGTTAGCTACAAATCCAATACGTGTTTCTTCAATTAAAGATGCTCACGAAAATTTACTAAAAGAAATAGGTAATGAAAATACAGTACGTCCGCAAGTAGCTTCGGAATTTGAACTTAATGGTTATACTTATCGTTGGAGAAGAATTGATTCTCGAATTGAATCGGTGAACAATATTCAATCCGACTTTGTCCCTTTTGTAGAATATTTTTATGCCACTATATCAAATGATACTTTACGAAATGTTGAAATTATTCTTTCATCCATAGCGAGAGCGAAGGTATGGTTAAATGATAAAGTTATATTGGATGATTTTTTAGAGGAAAACATAAAAAAGGCGAAAGAAATTAAAAATATCAAACTATTAAATAAAAAAAATACATTAATGATTAAGCTGTTCTCTGAAAAACCAAATCTGGATTTTTTGTTCAGTATTAAAAATTTAAGAATAGGCGGTAGGAAAAATAAGTACAAAGTGTTAAAATGAAAATACTATTCTATGTTAATTTAGTTGTTATCATCCTTTCCTTTTTAGGCTGCAGAAATAATTCCCCTGTAGAAAAAGTTTCTAATGTCTTTGAAAGAGTTAAAAATGAAACTGTTTTTAATCTGGTAAAAACCAAACAAAGACAAATCAACGGACTTAATATCTTAGATTTCAAAAATGAGTTTAATAATAATGAAAATTTAGTTTTTTATTCAAAGTCCATTATCGTTTTAGATAAATCACGGGAAATAGAATTTAGGAGCAGTTCCAATACACCTTTTGCAATATTTGTAAACGGATTACCTCAATTTGTTCAACCGAAGCAAAGAAAATTTAAATTCAACGAAATTGCTTACGACATGTTTGTTTTTCAAGATAAATTTATGCTGAATTTTAAAAAAGGTAAAAATACTTTACTGGTTAAAACAGCCGGAGGTTTGAAACCTAAAATATTTATTAGAGAAAGTGCTAAACCTGGTACGGAATTAAAAGTTAAATTCGGTGAATGGAATTTTTGTAAGACTAATAAAACCGGAAATGAAAAATTAGTTGAGTTAAACAATAATCTGCAAAATCTAAATTGGCAAAAGCATAAGAATTTATTGCAGTATTCAATTGAAAAACCGGAAGAAAGAACTTACAAGCGAGAAGCATATAATGAGTGGACTTATTCCAACGGTGCAGCGATGTTCGGTTTAATGAATATTTATCAATACAACGGTGATGATAGAATATTTAACTATGTAAAGCAATATTGCGATTTCACATTAAGCAGTTACGGTTTGCTAAAGGACGATTATTATGAAAATAATTCCCTCCGGTGTGCCGATTACCGGATGTTTCGAAAAAGTATGTTAGACGACGCCGGTGCGGCGGTTTTACCTTTTGTTTCAATATATCTTAAAACTAAAGACGATAAATATCTGCCTATCATAGAGGAAATGAGCGATTATGTAGTGAACGGACAAGTGAGATTAAAAGACAGAACGTTTTGCAGACCTGAACCGGTTAAAATGACTGTCTGGGCGGATGACTTGTTTATGAGCGTTCCGCTTCTATTACGGATTGCAAAAATAGAAAAAGATACGGCATTTGTTGAAGATGCTGTTCATCAGATTGTTAATATTCACAATTATTTATGGGATGAAAAAGCACAACTCCATAAACATGCTTGGTTTAATAATGAAAAAAAACAATCTGCGGTTTATTGGAGCAGAGCAAACGGTTGGATAATTTGGGCAATAACCGATGCATTAAACTATATCCGCAAAAAAAATAAAAATTACAAGCGGATAATGAATATTTACAGAAAAATTATTGACGGACTGATAAAATATCAAGATTCTAAGGGTTTATGGCATCAAGTTTTGAACAATACAAAATCATTCGAAGAAACATCAAGTTCCGCAATGTTTACACTTGCAATAGCATCCGGCGTCAATAATGGTTGGCTTCCCGAAAGATATCGCAGTTATGCTGTTAAAGGTTGGGAAGGAGTTTCATCAAAAGTATCTGCGAACGGAATTGTAAAAGATATTTGTCGTGGTACCGGAATTGGATATGACGAAGAATTTTATATGAAAAGGAAAAGATTTCCAAACGATCCACGCGGGTTGGGAGCTGTGTTTTCATGTGCAGTAGAAGTAGAAAAGATGATCAAAAGAAATAAAACAAAAATTTTGGAGTAATAAATGAAGAAACAATGGTTTGTTAAAATT
>BDSW01000073.1 GCA_002898175.1 bacterium BMS3Abin04
ATCTAAACTTATATATAATTTCGTTCCCGGAAACAATTTAGTGCAAAAGTTACTGCTCTTCTTTGCAGTATCTTTTGCTGCCCAAATAGGTACTTTACCGTTTACACTTTTATATTTTAATAAACTTTCTATTATAGCGTTGTTTGCTAATCTCGTTGTTATACCTCTCATCGGAGTAATAATTGCATTAGGAATAGTTAGCTTAGTTTTAAGTATCTTCTGGAATTGGGCGGCGTTTATCTATGCTTCAATAAATATTGTTATTATTAAAGCCTTGTTTTCTTTTGTAAATATCGTGGGTAGTTTAAGTATTTCGCATTTGGATATATATCAATTCTCTGTAATTGATACGTTACTTTTTTATTTATTTCTTGTTATTGGGATTTTATATTGGAATAAGTTTAGAAATAGCAGAGCTAAATTTATACTGTTTGTTTTACTTGCAGCTAATTTTATTCTTTATAGTAAATTTGATAATTCTAAATTATTCCCGGACTCACAATTAAGTATTATGGCAATTGATGTGGGAAAGGGCGATGCAATTTTAGGGAAACTGCCTAAAGGAAATATAATTTTAATTGATGCCGGCTCCGCTAATCAACGGTTTGACAGCGGCGCTCAAATAGTTTTTCCGTTGTTGCAACGTATGGATATTGATACTATTGGGGATGCCTTCTTATCTGAGGTTGATAATAAAATAAACGGAGGCATTTTCTTTTTGCTTGATAAAAAAATAATTAAAAATCTCTATTTGCCCAAACTCGATTCCGTGTTTTCACAGGATATGGAATTTAAAGAGTTAATAAATTATGATAAATCAAATTTTAAGCAGATTAATAATAGTATTATCCCGATTGGGAACTCCCGGATTTATAAGCTTAGCTATTCTGAAAATAAAAGAATTAATGATAAAACAAATAGGAAAAATTGTTTTATTAAACTACAGCACGGTAAAAATTCATACCTGTTTGCAAACATCTACAATGTTGATAATTTATTATCTTTAGAAAGCTTAAATAAATTTTTGAAATCCGATGTGTTATTTTTAAATATTAGGAATATTCAAAAGCAAATAATTAAAGAATTTATTTCATATATAAAACCGAAAGTTCTTATTCCGGTTGATGATATTAAGAAAAACGATTTACTAAAAGTTAATCAAAAATTACAAGAAGATAACTTGGACTATATTCTTAAGGATATCAACCAGGACGGAGCTGTGCTGCTGCGTGAGACAAATAATAAAATAAAATTGATTGATTGGAAAAATTAAGCAAAATGTTGTTGGATAAATGATTATTGAAAACTACTCTCTTAAGAAGTTAAATACATTCGGCCTGGATGTAAAAGCTGCTTACTTTATTGATGTTAAATCTTTAGAATATCTTGAAGAACAATTCGAGCTAATTCGTAAGAAACAATTTAAATATTTAGTTTTAGGTTCCGGCAGTAATATTTTATTTACTAAAGATTATGATGGATTAGTAATAAAAAATTCCGTTCAAGGAATTGAAATTATTAACGAGACAGAAAAAGAAATTTTTATTAAAACCGGTGGTGGAGTTATATGGGATAATTTGGTTTCATTTTGTATAAAGAATAATTATTGGGGGATTGAAAATTTATCTTTAATTCCCGGTACTGCCGGGGCAGCCCCGGTTCAAAACATAGGCGCATATGGAGTAGAATTAAAAGATGTTTTTTACTCTTTGGACGGAATTTATTTAACTGATGGTAAGAGAAAAACATTCTCAAAAGAGGAATCTCAATTTGGTTACCGTTCAAGTATTTTTAAAAAAGAGCTGAGGAATAAATTTTTAATTACTAATGTTATTTTACGTCTTTCAAAACTACCGGCTCCAAAATTAAATTATAGAGCTTTAAGAGAAAAATTTGGCTCGCAGGAAATAAAGAAAATTTCCTTAAGCGAAATAAGGAGCATTGTAATTGAAATCAGAAACGGCAAGCTTCCAAATCCGGCAGAATTAGGTAATGCCGGCAGTTTCTATAAAAATCCGGTAATTTCAAATAATGTATTAAAAGACCTGCAAAAGAATTTTCAAGATATTGTCTATTTTAAGATTGGTGATAAATATTCAAAAATTTCAGCCGGGTGGCTTATTGAAAAATGTGGACTAAAAGGATTTAGAGATGGATATGTTGGTACATATCCCAAGCAGGCTTTAATAATTGTAAATTATGGAAATGCAACCGGGAAGGAAATATTTGAATTCTCAAGAATGATACAGCTTAAAGTTAAAGATAAATTTGGGATATTATTGGAACCTGAAGTTAATATTTTATAAAATCAATACGGAGATTTTTTATGGAAGAAAAGGGTAAGGAACAAGAAAAAGTAAAAAAATCGTTTAGAGATGTTATAAATGATGCTTTTAAAGAACTTCATGATACTTTTGTTGCATTTATAAAAGCTCCCAAAGCTCTTTGGGGAATAAATATACCCTATATAGTTGAAGGACTCGTATACTTTGGAATTTTAACAATATTGGGTAAATATTCCTCCGAAAATGTCGGATTAACTGATGCACAATCCGGGTTAGTTTACAGTTTTGTTACAGGCGGTATCACTTTTGCAATGTTAGTTTTAGGCGGTTGGTCAGATAAACTAGGTGTCCGCACTTCCTTAGCCTTAGCATTTATAGCTATGCTGGTAGGAAGAATATTTATTGCACTTTCCGGTACTCTTGGTCTTGGAAATGGTTTATGGTCACCAATGTTTATTACTATGACCGGCGGACTATTTGTTATGGTGCTTGCTTACGGGTTGTTCCAACCTGCCGCTTATGCAGGTGTTAAGCGGTATACTAATAAAAAAACCGCCGCTATGGGATATGCAGTAATATATGGATTTATGAATCTTGGAGCATTCTTGTCAGGCTTCATCTCTTCAACAACACGACATACATTTACAAATATATTTCCTCCAAACGGATTAACTGCTGTCTTCTGGGTATATGTTGTATTAACAGCCGTTTCTTTACTTATTACATTATTGCTGCTTACAAAAAAAACCGATAAAAATGCCGTGGCCCGAGTAGCAAAAGAAAATGCGGAATTAGAAGAAAATGGAATTGAAGTTGAGGAAGATGATGGTGAGGAAAAAGTAGTTAAACCGGATATTAAAGTTAACAACACTCAATTAATTATTTATTCAATACTTACTGTTGTCTTTTTTGCTTTATCCGGTTATGGTATTCAAAATCAAGTTAACCGGATATTTGATATTAAATTATTTAATATTGATATTCATATTGATGTAGCTTTCATTTTATTTATTGTAATGATTATTCTTGCAGTTATTGATTACTTAAAGAGAAGACCGTATCATCCTTTCCGTGATAAAAGATTTACCTTTTTTATATTTATTCTTGTCCCGGTTCAAACATTATTTGCACATAATTGGTTAACACTTCCTTACTACTTGGATAGAGCCTTTCAAGGTACGCTTGTTAGTCAATATTTTGAAGTATTTTCGAATTTGAATCCCATTTTAATATTTATTCTAACGCCTTTAATTGCAGGATTAACAGCGAAGGCAGATGTTTATAAAATGATGATTTATGGAACATTTGTTATGGCAATTCCGACTTTCCTTTTAACAATTGGTCCGAACATCTATATGTTTCTTTTATATGTGTTACTGATGACAATAGGTGAAGCAATGTGGTCACCGAGGTTTTTACAGTGGATTGCAGAAATTGCACCTGAAGGAAAAGTTGGTTTATACATGGGAGTTGGTCAGTTCCCATGGTTTATGGATAAAGTTTTTACGGGATTTTATTCCGGATATTTTTTAGAAAAGTATTGTCCCAAAGGAGTTCCGACTTCTGAAATGAATACCGGTTTTATGTGGTTTATCTATGGACTAATTGCTATAATTACTCCAATTAGTTTGGTACTCGCAAAGAACTGGATGCTTAAAGGATTTAAAACAAAACATGCATCCTAATTAATAAGGTAGTAAAATGATAAAAAAGTATATAACTAATATCTTTCTAATTTCTGCATTGTTTGTTATTAGCTTTATAAAAATCTCGGCACAAAATAGAAAAACTGATTTTAAACCGAATCCGCATAGATTTGACATTGAAATCAACCGATTTGTTAATCAAGATTTGAAAAACTCATTTCCCAATGATGCAATCCTTTTTGTAGGTAGTTCCAGTATAAGAATGTGGAAAACTCATAAATCATTTCCGGAATATAAAGTTGTTAACAGAGGATTTGGAGGTTCGCATATTTCCGATGTAATTTATTTCATTGATAAGGTTGCGCTAAAATACTCGCCAAAGTTAATAATATTCTATGCCGGTGATAATGATATATTCGATAAAAAGTCTCCTGAACATGTATTGAATGATTATAAGAATTTTGTAAAACTGGTTTTAGATTCTTTGCCAAGGACCGAGATTGACTTCCTGACAATTAAGCCAAGTATAAATAGATGGAAATTTTGGAAACAGATGAAAAAAGCAAACGACTTAATTGCCGATTATTCTAAGAGTAATTCTCTCTTATCTGTCATTGACATTTCCGATGGAATGCTGAATAAAAGTGGTATGCCTAAAAAAGAAATTTTTAGAAATGACGGTTTGCACCTAAACGATACCGGTTACAAATTGTGGACAGATAAAATAAAGCTCTTTTTACAAAAGGATATTTTAAGCGGCATGGTAAAATTTGACGAAGTGTACATCCCGGTTTTGGCTTTGACTTCTCAAAATAAAATTGACCTTTCTTTGATTGCTATGGAAAGATTGAAAAAATATTGGACAGAATTTAAGAACATGTATTCAAATTATTACTTTAATGATAAAAATTGGGGCGCTAGTTTCTGTCGTATAGATAATTTAATTAGTAGAGCGTCAACTATTGTAGATTCAAGAGAAAAATTAAGGCAGGCTCACGAAACTCTTGAAGGAGTTAGACAAATATTTATGAAGCTGAGGCATAGAAATAACATAAATTATTTTATTGACTTACTCACAGAATTTCATGAACCAATGGAGAAAATTGTATTAAAAGCCAAAAAATTAAAACCGGAAAAATTTACTAAAAAGGACTGGAGGGAGTTTAACGGATTATCGATCACAGCTAAAAGATTATGGAAGAATGTAATGAATTACAATTTCAATTCTTCTTTATTTAATTTTGATAGAGCAAAAACAATAAAGTTTAGGAATAATTTGAGTGCAGAATCCAAAATGTTAAATAAATTGTTAAATTCAATGAATAATAAGAACATAAATGCAATTTTGCAAAATGCGAAAAATATAAAACCTAATTTTGCGAAAATATTTATGATGTTTGGTGATTAAAATTTAAATAGTAATTAATAATAACAAATTCGAAAAGCTATGAGTAAATTCAAATACGTTGTTAAGCGGAGCGGGGCTATAGTTCCGTTTAGAAAAGAAAGAATAATGAACGCAATTTATCGTGCTGCAGTTGCCGTTGGAGGTAGAGATAAAAATAAAGCCGAATGGCTGGCGGACGAAGTAATAAGAGTTCTTGAGGAAAAATTTCCAGAAGATTATAAACCGGATATTGAAGAAATACAAGATATTGTTGAAAAGGTCCTTATTGAAAACGGTCATGCAAAAGTTGCAAAGGAATATATACTTTACCGTGATGAAAGAAATAAAAGTAGAAAACAAAATGCCAGAATTGCAGCTAAAACCTCCGATAATATTCCATGGCAGAAAATTTGGAACGTACTTGATTGGGCGGTTTCTCATAATTTACATACCGTTGCGGCAATGAATGAAAGAATTAAGAACGGTGAATTTCCGCATATTGTTCATGAAGCCGAGGCTGCTTACGAAGATGATCTTAATATGGCTGCAGAATTAATTATTGATCGTATTAAAGAATTAAAAATGGTATTTGTGAGCGGTCCTTCATCTTCTGGAAAAACAACAACTACAACAAAACTACAGCAGCGGTTAGTTAAAGAGAATTTGAAATTCGTAGCATTGAATGTTGACCATTATTTCTTTGACTTGGCATTACATCCCAAAGATGAATTTGGCGATTATGATTTTGAAACTCCGCAAGCATTGGATTTAGAATTAATAAATAAACATCTAAAATTATTAAGTGAAGGAAAGGAAATTAAAATTCCTTATTATGATTTCAAGGAGGGGAAACGGTATTTAAATAGAACACCGATGCTTTTAAATGAAGGAGAGATATTATTAATCGATAGTTTACATGGATTATATCCGCCGTTTAGTGAAAGTATTCCCAACGAACTAAAATTTAAATTATACCTAGAACCGCTTTTACAAATGAAAGGAATCGATGGTAAATATATTCAATGGACTGATATTAGAATGATTAGAAGAATGCTGCGCGATTCTGTGCACCGAGCCTACAACCCGCAGCAAACGCTTGAACACTGGCACTATGTTAGATCAAGCGAATTACGAAATATAATTCCATACAGTAATACTGCAGATTTTGTGGTTAACAGCGCAATGCCTTATGAGCTTGCTCTTTATAGACCTAAACTTTTAAATGAATTTAAAAAATGGAGTGAAATGTTTGCTGATGACCCGCTGAAAGTAGATGCATATACACGGTCTTCCCGTATCTACAAAGTCCTCGATTCTGTTCTGCCTGTTGAAGATGATTCACCTGTTCCGCATGATTCTGTATTAAGAGAATTTATTGGCGGCAGTAGTTTACAATATTAACAATAAAAAGAATTTAATATCCAATGGTTTTGAATCTATTATAACGTTAGTTCAATACAAATAATTTTCAAATCATTTTTAATGTTTTCTGATTATTTTGGACAGCAGTAATTGAAAAAAAATACATTGATATTAAGAAATTATAAAGTTAATTTTTTTTATAAATTAAACTATTACTTTTAATGTGAGCTAGATAATGAGAATGCAAATCTTTTCTTTAGCTTTTCTTCTTACCATATCTTTTTTAAATATTTCAGCCCAACCGGATCAATCCTTAATAAAAAATAATGCACCAAATGTTTTTGTTGACTGCCGAGGTTGTGATATCAATTTTATCAAGGAAAAAATTCAATTTGCCAACTTTGTTAGAGATAGAAAAGAAGCCGATATTCATATTCTTTTCACTTCGCAAAGAACGGGCGGCGGCGGAAGGGAGTATGTACTAAATTTTATTGGACTTAATAAATTTAATGGTTTAAATGATACTCTGAAATATGTTAGGCAAGAATCGGACTCGGATGAAAATAACAGGCAAAAACTAGTTCATATAATTAAACTCGGCTTAATAAACTATGTGGCCAAGACTCCTATTGCCGATAAAATTAAAATTGAATATTCAACTGACAAAAAAAAATCCGGGGAGGTAAATGATGATTGGAATTTTTGGGTTTACAGAATTGGATTAAATGGATTTTTTAACGGTAGCAAAACATATTCACAGTCCTATATTTCAGGTTCAATATCGGCTTCCAGAGTGACTGCAGATTGGAAAATATTTGCAAGATTGTGGAGTAATTATAACGAAAGTAATTATAATTATAGCGACCAAACCATTACAAATATTGCCCGAAGTCAAAGGTTAAGTTTTAGTTTCATAAAGTCGATAAGCGAGCATTGGTCAGCGGGTTTATGGACAAGCGGTTACTCGTCAATTTATAGTAACATCGATATCGCTGCCAGTATAGGTCCCGGTATAGAATATGATATTTATCCTTACTCGGTTTCAAATTTAAAACAAATAAGAATTGCTTACAAATTAGACGGTACTTATAATAAGTATAGGGAAGAAACTATTTACTTAAAAATTAAGGAAGTGTTAATTCAACAAGAGCTTTCTGTTTCTGTGGAATTAGTGCAACCTTGGGGTAGTATCAGTTCAGAATTAAGAGGAACGGCTTTCCTTCACGATTTTTCTAAAAATTCCGTAACACTAGACGGTCGAATATCGTTAAAGTTATTTAGAGGCTTATCTTTGACTTTGGATGGAAGATATTCGGCAATTCATAACCAGCTTTCTCTAAGAAGACAAGATGCAAACTTGGAGGAAGTTTTATTACAACGGACGGAATTGGAAACACAATACCGGTACTTTGGCAGCATTGGTTTTTCATACAGCTTCGGATCAATCTTTAATAATATTGTTAATCCGCGCTTCGATTAAAACACATTTTCTGATCACATTATTTTTAGTATAATAAAAATTTAACCTATTTGTTACTAAATTAAATGGTGAAAATTGTTTAAATTTCATAGGATAATTTAGAAAAAATACATACTTAAAACTATTAAAATGCGTGTTACATTTGCTGAAATAAACCTTTCCAGTCTTAAATATAATTATCTTAATATAAAGGGAAAGAATACAGATAGTAAGGTTATGGCAGTTGTTAAAGCAGATGCTTATGGTCATGGTATGCCTGAAGTTGCTAAAGCATTAAACAAGTTAGGAAAGAATAGACCTGCATATTACGGTGTTGCTTTAACCGAAGAAGGTGTGAAATTAAGGAACGCTGAATTTATCAAGGAACCCATACTTGCTTTTTCTCCTCTTAACATTAATGAAGTTCCCGAATACCTTAAATATAAAATTATTCCTACAATTTGTATGGAAAATGATTTAAACAAGATTAGTAAGCTAAACCTAAATGAAAAACTTAAAGTTCAAATAAATGTTGATACCGGGATGGGGCGCATTGGAATAAATTATTTAAATGCAGTTAAGCTAATAAAAAAAATTGCAGGCAATGATAAAATTGTTCTTGATGGTATTTATACGCATTTTGCAACTTCAGATGAAAAGGATAAAGCGTTTGCCGATGTTCAATTAGAAAGGTTTAACAAAATAATTGGGGAATTGAGACAATTAAAAATAAATACCGGTATAGTTCATGCCGCTAACAGTGGAGCCATAATTGATATGCCGAACGCTAAGTTCGATATGGTACGTCCCGGAATTTCGTTATACGGGTATTACCCGTCTCTGGAAACTACGGAATCAATAAAATTGGAACCTGTTATGTCTTTAATTTCAAAAATATCTATAATCAAAATTATTGAAAAAGGCGACTCAGTAAGCTACGGTAGAAGATTTATCGCTAAGAAGAGGACAAAAGTTGCTACCTTACCAATTGGTTATGCCGATGGTATCCCAAGAAATTTAACTAATAATTTACAAGTAATTATTAACGGTAGGTTGTTTAAGCAGATCGGCACAGTGACTATGGATAGAATCAGTATTGATGTAACCGGCAGCGGCGTAAGAATAGGTAACAGAGCTGTATTGATTGGCAAAAGCGGGAAAAATCAAATTACTGCATGGGATTGGTCGAAAAAACTTAATACCATTCCTTATGAAATAACATGCGGAATCAGTAAAAGAGTCCCGAGGGTTTACAAAGGATAAAGATGGAAATTGCGAAATCATATATTACTCAGTGCATTACTCAAGCTTCGGAAAATCTTAGATTAGATGCTGACAAGCTAAATATTGTTTCACTTTTAAAAGATGAGATATCTAATAGTCCTGATTTAGTGAATACTCTTACTGAAATGAAAAAACTGACTGAGACTTCTAAGTTTGCCGTAAAGCTAAGTGATCTTTATAATTTTATTACAAAGGATGAAATTAACTTTAAGAATATCTCGCATACTTTTAGCAAGCAGAGTTCTAAACTTGTCGATGAATTAAACTCTATACTTGATCATAGTACACAACATTCTTTTAAAAAAATATTAAATCGTCTTCATCATGAAGAAAAGACCGGTTTACAAACTGAAGAGGAACAGCCGGAAATTTATTTAGGTGGAGAATCGGATTCGGATAAACCGGAAGTGAGTGAAACTACAAAATTAAAAGAAGAATTTATTTTAGAAAATGAAGATTTAAATCAAAAGTTGAGTTTTTCCGATTACAAAGAGAGAATTCTAAAACCTATACCTTCTCTGGATGAATTCCTTAATTTAGTTAAAAATAATAAATATAATGAAGAAGAAATGGATGATTTTATTATATTAATGGAATTTAATACAGAGCTTTCTAAAAATGAAGAGTTCGATATAATTACTAAAATGCACATGATATTCACTAGTACATTGAAATTATTAAAATCACATAAAATGACACCGAACTCTAATCTTATTGAGGATATGAGAGCTTGTTTAATTGTTATTGTTGCAATTATAAGAGAAAAAAATGTGGATATAACGGAATTTTTGGTTAAAGCAGAAAGACTTGGAAATAGCATTGTTAACTTAAACAAAGGATAAGAAATGAAATTATTTGCAGTTATTATGGCCGGAGGAGTAGGATCGAGATTTTGGCCGAGAAGTAAAAAGAAAAAACCCAAGCAAATGTTAAGGATATTCGGAGAGAATACGTTAATACAAAATACTGTTGAAAGATTGGATGGGTTAATCCCAAAGGAAAATATTTATGTAATTACCAATAAGGAACAGAAAGAGGGAATAGCTAAACAAATTCCGGGAATCCCGGTTGATAATATTATCGCGGAACCTTTCGGAAAGAACACCGCCGCTTGTATTGGGTTAGCTTCTGTTTTAGTTAACAATAAAGATAATGATTCGGTTATGGTTACTCTTCCTGCCGATCATTTGATTTTTGATACGGAGAAATTCCAACATACACTAAATAAAGCAGCTGAATTTGCTTTGAGTTCCAAAGGGTTACTTACAATAGGTATTACACCAACTAGACCGGAAACAGGGTACGGATATATCCAGTACGTTGATGAACCGCTTGGCGATAATATTTACAAAGTAAGAACGTTTGCTGAAAAACCGAATATTTCTACAGCAAAGCGTTTTTTGGAATCCGGCGATTTCCTTTGGAATTCCGGTATGTTTATCTGGAAAGCCGAATCTATTCTTTCCGCGATTCAACTGTTTTTACCTGATCTCCATACCGGTCTGCTTGAAATTATAGATGCTATAGGCATGCCTCAATTTGAAAAAACTTTAACCAGTGTATATGGTCATCTGAAAAATATTTCTATTGATTATGGTGTAATGG
>BDSW01000074.1 GCA_002898175.1 bacterium BMS3Abin04
TAAAGGAAATAGCATTTGATGCATTGTAATTTAAATTAGGAATATTATTTTGAATATTCTCTCTTCCTACGTAGACGGAAAATATGTTTTTATTAACCGATAGATTTTCACCCAACTTGGAGAGAGGACTGTTTAGTTTTAGTTTTACAGCAACCTCTTCGGTTTTGCCTGCGGTGTATTCTTCTCCAATATAAGTTGCTACAACATCAAGATATGGATTAGTAATATCGTTTTCAAATCTAATTGAACCTTGAGCATCAAAAGTTTTAAAAAATTCTAATTTCGATCCGTCAAGTAATGTTAACTTTCCCTGTGCACGTGCAATACCATTGTTGCTCTCAAATTTTAGATTTCCCCTTGTTTCGACAATTAATTTTTGATTAAGCACGGGCGAGAGAATAAATTGAAGTTTTGCATTTTTATCAATGTTAAAATTAATATCATAGTCGAAATTTAAATTGCTTAAATCTTCATTATTATCATTTTTCATGGATGCTAATAATTCGCTCCTAAATCTTAATTCATTCTTTTGAATATTAGTCGTATCTACTATAAAGTTATACTTAACTTTTCTATCTGATGAATTTGAACTATTTTGTAATGCAGAATATGTAATATTGGCTCGTTCAATATTAATATTTCCAGTTAAGTTCGACCTTTTGTTTTGATAAGTGTATTTTATAGGACCTTCAGATTTTATAAACAAATCACCGTAAAAGAACGGGTTTACTTTTTTAGATTCTTCACTTAATAAAGCAATATTTCCATCAACATTAAGTGAAATTTTTTCTAAATTAAATCCGTTGAAATCAATTTTCCCTTTACCCCTAAGTTGTCCGCCGTTTGGTGTTGCTTTGTCGTTTTTAATAGTAATGTTATCAACAATTACCGACTCATCTTTATATAACAGGTTAGAGGAAAAGTTATATTTTAGTCCTGAAGGATTAGCGATAAAACTACCGTTAATAATTTTCATAAAACCGGCTAAGGTCGGTTTTGAGTATGTCCCGGTTAATTTTACATCTGCTTTAAATAATCCCTTTAGGTTTCGTATATAAGGGAGGCTGTTCCCTAAAGAAGCAAGATTAAAATTTTTAGAGTTCAAGTTTATATATATTTGTTCAGATTGAAGGAAACGATTTTTTACATGAATAAAACCTAAGTCTATTGGTGCATATCCCGTTAAGGTTAGTAACGGTGCTGAAAAGGTTTTTGCCGAATCAACAAAACTTGTATTTACATTTAGCAATAAATTAGAATACTTTAAGTTCGAAATTAAACTGCCAAAAATAGTTTTCCCATAACCAATATTATCAACGTTAAGTTTTATATCTATTTCAGGTGAGTTAACTGTTCCTGTAATATCAGTATAAAGATTAAAATCCGCATCAAATTTTTGATCGTTAACTTGGAATAAATATTTACCCAATATTTTCCCGGGAAGGTGATTTACGCTAAATTTTATATTCTGCTCACCATTATTAAATATAGTTCCTCCAAGGCTTATACTTGCATTATCTCTTTTTAGCAAGAAATTTTTCAGCTTAATGAAGTCGTTTGTAAACACTATAGAAGCCGATGATTCGGTTTCCCATTCAACCTTATCAAGGTTAGCCCAAAGGTAGTCGATATTAATAATTTGTTTATCTGCCTGCATTTCTACTGTTCCTTCAAGTTCTGTTTGTAACCGGCTGGCAAGGGAAGCGCTAAGATTATAAAACAACTTACTCTGGTTAAAAATTATATCTGCATTAATATCTTTAAAATCATTATTATAATAAATTCTTTTCCCGTCAATTGAAATAGAACCGAATAGTTTGTCAAAGGAAAGTGCATTGTTGTCTCTATTAAAATGTATGTCAGAATTTATACCTGAAAGATAAGTAAGAGTTCCGTTTTTCTTGCTTAAAAAATAGTCTAAATTTAAATTTGCTGAAATTGAAAAATTAGTAGAGTCATTTTCTATTTTACCGCTTCCATAACCTTCAATATCAAGTTTATCATTGTCAGTTAATATTGCAAGCAGATCAAGATCCTTGAATTTGAAATTGTAGTCAAACTTAAGTTTACTTCTGGCAATTTCCGGAATTGTTGGTTTCATGAATATTACCTTATTCGAATCCGATATTAAATTTACCGGATTCAGTTCTTGAATTTTTATTTTAATAATATCACTTATTGTCTTACTTTCGTAGGTTAAAAGATCTATTGCTTTCGATAATGAAAATTTACCGGTAATATTAAAATCAATAAGATCAGAAAGCAAGTTTATTTCTCTTAAATTTTTATTTTCCCTCAATTGTAATTTTACATCCGTATTATCTATAAAATGACCTGAATAAGTAGAAGAATCAAGTTTTACCGTAAAATCGGCATTCATGGAATCAATATCTAATGATTTACCTATTGCGCTAAATGTAAAATTTAAATTTGAATTATCTGTTGAATCATGTGTAAAAGATGCAATATTCAAATTAGTTGAACTTCCATACAAATTATAAATAGGATTTTTTTTGTTCATCAAATCCAAGCTGCCTTTTATTTTAGTATTTGAGTTATTTACGACACCCGCAAAATCCAAATTAAATTTTTTAGCTTGTGCTGTAGTATTGAAACTAAGAGAATCTATAAAATAATCATTAAAATATGAATTGTTTAAATTAAGTTTAATCTTTGCATCCATTTTAGTCGGGTTAAAACTTTGTCCCACAATCGACCCTTTCCCCGTTAGTTTAGTATTATTACCAACAACAGGGAAGAGATTTAGTTTTTTAGTAGAGAAATTAATATCGTAGCTTGGTTCTTTGCTTTGCAAATCTAAATAAGTGTCTAAATCTAAAGTTCCGTCTTCAATATCAGCTTTTAAAACAGAGTGAAATCTTGTTGGTTCGCCTTTAAAAAGCAAATTAATATTTTTTAATGTAAATCCTTTATAACCCGGCATAGAAACTGTCGGTAATAGTTTTACAACATCTTGTTCGGTTATTTTAGAATTTTTGAAATTTATATTAAGGAATAACTTGCCGGGTGTATTGAGATTCTTAATTGTTCCGCTCAGTTCTAAATGTGTATTTAAATAATCAAGTGTAGATTTAGTAACCGTAAAATTACCAAATTTACCTTTAGCACTTAAATTTAACGATGCTTTTCCCTTTAATATTTTTGTTCCATTGATAAACGTAGATAAGTCGTCGAAGTAAAAACTTTTTGCATGTACATTAATTTGAAGCGGGTAAGATGAAAATTCCTTTAATTTCGCATTACCAAATAAATTCAAACTATCTAATTGTGCATCTAACACAATATTTGTACTATCTGTAACGAGTTTAAAATTTGTTACTCTTGCAAATTTTTCGGTAATAATTACTTTGCCTGCTAATTGTCTTAACCTAAATATTTTAAAATTCGGGTAACCGGATAGGTCTTGCAGATATAAGCTGACAAAATGTTTTTTTAAATTTGCCTTAAATTCAGCGTTTAAGTACAGATTATCAACCCTGAAATCATTAAGATTAACCCTGTCATACAATTTTGTCGATCCGATATTGTTCCATGACTGCTTAACACAATTAATGTTCTTTAACGATAAATCGTTTACCTGAATACCGAATGGAAATGAAGAAGAGCTATCCTTTTTTTTAGTTAAATTTTTTTCTTCATCTGAGTTTAATAATGATTCATAATTCCAACTTCCATCTTTGTTCTGCAGAAGTGAGATATAAGTATCTTTTATCTCAAATTTCCGGATATAAATTTTTCTTAATAATAAATGTAACGGACTGGTTTTTATCTCGATTAATTTTGCTTTCAATAGAGTATCGGTATCTATACTTAACGATGTATTTCGAAGATAGATTGAGGTCAGCAAAGAACCGTCAATTTTTTCAATACTAAGAGTTCCGTTGATTGAGTTGTTTACTTCGGAAGTGATTTTATCCCGTAAGTAGTCTCGGAATGTTTGTGTCTGGGAAAAACCGAAAAAAACAAGAAGCAAGAAAACCAAAACTGCAAAAAATACAATTATTCCGTTAAGAAATTTTCTAAATGGAGATCTTTTAAACTTTGTTTTTTTCTTTTCCAACTTAACTAGTATATAATTTTATAATTTTCTTTATAATTTTTGAAGTAGACTGGTCGGTTACGAAATCTATTGTTTTAACTTCTCCACCGTTTGCTTCTACAATATCTCTACCAACAATGTTTTCAATATCCCAATCGGATCCTTTTATTAAAAAATCCGGAACAATCTCACTAATTAACTTATAAGGAGTATCTTCATTAAAAATGGTTACAAAATCAACCGGCTTAAGATTGCTGACGATAAAAGATCGTTCTTCTTCAGTAATAATCGGTCTCTTATTGTCTTTTATGTGCTTCATTGAGCTGTCGCTGTTTATCCCCACGACTAAAATATCACCGAGTGATTTTGCTTTAACTAAATAATCGACATGTCCGGCATGAAGAATATCAAAACATCCGTTAGTAAAAACAACCTTCTTCCCGCTTTCTTTTAGCTCTTTGCGAATCTTTGCTAATTCTTCTCGTTTGACAATATTGCAGTTCATATAATTACATTATTAATGGTGTTAAACAATTTATCTATATCTATCGGTACAATACCTACTTCTTCGCAGACTAAACCGCCTGCGTAGTTTGCGAAATAGGCGGCTTCATAAATATTTGTTCCTGCTGCTAAAGCCATTGTTAATGTAGAGATTACTGTATCACCTGCACCGGAAACATCGGAAACATTACGTGCTTTAGTTGGAATACGTTTGATCTCTTTACCGTTTTCAAACAAAGCAATTCCAAGTTCACCTAAAGTTAACAGCACATATTTGCTTTTCAAGTTATTTAATAATCTCTTTCCGGCAAGTTCAACGTCCTTGTCCGAATCTATCCTGATTCCAAATATATCTTCAGTTTCTTTTTTGTTCGGTTTAAAAACCGTAACATTTTCAAATTCAAGAAAATTGTTGAATTTCGGATCGACTGTAATAATCGTATTGTGTTGGTTGGCTAAACTTATAATATTCTTAATTAACGATTTAGTTAAAACACCTTTATTATAATCTTGAAGAATTATTGCATCGGTTTGTTCAATTCGCTCTTTTATTTTTTCTAAAATTTTTTCTTCGATGTCATTGCTAATATAGCTTTTACTTTCTCTATCAATGCGTACAATATGCTGCTGGTCGGCTATTACTCTTGTTTTTATAGTTGTTGGTCTGTTGGGGTCCGTAACAATTCCGTTTTGCAAAATCCCTAAGTCGTTAAATAGTTTCTTAAAATCTTCAGCGCCGGCATCATCACCAACTACGCCGACAGGGAAGGGGTTGCCGTTTAACTTAAGAATATTCAGAGCAACGTTTGCAGCACCGCCAAATCTTAAAAATTCATTATTTAATTCTACAACAGGTACGGGTGCTTCCGGTGATATCCTTTTAACTTTTCCCCAGTAATATCCGTCAAGCATCATATCGCCAACAACCATGATGTTTTTACCGGAGAAATTATTTTTTATTTCTGTTAATCTTTCTTGCGATATTTTTAACATTATTGTTCCGTATTTAAATCTTTGAAATTCGGTATTAATTTATTAGTAAGATTAATTTTAAATGCTCCTTTATTTGTTCCTAACCAAATGTTTGTCCCGTCAAAAAATATTTTATAAACATTGTTCGGTATTCGTTCATCGTTAACCGGTTTTACAGAAAGGAGTACTCTGTTTAACAGCGTTAATCCTAAACCTTGTGCCTCCTTCTTCTGAGAGTTAAAATGATAAACGGAAACCCAGAGATAATTACCGGTTCGAGCTAGTGAAAAAATTCCGTTACCTTGTAAACCGTCGGCTTTATCAAACTTAATCCATTCACCTTTTCTATTAAATCTGAATAAGCCGCCGACATTGAAATTAGGATTTTGCGGTGTAATAAATTCATCGGTACCGAACCAAATATATTCTTTCCCCGGAAGTAGTGAAGAAACGGAAACCTCGTCACCTTCTCCGTTAAAATAATTCAAAGAATTATCATAGTACTTTTTTGTTGAATCTATCCTGAATTTTTTGTGCTTATAAATTTTGTGTACTCCCGCTTCGGTTCCAATCCATAAAAGACTATCACCATCAACCGCAATACTTTTAATAGTATTAGATTTATCATTCCCGTTGACGGTTAAATCGTAATCGGTAAATCTGCGGGTCGACAAATTATATCTTGTTAAAAACTGAAATCTTCCAATCCATACTGAATTAGAATATTTATCAAAGCTGAGACTTCTAATCCAATTTCCTAATTGTCCTCCTTTACCGAATTTTCGTCTTATCCATCTGTGTCTTTTTTTATTATAAATGTAAAGACCATCGGTTGAACCTGCCCACACATAATCTTTATTAGCTGTAATGCAATAGAAAAAGTCTAATTTTAATTTTTTGTTATTAGTCGAATAATTGTACCATTTGTTTTTTATTAATGAATATTGATAAATCCCTTTCCCGTTGGTGGCAAACCAAATATTTTCACCGTCACTACTTATATCATATACGGTTACGCCTTCAAGATAATTCTGAATATCATAAATTACATCTTGAGGATATAAATCTATTGCAAATAAAATAACAAAACCGAATATGTAAAATAATTTTTTCATCAACTTTCATTTTTGATTTGTTAAAAATAAAAATAATTGAGTAATATAATTGAGAAAGTGAAACAACTTGTACAAAAGCAGGTTTGGAAGAATTTGGAGCAATGATGTTTAAATAGCTTTTACGACTTTAAAATTGTTTCCCCATATTTGTTCAAATCCTAAAACTATCGAACTAATTATTTTTTTAAAATCAATAGTATAATTAAGAATTGTTTCCAGTTCTATGGTTTTTTCAGTTATTTCTGTTTTTAAACGTTCTAACTCACTCAAATCTTGATTTAAGTAATCTATTAGTTTTGCATGAGATTTCCCAATTAAAATAGAACCATGTTGCAATATGTTGTTATTAAATTTTCTTTGCGCGCTGCCGATCAGTTTTTTCCCATTATATTTTACTTCATGCTTTGCGGTACTTGTAAAACAAATAATTCCCGATGAGCTTTGGTAGTGGGATTTGAAATCGGGTTGAATTTCTTCTAATTCCAGTTTCGTTAATTTAGGATCAAATAATTGTAACCCTTTTACTAGAGATAAGGAAATTTTATTATAAATTTCTCCGCCGGTTAAGTTAATAGAAGTGGGTATTACAACAGAGTATGTTAATTCTTCGGAATGTAAAATTGCTCGTCCGCCGGTAGGACGTTTAACCATATCCAGTCCATCAAACTTGATTTTATTTAAATTAAGATCATCAAAACTTTGATGTGCGCCAATTGAAATGCAAGGAGGATTCCATTTATAAAAACGTAAATAAGCTTCGTTTCCAGAACATTTATCGGCAAGCATTAAATCGTATTCCATATTGAATTTACCGGAATTTGAGTTGGTATCCAATATGTGCCACTTCATCCTTTAATTATTCCTCGGTTACTCTTCTTAATAAATTCAACAATATTTTTCACATGAATATTATCTGCAAATTTTTCTTGTAAGGTTTTAAGTGCATCCGAATAATTTATTTTAGGATTATACAATATGCTGTATGCTTCTTTAATCGTAAAAATGTCTTTGTTAGAAAATCCTCGTCTTCTTAACCCGATTGAATTTAATCCGTTATATCTCAAAGGTTCGTGGGCAGCAAGAATAAAAGGAGGAACGTCAGAAACGACTCTAAAACCTCCGGCAATCATTGCGTGGATACCGATTTTAGAAAATTGATGGACAGGTGTTCCTCCGCCGATGATTACCCAATCGCCGATTTCAGCATGCCCGCCTAATTGTACTAAGTTTGCCAGTATACAATTATTTCCAACAACACAATCATGTGCAATGTGAGAATATGCCATTAATAAACAATTGTTACCAACTTTTGTAACTCCTGTAACTTCGGTGCCTCTGTGCAAAGTTACATTTTCCCTTAAAATAGTATTATCTCCGATGATTAAAAGAGATTCTTCTCCCCCGAATTTTAAATCTTGTGGAATATTAGAAACGGAAGAAGATTGAAAAATTTTAACATTTTTCCCGATCCGTGCACCATCATAAATAACAACTTGAGGTCCAATTTGACAATTGTCATCTATCTCCACGTCATCATAAATAACAGAGTAGGGACCAATTTCAATATTTTGCCCTAGTTTTGCTTTCGAACTGACTATGGCTGTTGAATGGATGGTGTTCATTATTTATTCCGCTTTGTTTTCACGGTCAACAATTGCAGCCATTAATTCGGCTTCCGCAACGATGTTATTATCGACGTACGTCTTAGCTTTAATCACGACCACTTTACTTTTACGGCTTACAAGTTCAGCCTCAATAACAAGCTGATCTCCCGGTACAACGGGTTTCCTAAACTTTGCATTCTTTATTCCCATAAAGAAGACCAGTTTGTTTGTCGGATCGATATAACTGTTTAACATTAAAATACCACCTGTTTGAGCCATGGCTTCTACAATAAGAACGCC
>BDSW01000075.1 GCA_002898175.1 bacterium BMS3Abin04
AAGTAATAGTAATAAATAAATTAGTTACATTCCAACGAAAAGTAATTACGCTATCTGCGGCATTAAAAGAACTAGGTGTAGAAGATGTTTATTTAACGCCAAGATTAAGAGAGGTAATTGAAGAAATGGCGGATAATAAATGAAAATTATAGTTCTAAACGGACCTAATTTAAATATGCTAGGCAAGAGGGACACAAATCATTATGGTAAATTAACTCCCGAGGTTATAAATTCTCAAATAAAATCGGAATTCCCGGATATTGAATTTGAATTTTTCCAAAGCAATATAGAAGGAGAGTTGATAAATAAGATTCAAGTTGTAAACGGGAACTTTGACGGTTTAATAATTAATCCGGGCGGTTATGCTCATACTTCAGTAGCAATACGCGATGCTTTGGAATTAGTAAAAACTCCTAAAATTGAAGTACATCTGTCTAATATTTCTAAAAGAGATAATTTTAGGCAAACTCTTTTAACTGCAGGCATTTGTGACGGTTACATCTCTGGATTTCAAGAATTAAGTTATATAGCCGGAGTGTATTTACTTACTAAAATATTAGCAAAAATCTAATCTCTTTATCTCTATACTTTACTTTTTACCGTATTGTGTGCTAGGACAAATCTTAATACAATAGATTTTAATATCTTATTTATCAAGTAATTATTTAAATGAATTTCTTATGATTATAAGATACAATATCTTTTGTATTAACCATAATTATTTTTTTAAGGATAAGCATTAAACTTGATATTTTATAATGAATTACTTAATTTCCTTAAAGTAAAAAATCAATATACTTATGAAAGACTTCGGATTAAAGAAATTATACTATTCAATAAGTGAAGTAAGCAAATTAACTGAATTAGAACAGTATATACTTCGCTATTGGGAAACTGAATTTGAACAGCTGAAACCCTCTAAAAATAGAGCGGGGAACAGAATTTATACAAACTCCGATATAAAATTAATTCTTCAAATAAAAAAGCTTCTGCGAGATGAGAAGTATACAATTGAAGGAGCAAAAAAAATTCTTTCCGATCCTAATAATAATACTCTTGCTCATTCTAAAAAATATATTCCGAAAGTTAAATCCTCAGTTACCAAAAACACCAATGTAAGATCTTTAAAAAGAGACCTTGAGGAAATGAGAAAATTTTTAGTAGATTTACGTTCAAAGATTTAGAGCGTATAATATTTTCTTGTTTTTCTAAATTATAACCTCTTAATATTAAGAAATAATTCGGAACGTGGCGCAGTCCGGTTAGCGTACTTGACTGGGGGTCAAGTGGTCGCGGGTTCAAATCCCGCCGTTCCGACAATTTTTCCATTCATTTTGTTTCTTAAAGTCTTAACCTTAATAAATGTATTGACTCTAAAAAATTTTGAATATATACAACCCAAATAATAAGTTTAATTGCACGCCTGATAAACCTAAATGTCACTGTGGAGTCTTTGGTATACTTGGTACGGATAATCCCTCTGTCCGAACTTATTACGGGTTACATGCGCTTCAGCATAGGGGACAAGAGGCTGCCGGTATTGTATCCGCATCAAAAAATGGAAATGAGAAATATGTGTTTAATATTGTTAAAGGGCTTGGACTGGTTTCGGATGTTTTTAATAAAAAGGACGTGTTTGTAAAAGAACTTAACGGTTTTGCATCTATTGGTCATAACCGCTATTCCACAACAGGCGCATCGAAATCAAGGAAGAACATACAGCCTTTTCTTGTAAATTATAGGATGGGAAATTTGGCGGTTGCTCACAATGGGAATTTAACAAACGCTAAAACTTTAAGAAAGGAACTAGTAACCGAAGGCGCATTATTTCAAACTACAAGCGACACCGAAGTAATTTTACATTTAATTGCCAGAAGCCGGTTGGAAAATCAAGTTGACCAAATATTAGAAGCTCTGTCCAAATTAGAGGGAGCATATTCATTAACAATTTTATCTAATGATAAATTATATGCTGCTCGTGATCCGCTTGGTTTTAGACCATTGGCTCTTGGGAAAATTAATGATTCTTTTATTATTGCCTCTGAGACCTGTGCTTTTGATATAAATGGTGCAGAATATATTAGAGATGTTGAACCAGGGGAATTGATTGAAATTTCATCCGATTCAAAAGCCGGATATAAAATCAGATCTTTTAAAATTAATACTGAGAAAATAATTCCTAAGCATTGTGTTTTTGAGTATATATATTTTTCGAGACCGGATAGTAAAATCTTCGGATCAAATGTTGACAAAATGAGAAGGAAGCTTGGTAAAACTTTAGCAACATATCATGCCGTACGTGATCCCGATAAAGAAAAATTAATCGTAATAAGTGTCCCCGATAGTTCAAATACTGCTGCAATAGGTTATCAAAATGAACTGGAAAAGCAGGAGATACCTTCTAAATTGGAAATCGGATTGATAAGAAGTCATTATGTCGGACGAACTTTTATTTTACCTGAGCAAAGTAACCGGGAGATCGGTGTTAGGGTAAAATTTAATACGGTAAAAGGAGTGTTGGAAAATAGGACAGTTGTACTCATTGATGATTCCATTGTTCGGGGTACAACGTCAAAGCAGTTGGTAAAGCTGATTCGAGAAGCAAATCCAAAGTCAATCCATTTAAGAATTTCATCTCCACCTATTTCATACCCATGTTATTACGGTATGGATTTCCCATCGAGGGAAGAGTTAATTGCTAATAAATTTAACGGGAATACCGAAAATATAAGGAAATATCTGGGAGTAGATAGTTTGGAATATATGACTATTGATGAAATGCTGGAAGCAATGGTGGATCATGATCGGGAGCATTTTTGTACCGCATGTTTCTCCGGTAATTATCCCGTACCGGTAAACTCAAAATTACGGAAGGAAGAATATGATTAAAAAGATTATTCTTATCCTTGCGTTTTTGATCTTACCTGTGGTTTCTTCTGCTCAAGTTTCAATCTTTATAAAGTTTAAGCCCAATATTACCAAAGCTGAAGTTCAAACAACAATAAAAAATGCTTATTTGAATGAAAATAGTTTAAGTAAAATGGCTTATTTACCTTTATTGAAATTAGATAACAGAAGTCACCTAAATGAAAGTATAGGCTTAATGAGGATTTTTAAGGTTAATTTCAAAAATCCGACTGAAAAAAACGACTTTCTTGCGAAATTAGATATGGCCAAAGTTGAGTACATTCAAGATAATGTTACTTATAAAATAGATTTTATCCCCGACGACAGTTTAGTTAATAAGCAATGGTATTTAAAAAATATAGGAGCATATGGAGCATGGGATAAGATCAATGGAAACAATAATCTAAAAAATATATTAGTCGGTGTGATTGATACCGGAATTGATGACGAGCATCCTGATTTGTATAAAAAAATCTATATTAATAATGGTGAAACCGGAATTGATAAAAATGGAAATGATAAAAGAAATAACGGAATTGATGATGATGAAAATGGTTTTATAGATGATTACAGGGGATTCGACTTTGTGGATAGATCAATAAAAAATACAAATGATACGACGTCGGATTTTTATAATTGGGATAATAATCCAAGTGACGAAAACGGACATGGAACCAGTGTTGCTGGAATTATTGGAGCTGAAATAAATAATAAGATAGGTATTGCAGGTATTGCTCCCAATGTTAAACTTTTAAATCTTCGAGCTTTTGATGCCGACGGGTATGGTGATGATGACGATATAGCCTCTGCTATTATTTATGCGGTTGATAATGGTGCAAAGGTTATTAATATGAGTTTTGGTGACTCAAAATTTTCTAATTTGTTAAAAGATGTAATTAATTACGCGGTAAGTAGGGGAGTAGTATTAGTCGGCAGCTCCGGCAATTCTTCTTCAGATTTGCCACATTACCCATCAAGTTTTAGTAGTGTAATTAGTGTCGGTGCAACGGATTCCAGTGATTTCGCAGCGTCTTTCTCAAATTCGGGATCAACTCTCGATCTAGTTGCTCCGGGTGTCGATATTCTTACAACTTCAAAGAATGGGAAATATAGAAGTTTCAGTGGTACCTCGGCAGCCGCACCTTTTGTAACAGGTGCCGTAGGAATTTTACTCGGCTTAAAAGATTTATCGGTACAAGAGATTACGCAAATATTAAAAACTACGGCAAAGGATATTAACAGTCCCGGTTGGGATGCAACAACCGGTGCCGGAAGATTGGATTTAAACAAAGCCGTTAATTCACTTTTACCGGCTGTAATTAAAATTAATTTTCCTTACCAGGATTTTGCAACGTCAGGGGATTCAATTATTATTAACGCTTCAGTTTTATCCCCGAATTTTGAAAGCTTTAAATTAGAATATGGAACCGGGTTTAATCCAACCAACTGGACAGAAATTCGTTTAAAGAATAATGTTTACCAGTTTCTAAACGATAATATTGATACTCTCGATGTTTCGAGTTTCTCTGATACAGTTTATACCATTCGTTTAAGTGTGTTATTGAATAGTAGTAAAATAATGGAGGAACGAGTAAACTTTTATATCGATAGAACTCCGCCGGAAATTAGTTTAATAAACGGAGGAACGGTTCTTTTTGGAGATAAAGCTACTATACTTGCAGCAATTTATACAAATGAAAAGTCTGTTGTAAAAATGTTTTATAAACTCAAAGGGACGGAGAAATTCAGCTCGGTAACTTTGGATGATTTTGATACTAATATCGGAACGGTTACTCGATCTCATTATGGTTATATCCCTCTTGAAATTGTAAGAAATAATAGTAAATACGACGTATACTTTGAAGCTGAGAATTTGGCAGGCTTAAAAACTATCTTGAATGATAACGGTAATAGTTTCGAATTTTCTACTGAATCGAATTTTAATTTAGCATCATTTGATAAACTTCAATACATCTTACCTGAAGGACGGGTTTATAAAGAAGCGGTAAGTATTACTTCGAATAATAAGCAAAATGTACTTATCAATGAAATATCTAATAATCAAATATTAAGTATTTACGATTTTCAAAACGGTTCTTTTACTAAAATAGATTCGTTACAAGACAGAATTCCTAAATCGTTTGGAGATTTTAATAAAAACGGTAAAGTTGATATGTTGGGTTTATTCCTTCGTTTTGGATTTATCGATGAACAATCAGATCAATTCTCAAGTAATTTTACAAACAACTTTAGTGATTCTTCCGGAAATTTTTGGCCGGCATTGGCAGATGATATTGACGGTGACGGAAAGACTGAGATAATTTCTTTTGCCCAAGATTCAACATTCAGTATTTCAGAAGTTAATAGTGATTTGTCCGTATCATTAGAGAGCATGCTTCCTCTCTCAATTTATTCAAATACGGATTCGCAAGGATTTATTGGTGCTCCGAATGTTGTGGTTGATGATATTAACAACGACGGAAAGAAAGAAATTTGGTTTATGAATAATAGGGGAATTTTAACCGGTTATACGATTAATGGACCAAATTCATATTCCGCATATAAAAATTTCGACTTTAAATTGAATGGAATTAAAAATGCAATTGCTTCCGGTGACTATAACGGTGATGGAAAACATGAGTTAGCTGTGCTGCTTAAATCCACTACAAAAAATGATATTTCACCTTTTTATTTGTTAGTAGTCTTTAATATAGAAAATAATGAGCTGAATATTATTTCTTCTAAAGCATTTATGGATATTTCTTCAACATTTTCTTCCGGTTTTACGAGAAGACAATACAATGTCACTTTTGCAGATATTGACAACGATGGTAAAGAAGAATTACTTATAAATGTTTTTCCATACTTCTATGTTCTGAAGAATAATGATGGTTTGGATAATGTAATATTTTATAAAACAAATATAAATACAACAACGGTTTTTACAGGAGATTTAAACAAAGACGGAGTTAAAGAATTTGGTATTACGGAAAACAATTCCACCAATTTTTACGAATTAAAAGACTTGTCTTTCCCGGTAATTGCCACGATTAAAAATGTTTATAGTATAGATAGTTCGCATATAAAATTAGAATTTGGCTCAATTCCCGGAAAGTATTACTTATTTAGAGGATTAAAACCGGATAATTTAAATCTGTATGATAGCTCAAATTTCGAAAGTTATATTGATTCGGCAGGAATCCGAAATAATACAATGTATTATTATTCAATTAAAACCATAGGAAGCGGTAACCCGCTGAAAGAATCGACTCAAAGTTCCGTTGTTTCTGTCTTTGCTCATTCTCCCGCTGATGCAGAATCTGCTGATGTTATTTCCACAAAGCAAATTAAAATTATTTTTTCCAACAAAATAAAGAATTATGTAAATGAGTTAAGCAATTTTAAATTTATTGCAAAACCGGCAAATGATATTATTGTTCCTAAAACTATTTTCACAAGCTCTCAGTTTTCGTACATCTTAAATTTTGATAATAATTTACCGGTAGGGGAACATCAACTGGAAATTGGGAAATCACTCAAAGATTTATATAACTCACCGATTCCGGGAAAGATTTTCAACGTTATGGTTCAGGAAGAAAAAGATACGAGTAAAGGATTCTACATAACCCGGTTTCAAATACTAAAATCAAATAAAATAAGATTGATGTTCAATCTAAACTTGGATGAAGCGTCAGCGAAAAATAAGAGTAATTATAGTTTTAGCCCGTTCAATGTAATTACAAATATTAATTTTGATATAAATACTGAGAATTCGATTTTACTTACAACCAAATATCCGGTCGGGTCAATTGGGAAAGAATACAAGCTCAGTTTGTCAAATATTTTTTCTTCCGAAGCAAACGGACACATCAAAATAGCTAACGGAGCCGGGAGCGCTATTGTGCTTTTATCATCTTCTGAAAATTTAAATGATGTTTATGTTTATCCGAATCCTGTTCGACTGGAAAAAACAAAGCGGTTAACTTTTGCCAACCTTACACAAAGAGCAGAAATAATTATTTTTAATATAAACGGCAGGAAAATAAAAAGTTTAATTGAAGAAAACGGCGACGGCGGTTACAGCTGGGATTTAAGAGATGAAAATAATCGGTTTATTAACTCAGGAATTTATATTTTTAAGGTTAGAGCTTTGGATAATTCAAATAATATTGTGGAAGAAAAAATTGGAAAATTTGCCGTTACCAGATGAAAATTAAATTCGGAAGAATAAATACCGTATCGAATTATATAAGTTTTTTCAGGCTTCTCTTAAGCATTCCGATTTATTATTACTTGGATCATCTTGATAACCCGGCAAATAAAATTATTATTTTATTGCTCTTTGTTCTTGCCTATTTAAGCGATTTACTGGATGGCTATTTTGCCCGCAAATTGAACCAAATTTCCGAAATGGGGAAAATTATAGATCCGCTTGCAGATAAAGTATTAGTAATTATGATAGTGCTCAAACTTTATTTTATGCATTTAATCCCGGGATTTTATTTTTGGATCGTTATCATGCGCGACATTTTAATTTTCCTTGGCGGGATGATTGTAAGTTCACAAATAGGAAAAGTTTTACCGTCCAATTATTTGGGCAAGATTACGGTTTCATCAATTGCATTATTCATTCTTGCTGTTATTCTCGGTGTGCGAAACGTTCATTGGGTTTATTACCTGCTAATGTATATCAGTTTGGCACTTAGTTTTGCATCGGTCGTAGGTTATTCTGCAAGGGGAATAAATGCTGTTAAAAACAAAGGACAAAATGAAGTTACTTAAAAATCTTAATTTTAATAAATTAAAAAACAGTCTTAGTAAAACCAGGAATAAAATTGTTACAAGTATTACTGAAACAGTCAGTAGAAAAGCAGTACTAGACGAGGATATACTTGAGGAAATTGAAGAAATTCTAATCACGAGTGATATCGGTTATGAAGTATCGATGAGGATTATTGATGAAACACGTAAGAAAATGAAATCCGAGTCGGATAGGAGTAAACTAAACATTATTGACATAATTAAAGCTGAGTTAACCGGAATACTTAACAAATATGCTAACGTTCCTTCTGAATTTGAACAAATAGAAAAGTATAAGCCGTTTGTAATTTTAATAATAGGAGTGAACGGAGCCGGAAAAACTACTACAATTGGAAAGCTGGCTTCCATCTATAAAAAAGCAGGGTTAAAAGTAGTAATTGGTTCAGCCGATACATTTAGAGCTGCCGCTAATGAACAGTTGGATGTGTGGGCGAAAAGAGTAGGCGTTGAAATACTGCAGAAAGAACGCGGTACAGATCCTTCTTCGGTTGCTTTTGATACGCTTAATGTTGCTAAAGACAAAAATGCGGATATTGTTTTAATTGATACTGCAGGCAGACTTCATACAAAAAGTAACTTAATGGAAGAACTAAAGAAGATAAAGAAAGTTTTAGGTAAGGTTTTAGACTATGCTCCCAATGAAATTTTTCTTGTATTGGACGGTACTACCGGACAAAATGCTTTAATTCAAGCTAAAGAGTTCTCAAAGTACACGGATTTAACCGGACTTATAATCACTAAATTAGACGGAACAGCAAAGGGTGGAGTTGTTTTTCAGATAATATCGGAACAAGAAGTTCCGGTTCGTTATATTGGAGTCGGTGAAGGTATTAATGATTTGCAGACATTCGATTCTAAAGAATTTGTAAATGCACTTTTTGAGAATGAAGAATAAAGCAAAAGTTTTGCAACATTTCATTCCCATATTTTATAATTTGTTTCAATTTTAATATTTTAGTATGATTTTGGAAAAACACGTCGACATAAATTCATGGAATCGGAAGAATCAATTCTATTTTTTTAAGGACTATGATAATCCGTTTTATAATATCTGTACCGATGTAGAGATTACTAAGTTTTATCAATTTATTAAATCTAAAAACTTATCTTTCTTTTTATCTAATCTTTTTTTATCTATAAAAGCTGCAAACAACATAGAAGAATTTAGATATCGGATTAAAGGAAATTCCGTTATAATTTTTGAAATGGTCAATCCATCTTCTACAATCTTAAATGACGATAATACATTTAAGTTCTGCAGGTTTAAGTATCATCAGAATTTTAATGAATATTTATCTAAAGCTGAAATTACTCTTAAAGAAGCACTGCAGACGAAAAATATGTTAAATCCGGAAGCTTGTAAAATTAATGTAATACATTACTCAACAATACCGTGGATACGCTTTAACAGTATTTCTCACGCTAGAAAATATGGGAACGACGATAGTATTCCTAAAATAGTCTTTGGAAAATTTTATAAAGAAAATTCTAAAATCATGTTACCGGTTTCTATTGAAGTTCATCATTCTTTAATTGACGGTTATCATGTTGCCGAGTACCTTAAGCTATATCAATCCTATTTAGAACATCCAGAAGAGAATCTCTTAGAGGAGATCAATGAATAAATTACTTTATATTGTAAACCCGATTGCAGGAAAGGGAAGAGGTAAAAAAGTAATAAGTGAAATTAAACAATTTCATAATGACTCAAATGAAAAATATAAAATAATTGTTACAAAATTTCCCAAACATGCTTCTCAAATAGCAAAGGAAAATTCCGGAAACGGAGATCTAATTATTTCGGTTGGTGGTGATGGTACATTAAATGAGGTTATAAACGGGTTAAATTTAGAAAATAAAAACAAAGTAGCCGTGCTCCCAATTGGTACAGGGAATGATTTTGCATCTAATTTTAAATAT
Source organism: bacterium BMS3Abin04 (assembly GCA_002898175.1). Taxonomy (GTDB): domain Bacteria; phylum Bacteroidota; class Ignavibacteria; order Ignavibacteriales; family Melioribacteraceae; genus BMS3ABIN04. Next base: position 9,649 of record BDSW01000075.1, read on the forward strand.
GGTAAGTCGGTCAAGGATAATTTGATAAGGATTTTAAAGTATAGAAACAATTTAGTTCCTGTCGATATTGGTTCGGTAGAATTTCAAGATAAAGAAAAAACTGTTAAGAATACACTGTTTATAAATAGTTTAGGAATCGGTTTTGATGCTTATGTAGCGTATTTGAATCAAAATAATAAGTTGTTAAGTGGAATTTCATCCTACATTGTTGCTGTATTTAGGGCATTAACAAATCTAAATAATATTAAAATGGATATTGGTTTATCCGAAATGAATATAGATGGAGAGAAATTACTTTTAGCAATCGGGAACGGAAAAACTTCCGGAGGCGGATTTTATCTTAATCCCAATGCAAAAATTTATGATGGATTTTTAGATTTAACGGTTATTGATAAGATAAATAGTAGATTAAGATTAATAAGGAAGTTGCCGTTAGCGCTTTTTAATAAAATTGAAACCATACCGGAAGTTTCTATGTATAAATTTAAGATGCTTGAAATTGATTTGGAAAGGCCTTATTATGTACACACGGACGGAGAAATTATACCCGACTCCGTAACAAGTTTGGAAATAAAATCAATAGGTTCAGCAATCAATTTTGTCTCATTTAGTTAATAAAACAATTATTATGTTATTCAAAAAACCGTCACATAAAACTTTCGAATATAAACCTAGATTTTATAATCCAAATAAGGATGAAGAAATCAGGAAAGAAAGACGTTTGAATTTTAGTCGTTATCGAAAAGTAAAAAAGAAAAACGGTAACTTAATAACATATTTGATTTTATTAATAGTCATTTTGTATATATTCTTGAAATTGCAAGGATTTGTTTAGTCTAAAGGTAGGGAATTTATAAGTTTACATAATATACATTATAGGACATCTATATTATTTTTTACCAACTCTTTACTTTCTTTATTTCCTCATCATTCCCAAATAAAACCAGCAAATCACCGTTTTGAATTATGTAATCAGGATCAGGTTGTATAATTTGTTCGTTTTTAGATTCATCAGCAAATGGTGAAACGGCTTTTTTAATCATTAAAACTTCTAAGCCGTATTTGTTTCGGATTTTTAATTGGGCTAAACTTTTACCGATAAATTCATGAGGTGCATTTTTTTCTATAATAGAAAAACCTTTTGTTACATTAGTTATTCCAATCTCATCGGCAAATTTTAATTTTTTTGCCATACCTTCAGCAAGGTTATATTTTAAGCTTTCATGGCTGTAGGCTTTTATTATTGATTGTCTTGAGATTGTTCCAAGAATTGTTGTTGCATCCGATTCAGATACAACCGGGAATTCTTCTACATTTTTTCGTTCAAACTTATTGAGCACGTCATCTAAATTTTCTGACGGATAAACAAATGTAATATCTTTTTTAGCAATATCACTTGCAACAATCATCCCG
>BDSW01000076.1 GCA_002898175.1 bacterium BMS3Abin04
CAGAAATGATGGGTCCCGACTATGCATGGTGGCATGGGATTTATGATGTAATTCACAATTTCTACTTCAAATTTATTCCCGCTGCCAGAGCTTACAATGATAAAGAAGTTAACGATTATATCAACAACCTTTTAACAACGGATCCGATGCATAATTGGCTATACAAATCGACCAAAGATCTGAAGGGTGAAATTAGAAGCGGACAACTGCAAAAAATCTACGAAAAACTTTTTACAACCAAAGAAAAGTAAAAAGAGCTAAAGCGCCAAAAAAGGATGGTGTAGCAACCGTCCTTTTTTTTATAAAATAAAATCCGTTTTAAAACCGGGAACTTTAGTATTGGGATAAAAAATATAAATCTAAAATATTCTGTCAAAACTTAATTACGTAAATATATAATTTATAATCACTGTTGCCCGATAAAAATACTTTATCTAAAAGAAGCATGTAAACTTGAGAAATAAATAAATAAAATAGAAAAAAAACTCCCACCTATTCAAAAAAAAGGAGTTGATCGCGGGATTTAGTGCTTAAGTACTCCCAATCAGCCTCTGGGTTTTCCAAAAACCTAAAAAAGTTTATGTGGGTTATCAAATGATATCTTACGATTATTACGGAATTTGATTTTATATTATACGATTAAAACTGTATACGATGTTCTGTTAATAATTTTTAACTAAACTTCGTTGTCTTCACCCTTGGGAAGTTCGTAATCGATGTTCTGCTTTTTATGACCTATTAACTATTGCATTTGGTGGTTGAATCTGCCCCAAGTATCATATTTAAAATAAATTCGCTTTTTGATTATTAATTTACTATTATAAAGCATTAGTCTACTATTTAATGGTTAATTATTATTATTTTCATAAAAAAAACCGGAGGAACAATGAAGAGATTTTCTCTTATCTTCACAATATTTTTATTTTCTCAAACAATCATTTTTTCTCAACCTTCTCTTGGTGTTTTTGTCGGTTACGGAGCTTCTTCCTTCGACGATAATTTTATAGGTTCGTCAAGTACCTCAGCCGGTTATTTGCCTGTAGGTGTACAAGTTGGTTATAATTTAACCGGACTTGCATTTGGATCTTTAAGTTTTTTAGCAGAATTTGATTATTCGGCTGTGCCTTTTACATTTGAAACATTCGGTGATTTAAACGGCACTAATACAAAGACCTCCGAAATTAAGATTAGTCAGACATTTGTTGGCGCACTTGTTAAGCTAAAGTTTGGAGTTGGTTTTTTTAACCCATTTATCCGTGTAGGAGGAGGTGCTTATTTAGGTAGTCTTAAACAAGAGTTTACAGATGATGCTCGAAGTTTTATTCAGCAGCAAGGCCAAACACTTGAAGACGGAGATTTTAGTTTTAAGTCAGCATTCGGTTTTAATGTTGGAGCCGGAACCGATATAAGAATAGGTAAAGTTACCGGTCTCTTTGGTGAGTTTGTTTACCATATTGTTTCAAGGGAACTTGACATACAAGGAGCAGAATCTAATTCGGCAAATAATTGGGCAGCACATGTCGGTATTCAAATAGCAATTTAATTTTATTTTTCATTTCTAAAACAAGCAGGGCACAAAACATTTCTCCTGCTTGTTTTTATTTCTAATTTCCTTAATCAAATTATTCCTATTATTCTCGTGTTTTTTATGAATCTAAATCAATTAATTCTTATCTTTTTATTGCTACCAAATAAAACTAAATATTTTTTTTAAAATAACTACAAAGAACCTATTGGGAAAATTTTTTGAAGAAATAAAAAAAAGGAAAGTACGTAAATGGTTAGCTATTTACCTTAGTACTTCGGTAACTGTAATTGGCGTGGTTCATTTGTTAAGTATTCGTTACAATTTACCTTCAATTTTATTTGATATTTTATTGGTTATCATACTATTTGGTTTACTTTCCGTTCTCATAATTTCTTGGTATCACGGTGAACCTGGGAAGCAAAAAATTGATTTAAACGAAATAGTTTTCCACTCATTGATTATTTTATTTGCTACCTTTACACTCTATTTAGTTATCAGCTCTAAATCTCTGAGAATCCTACCTCGAAATGCAAAGATTGTTGCCGTTCTTCCTTTTACTAATATGAACTCTTCCGAAGATGATTTCTTTAGCGATGGAATTACAGAAGATATTTTAATCCAGCTTTCAAAGATTTCGGATCTTAAGGTAATTTCGCGAACTTCGGTAATGAAATTTAAAAACACAAAGATAAAAATAGGTGATATTGCTAAAGAACTGGGTGCCGGAACTATTTTGGAAGGTAGCGTAAGACGAATTAATAACAAAGTAAGAATTGTAGCACAATTAATAAATGCAAATAGTGATGAACATATTTGGGCTGATACTTACGACCGTAATATGAAAGATATTTTTTCTATTCAATCGGAAATTGCACAAAAAATTGCTAGTGAGCTTAAAGCGAAATTATTACCCAAAGAAAAAAGAATAATTGATTCAAAACCGACCGAGAATATGGAAGCATATGCGTTATATTTAAAGGGACGTCATTTTTATTATAATTACAATATAAATGATAATGAAAAAGCAATTGCGCTTTTTAAGAAAGCTTTGTTAATAGATTCGACTTACGCATTGGCATTAGCCGGTCTTGCCGATACTTATAGCCAACGAGTTACAAAATATTGGAGATCAAAAGAATGGTTTGATTCTTCTTTGGTTCTGGGCAAAAAAGCAGTGGACTTAAATCCTTATTTACCCGAAGCATATAAAGCCCTTGGATCAGCTTACGATGGCTTAGGGGAAAAAGATCTTGCATCTATTAATTATAAGGAAGCAATTGCATTAAACCCGAATTACTGGAGCGCTATTTTAAATTATGGACAAATCAAAATGTTTTCCGGACGTTATGATGAGGCTCTTTATTGGATAAGAAAAGCTAATCAATTGGCACCCGACGACATTATGGGCAATATAAGCGTAGGCATGGTTTATAAAGCAATTAATTGCAATAATACTGCTATATCTTGGGTAAAAAAAGCCTTGCTGCTTGATCCGGAAAATATATACGCAACTTTTTATTTAGGTGATTTATATCTAAATTCAGGTGACTTCGATAACGCTCATAAATATTTTTTACAATCTGTAAAGCTAGATTCAAATTTTGTGTTTAGCTGGTTTTTAGGTGCACGCTTAGAATCAATTTTAAATAATTACGAAAAAGCAAAAATATATTATGACAACTATATGAAGATCACAAATTCAGAACCCGAATATTTTTATGCTCATACATTGTTGAAACTTAATAAAACCGATAGCGCAATGATAATTCTCAACAAAGAATTGAAAGATTATAAAGAATATTTAGCCGATAAACCGGAGTATGATACTTTTAGCTATATAGCTTTTGCAGAAATTTATGGAATTCTGAATAATAAAGACAAAGCGTTCTATTGGTGGCAAGAAGCTATATACAAAGGATACACAGATGTTGAAAGAATTAAATTATATCCATATTTTAACAATTTAAGAAACGAACCCAAATACAAACAACTGTTATATAAAATGCAAACCAAAGTTGATTCTTTTAAGACGGAAATAAATCATCATTATCCTGAGTATGCCGAATGTAATTGATTTTTATTAAAATTATTTTGATTCATTCATTAGTAGTCTTATAATATGAATTCCTTTAAAGAAATAAAAGATCGTAAAGTCAGGAAATATTTGGCAATTTATATTAGCGCTTGCATTACAACTTTAGGACTTGTACATTTATTCAGTTTTAGATACCACTTACCAAACTTCATTTTTGATATTCTACTTGTTGTTCTATTTTTTGGAATTATTACTATGTTTCTTTTCGCATGGTATCACGGGAAGGAGGGTCCGCAAAAAATTAAGAAAAGAGAGTATTTTTTTCATGGAGTTACTTTAGTCATTGCTATTGTTACTGCTTATTATTTCTCCAACAGAAGACCAATTAAAATATTACCGCTTAATGCCAAAACCGTGGCTGTCTTACCCTTTAAAAATATGAGTGATTCCAAAGAAGATGAATATTTTAGCGATGGTATTACAGACGACATCTTAACTCAATTATCAAAAATTTCCGATCTTCAAGTAATTTCCAGGACCTCTGTTATGAAGTATAAAAATACCGAGTCGACAATTCCGGAAATTGCAAAAGAACTTGATGCCGGCTCAATATTGGAAGGCAGTGTTAGAAGATCCGGTAATAAAGTCAGAATTACTGCACAATTAATTAATGCAAGCAGTGATGAACACATTTGGGCGGAAACGTTTGATAGAAAAATCGACGATATTTTTGAGGTTCAATCGGAAATTGCAGAGCTTATTGCTAAAAATTTAGAAGCTCGGTTAGCTCCCAAAGAAAAATTTTTAATTAAAACAAAGCCGACCAATAATATTGAAGCTTATGCTTTTTGTTTAAAAGGAAGAAAATATGCCTCTAAGTACACTGATGAAGACAATAATAAAGCAATTGAGTTTTATAAAAAAGCTTTAGCAATTGACTCCAACTATGCATTAGCTTATGCCGGTTTAGCCTCTGCATACGATCAAAAAGTGAGAAGATACTATTACCCCGATGAATGGAGGGATTCGGCTATTGCAATGAGCAGGAAGGCTCTATCGTTAAATCCTGATTTGGCAGAAGGTCATTCATCCCTCGCAAAAAGCTACGAGGCAAAAGGAGATTATAAATTAGCAAAATATCATTACGAAAAAGCTATCAGATTAAATCCAAATTATTATGCCGCAATTTATAATTTAGGAGTAGTCTATTTTAATGAAGGAAGTCTTGATAAAGCCTATCAATTAATAAGAAAATCAATAACCTTAGAACCGGACAATGTATTCGGATATATAGTTTTGGGCGGAATTTACCAAAAGTTTAATTGTAATAATTTAGCATTAATGTGGTTTAATAAAGCGCTCGAATTAGAACCTAAAAATTTACTTGTGCATGTTTATTTAATTAATCAATATATTTTAATAAACGATTTTAATAAAGCCGAAATGTATGCTAACAAACTAATTAGTGGCTCGCCCGATTGGGCTTTTGGATTATCGCTTGGTGGAAGACTGAAAATGTTGGAAAAAAAATACAGAAAAGCTTTAAGTTATTTAGCTAAATCTCTAGCAATTACCGGAGGTGAAAAAGAATATGATTACGGATATATTCTAATTAAGTTGAATAAAGCTGCCGAAGGGAAAAAGATTATAAAAAATGAAATTGCTGACTATATAAAGGAAGTTGAAGAAGAACCGGACGAATCAAGTATTGGCGAGAAAAGCTTAGCCGATATGTATGCTATTCTTGGAGAGAGAGAAAAATCGTTAAAATGGTTAAGCAAAGCTGTTGAGAAAGGTTGGGTTGAATATCGCCAGAATTTGGTTTATCCGTTCATGGATTCAATAAAAAGCGAGCTGAAATTTCAAAAATTAATTTCCGTCATGAAAAGAAAAGTTGACTCTATGAAAACGATAGTTAAGAAAAAAGATTTAACTTGGGAAGAATGTAATTAATTTATCGCTATTAAAAATATTCGTAATTAAACTAACTCCCCATTAACTCGCTAATAAATTGAAGATTCTTTGACTTGGAGTTTGAAATAATAATTTTTAAAACTGCCGTTAACGGCACTGAAATAAACATTCCTACAATCCCCCAAATATAGCCCCACAATAATAACGAAAGTAATATAACAAGCGGATTAAGTCCAAGTTTATTACCATAAATTTTAGGCTCAATAATATTGCCCATAATATTTTGCAAAACAGTTATTATGCCGGCAATAATTAATGCATATGTAAACGACTCATATTGGATTAGCGCCATAATGGAGGGAAGCATAACTGCAATTGCAGATCCGATATTGGGAATAAAATTTAGCACAAACGCTAATACTGCCCAAACAATTAAAAAGTCAACATCAAACAGCCATAAGACTAATGCAACTAATAATCCTGTTATTAAACTTATCAATGTTTTAGTTGTTATATATTGCTGCACTTGATGGGTTATATCTTTAAAGGTTTGTTCAATTTCTTTTCCTTTTTCGGTTTTAATCTGTTCCTCTACAGTTTCCACAAAACTGTCGTTATTCTCATCCGTATTATTTAATAAATCATTAATTGATTCTAAAGAGTGTGTCTGAATAAACCGATTTTTTATTGCTTCAATAATTTTTTTATGTCCGCTGCTTACAAATATGAAAAAGAAAAGCACAAAAAAGCTTGTTGAAAAAATAGAAAGTGTAGAAGAAAATAATCCGCTTGCTATTCCGCCATAATCAATATCGGCCAAAATAGATTTAATATTAAAATTTGCTAAAAGAGGTTCTGCTATACCAAAGGATTTAGCGGCATTACTAACAATACTATTCAACTTTTGCTCATAAACAGGCATTGTATCGCCGAATTGAGAAAACGACTCAATAATAAACCTGGATATACCCCAAATTATTAAAATTATTATAATTAAATCTATAATAGTAGAAATGCTTTGCGGAAATTTTTTCTTTTCTAAATAATTATTAAACGGTTCAAAAATGAAGAATAAAAAATAAGCTATAACCAGCGGAATAAAAATTACCTGCAATTCTTTTAGAACTATAAACATAATTACAAGGGCGATAAAGGATAAACTGAATTTGGCAACGGGATCGTATATTATTTGTTTCATTTAACTTCAAAATATTCTTAGTCATTTTACTTTGTTAAAATATCAATAATTTTCTTATATATTAAGTAAATTTTTAATCTAATTTGGAAAAACAAAAATTGTGGGGATATTATTTATGAAATTTCTGATTCGCAAACCTATAAAGATCATTTTATTTTTTGTAATCTCAATTCTTACCCTTTTCTCGTGTTCCGGTAATAATATAAACTTATCACAGTTTAAAACCGGCATACATCATCCCGAATGGAGCTACAGCTCAACAATATATGAAGCAAACATTCGACAGTTTACTAAAGAAGGAACATTTAATGCTTTTGTCAAACATTTACCCAGGCTCAAAAAATTAGGTGTAGATATTATATGGTTGATGCCTATTAATCCCATTGGGAAGAAAAACAGAAAAGGAACTTTGGGAAGTTATTATTCGGTTAGAGATTACAAAGGAATAAATCCGGAATTTGGGAATAAAGATGATTTTAAGAACTTGGTAGATGAAATTCACAAAAACGGCATGCACGTGATAATCGATTGGGTTGCCAACCATTCGGCTTGGGATAATGTTTGGGTTAAAACTCATCCTGATTTTTATACAAAAGATGTTAATGGAAATTTTGTTCCTCCCGTCCCCGATTGGACTGACGTTATTGATTTTGATTATTCAAACAAAAAACTATGGAGTGCAATGTCCGGTGCAATGCAATATTGGGTAAACGAGTTTAACATTGACGGATTTAGATGCGATGTAGCAGCCATGGTTCCAACCGAATTTTGGGCTTATGTAAGACCACAATTAGATAAAATAAAAAATGTATTCATGCTTGCCGAAGCAAATGAACCTTATCTTCATAAATATTTTGATATGACATATAATTGGCAATTAAAAGATCTGCTTAACGGTATTGCCGCAGGTCGAAAAAATGTGAAAGATATTTATAAATATATTAACGAAGAAAAAACAAATTACCCGCCGGATGCATATAGAATGAACTTTACTTCAAACCATGATGAAAACTCTTGGAACGGAACCGTATTTGAACGATTGGATGGAGCAGCAGAAATGGGTGCTGTTTTTACTTGCGTCATTCCCGGCATGCCAATGATTTATAACGGGCAAGAAGCCGGGTTGCATAAACGATTACGGTTTTTCGATAAAGATACAATCGAATGGAAACCAAGCAAATTCGAGAATATTTATAAAACATTATTTCATGAAAAACATATTAATCATGCTTTGCTGAACGGTTCTAAAGGCGGTAAACTTAATCTAATCAAAACTAATAACAAAAATATTTTTGCTTTTGAACGTAATAAAAATAATGATAGGATCATCGGGATATTTAATTTTTCATCTAAAGAACTTGAGTTTAAGTTAAGAGAAAAGGTTGATGATAAAAATCTGATAAACCTTTTCACAAAAGAACCGGTTGAATATATAAGTAAAGAAAAGATTAAACTACCTGCTTGGGGTTATTTGGTTCTAACCAATAGCATGCAGATAAAAGCCGATTAATTATGATTTATGCTGAAGTGAAGGAACACAGATAACGCGGATAAAAAAGATTTTCATGAATAAAGCTGTATCACAAATTAACCCAAAGAATCTCAAAGTTTCACAAAGGAATATATTTCTTTTTCTCTGCGTCTTCGCAGTGAAAAATAGAGCTGATTTTAATTTTTTATTAAGATTCACACAGCGTTAAAAATCAAATTGCAATCCGGCTTTCCATAATAACTTACTTAGGCTTACAGACTCTGTGTATTCCGTATAATCATAATTGGGAAAACAGTTTGCTTTTTTATAGATAACTTTTGGGGAATGGAAAAGATAATCCACACCGATTATAACATGCCCCTTGCTTTCCGGGAAAAAGGAAAGACCTCCGCCAACTTTGAAATAATAACTCCTTGATAGATCTAAAAAACCCGATGCTTCACAATATTGCCGTCAATTATTAAACGTCCGAAGTAATATCCAAGCTCAAACTCGCCGAACGGTATGGCAAATAAATTTTTTCTAATTGGGAAATATCTTACAAAAGCACCCAATGAATAAGATCTATCATCAACGTTTATCGGTGTATTGGGAGTGATAAATTTCTTATTTATAGTTGCATAAACTCCGGTTGCAGCAATACCTATTTTAACGGATTCATTAATTAAGTTCGGATTATATTCTAACGAAAAGAGAGATGTACTACTGTAATTTGTACCTAAAACTTTTCCCGAATAAGTAAATCCAACTGAATGCTGTGCAAGAATTGCACTGCAAAAGATAAATAGAAATAAAAGAATTACAATGTATTTTTTTTTGTAATTATGCATTATTAATCCTTCTATTTTATTCAAAAAAGCTTGGAAGTTTCATAAAAATCATTTAGAAGATAAACGAATATTGGAGACCTATTCTTAAAAGTCCGTGATTAATTTTATCATAGTATATGAATTTATTATCCTTAAATACAATATCGGTACCAAATACTTTCTTATTGGGTACCCAATAAATTAAATTCCAAGTAAAATTTGTATTTGCCCTGTATTCAACACCCAAGCAATAAAAAATTAAGTTCCCTCCACTTTCTGATGTATTATGAGAATTTCCAAAATTATTATAAAAATCTATTCCGAATGTCCCATAAATATTTGAGCCAAACAAGCTGGATTCAAAAAAAAGTCCTCCATTAAACCCTCCAAAATCTTCATCAATTTCATCAAATCCAAACCTAAAATTGATATCATAACGTTGATGAAATCTAAGTCCAACAGAAAAAACAATATCCAGAGGGCTGGGTTTGATTGAGTTTTCTACTACTTTATCTTGTGAATTATATTTGTTAACGAACATCAGTATAAGATTATACCCTATACCTAATTCAAAATTTACACCACTTGAAGTTGAATCATGAAATGTGAAAATGTTAGTTGATTGTATTTCTTTACTTTTATTACTATTCGTATCAGAATATTCGCGAGACTTCCTTTGAGAAATTAAATTTATTTTGGTTGATGAATAAACCATAGAGCTATTTATGAATAAGAAAAGAAGTAATAAATATATAATAAAAATTTTCATGTTCTCTTACATATTAAATTTAACATTTTTCAGGCTTAGCCGAAGAACATAACCACCTTCGAAGAAGGTGGATTTCTAGGGTACATTAAAATTTAAATAATTATATTAAAACCATTGTTCAGCTACAGGATAAACAGCATAGATGTACCAATCGTCTTGATTATTCCAATCGCATGTGTTACAGGGATTAGGAAGAGCACACTTCCAATAAACTTCATATTCCATGCATTTACCTTCAATCCAGCCATCGGGCCAAGCACTATCTAGGCAAAATTGACGAATTGTGTTTTCATCTGCCCCAGATCCTCCGCCCCCATATATCCAAATAGGATTCATAGCTCCCACGGATGACCATGAAGAAGCCATATTTAATAAGTTATCCCAATCGTATGAAACGCTTTGTTTAAGAGTTATCCAATTAGTAAGATTTTTACTAGGTATTCCATAAACAGATTTATATTCATTCCAAAAGTCTGTAGCATCTCCACAACCATTCCCTTCATATTGATCACACATAATATATTCGTTTGAATACCTTAAATATTCATTCATCATATCTAAATCACCTGAGGCGAAATAACATGGTAAACTTCTATAAGGCCACATATAATCACTTAATAATAATTTTCCGTTAACATTTTTTGAACTAATGTTTTGGGAATATGCCCAAATGTCGGTTTCATTTATCTCACTTTCATTTGGTTCATCGACAAAATAATAATTAAATGATGCATTATTTAAAATTTCAGAAGGATTTGTTCCTTTTATATTAATCATTATACTATCATGTTTAAAGTGTGCATTAAGTGCAGAGTTAACATAAGAAAAACTTACTATAATATTTGTAAATCCATACTGATCGTGTAATTTGGTCCAATCAACGCCATCTGGCGGCCATATCCCTAACCATTTCCCTGGTTTTGATCTATACAATTGTTCAGGTTCCCAATAAAAAGTAAAATGATCGCCACAATTAAAATAATCAGGCAGTATTGAACTATTTGTTTTAGAAATAGTTTTAGAAACTTTGTGTATATTGAGATATTCTATAAGTTTTTTTCTTCGTGCCCCGCGTAAATCAGTTATAATTACTGAATTATGAATTTTAATTTCATCCATAGTGAGTGAATCTTTATTAATACTACTTAAAGTAAAATGTTCTTTAGTTAAATTTTTAAGAACCGGTTTTTCCTGCTTCTCAATCTTTTTGTTCTCTACAACATTAGGTTCATTACACGAATATAAAATGAATAATGTTAATAAAATAGTCGCAATAAATAGAAAAACATATCTTTTCTGCATTTTGTCCTCCTATAATATTTTAAATAGTATATTCGGACATTAAAGTAAAAAAAAAAACGAATATGTCAAGTTTAAAATACTAAATTCATTTTTGTTACTATTATTATTTTCAATAAGACTTATCTAATCGTATTGTGTTATTAAGTTTAGTATTTTTTAATTGGTATTATAATTTACAAAAAAATTGAAATAAACTCTCAATTCTTAATGGG
>BDSW01000077.1 GCA_002898175.1 bacterium BMS3Abin04
AAAAGACGTAAAGCAGGGCTGTGTCCAAACGCTGTTATGCATGTAGATCCTGTACTGAAAAATGTATCCTTGGAAGATCTAATTGGAGGTTCTGCTTCTTACTATGATTCCAAAGTAAACTTAGTTAAATTATAGCAGTTCTTTAAAAAATACTCCGAGTTACGTCTTTCTAAGTTTCTTTTCGGAAATATGAAGCGTAACCGATAGGGTTAATTTAGAAATGAATTAGCCTGCCTGATTACTATTGTAATCCATTGCGAAGGAGAAATATAAAATAGACTTTTCTATCAAAGCCTTATTCTTCGCGGAGTAAGGCTTTTTTATTTTAAGTCAACACAAAAAATGGAGATAAAAATGAGTGGAATTCCCAAACGTTATTCAAAATTCAAAGAAGATTATCCTGAAGTAATTGCTGCTTACGAAGCTTTAGGAGACGCAGTTCATTCTGCCGGACCATTAGATGACAAAACCCGCGCACTTATTAAACTGGCAATATCTACCGGGGCAAGATTAGAAGGCGCCGTTCATTCGCATGCACGTAAAGCATTAAAAACCGGAGTTACCAAAGAAGAAATGCAGCAAGTTGCAATTCTTGCTCTACCCACAATAGGATTACCGAGTATGATGGCGGCATTTAGCTGGATTGATGATGTTTTAAAGGACTAATTTAATGATAACAACTTTAATAAAACTGTTAATATCATTTTTTAAAGTAGGTGCTTTTTCTTTTGGCGGGGCATATTCGCTAATTCCATTAATTGAAAAAGAGGCTGTAGATTTAAATCACTGGCTCACACCCGATGAATTTTTAAAGGTTCTCGGAATGGTGGATGTTTTCCCTGGTGCAATTTCCATAAAATATGCAACTTTTGTCGGATATAAAGCAGCAGGCATCCCTGGTGTAATTATAGCAAATCTTGGTAACCTTTTTGTTCCGGTAACATTAATGATTTTTGCTTTTATCTTTTATTCTAAATTTGAAAAGAATGTTTATGTAGAAAAAGCTTTCCAAGGTGTTAAATTCGCTGTTGTAGGAATGGTTATCGGCATTATGTTTCAATATTTTTTTAAGTCGAGTTTTCAATGGCAAAGTTTAATTTTTGTTGCAGTAGGATTGATATTAATTCTCACATTGAAATTACATCCGGCGTTTGTAGTAATTGCAGAAGCATTATTAGCATTAATTATTTTGTGATAAGATGAATTTGATTGATAATTATAATAGAAAACACGATTATTTGAGAATCTCTCTCACTGATAAATGCAATTTTAATTGTATTTATTGCAATCCTAAAAACCATATGTTCAAGGATATGCAAAAGATTTACTTACTTACCTTTGAAGAAATTGAAAGAATTGTAAAATTGTTTGCCGGAAAATTAGGATTCAGGAAAGTCCGGTTTACCGGTGGAGAACCTTTAGTAAGAAAAGATGTGTTTAATTTATTTGAACAAATCAGCCATATTCAAAAAGATTATGGATTAAAATTAGGTATAACTACTAACGGTTCACTGGTTGAAAATAAAACTGATCTTTTAAAAAAATACGGATTTCATAATTTGAACATTAGTCTTGATACTTTAGATCGAGTCAAATTCGAAAAAATAACCGGGAAAAATGATCTTGAAAAAGTAATGCGGGTAATAAACGAAGCTGAAAAAAATGGATTCAATCCCGTGAAAGTTAATGTGGTTGTAATTAAAGGGATTAATAATGACGAAATATTAGATTTTATTAATTTATTCAAAAACAGAAATATTAATATCAGGTTTATTGAATTTATGCCTTTCGGTTCTAACGACTGGCAAAGAAACGGATTTATCAGCTATAAAGAAATGAAAAAATTGGTAGAAAGGAAAGTAAAACTGATTCCTGTTGTAAACGAAAAAAATGCCGTGGCAAAAGATTTTCAAATTGCAGGACATTTGGGAAAGGTAAGTTTTATTACAAGTATCTCGGAGCACTTTTGCTCGACTTGTAACAGAGTAAGAATTTCTTCCGATGGAAAATTCAGAGTCTGTCTTTTTTCTCAAGGTGAGAGTTATGTGAACTTTAAGGAAATGTTTCGTGCTGGGTTTACTGATGATATGATTATTTCAAAACTAAATGATGCAATTAAAACAAAATGGGGAAAGCATCCTGATCCTGAAGAATTAGCAAATGCAGTAAATAATAACATGATGGCAATAGGTGGATAATGAAAAATTTAACACACGTTGATAATGACGGTAAAGCTAATATGGTTGATGTAAGTGGGAAAACTCCAAACATGCGCACAGCTAAAGCTTTCGGCGAGGTTTTTGTTTCCGGCGAATTATTTGAAAAAATCAAAAATAATAAAATTGAAAAAGGTGACGTTTTAACAACTGCAAAAATTGCCGGAATTCAAGGAGGCAAAAAAACATCGGAGTTGATCCCACTTTGTCATAACATTTTTATTTCCAAATTGGATATCAATTTAACATTAAATGAAAAAAATAAATCGGTTGAGATTGTTTCTTACGCTAAAACAAATTCCGTAACAGGAATCGAGATGGAAGCTCTTACAGCCGTTGCAATTGCAGCGCTTACCGTATACGATATGTGCAAAGCGGTTGATAAATCTATTCGTATTTCTAACATTAAATTATTAAGTAAAACCGGCGGAAAGAGCAGAGATTATACTTTAGAAAAATAAATAAAAAATCCCGAGGTGTACAATGAATATAAATGATCAAATAGTTTTAGATAAAAAAACTGCAACCGGAGAGAAAGTAGGAAGAATAGTTGCGGTATCAATTAGCAAGAAAAAGGGAATTCCCAAATCAAATGTTAGTTCGGCAAAGCTAATTGAAAATCATGGGATTGAAGGAGACATTCACGCAGGCAAATGGCACAGACAAGTAAGTTTTCTTGCTTTGGAAAGTATTGATAAAATGAGGGCAAAAGGACTCCCCGGTTTACGCCCCGGTGCCTTTGCCGAAAATATTACTACCGAATTTCTAACCTTACCCGAAATAGAAATTGGAACAAGAATTAAAATTGGCAGCAATGCCGAGCTTGAAATAACTCAAATTGGTAAAGAGTGCCATGACAAATGCGCAATATTTGTAAAAGTAGGCGATTGTGTTATGCCCCGCGAAGGAATATTTGCTAAGGTTATAAAATCCGGCAACATTAAAATTAATGATGAAATAAGAATAATAAACTAGGTGAATTTTATTATGATAAGCTATAATGAAGCATCTGCCTTAATTCGGGAAGAGTTTGATAAAATAAAACCGGGAACCGAATTGATTCAGATTGAAAACGCTCTGCATCGTACATTAGCCGAAGATATTATATCGGATATCTTTCTGCCCTCTTTTAATAACTCTGCGGTAGACGGTTATGGAATTATTTTTGGTCGGAATATGACTGAATGGAAAATTATCGGGGAAATTTCAGCCGGGAATTACAAAGAGTTTAAGTTAAATATATTCGATGCAGTTAAGATAATGACAGGCGCTAAAATTCCTGATGATGTAACTGCAGTAATTCCGATTGAAAATGTAACCGTAGAAGACGATAAAATAAATTTATTACCAAATATAAAATATCATTCCGGTATGAATATAAGAAAGAAAGGAAGCGATATTAATAAAAATGAAATTGCAGTAAAGAGAGGAACCTTTCTCAAACCTCGTCATTTAGCAGCTGTTGCAGCTTGTGGAAAAGTTAATTTATTAGTATTTAAAAAGTTAAAGTTTGCAATTCTGGCAACCGGCGACGAATTAATTCCCATAACTGAAAAACCCCAAAATGACAAGATACGTGTTTCAAACACTTATTCGCTAATGGGAGAAGTTTTGGAAAATCATCAGCTGGCTGTAAACTATGGATTTGTTAATGATGATAAAAATAGAATCAAAGAAATAATTAAAAAAATATTATCTTCAGATGCAGAAGTTGTTTTAACTACCGGCGGTGTTTCTGTTGGCGAATATGATTATTTAAAAACAATCTTTTTGGAATTGGGAGTTGCGCAAATATTTTGGAGAGCTTATATCAAACCCGGTAAACCGGCTTATTTCGGGGTTCATAAAAAAAATGATAAAATGAAGTTAATTTTCGGACTGCCCGGAAATCCCGTTTCTTCTCAAGTAAATTTTAAAGTTTACATTAAAGAAAATGTCCGCCGTTTATATGGAATGAATCCAACCGAAACCGTAAAAGCCGAACTGATAAACGATTTAAGGAAAAAAGATAAGAAAAGACATTTTATGAAAGGCTTGCTTACAAAAGTGAATGATAAGTATTATGTTACATCAACTATTTCACAATCATCCGGTAATTTGGTTGAAATGAGCAAAGCAAATTGTTTAATTATAGTAAAAGAAGAGCAGCTTAATCCGAAGAAGGGAGAATTTGTAGAATGCATACCGATGTGACTTGTATAATTTTAGCAGGCGGGAAAAGCAGCAGGATGGGACAAAACAAAGCATTGATAAAATTAGGAAACAAAACCGTTATTGAAAGAATAATCGATATTGTTGATCCCATTTTTAAAGAAATAACTATCATAACAAACTCACCGGAAAAATTCCGGTTTTTAGGATTTCCGATTTATAAGGATATTTATAAATACAAAGGGCCTTTAGCGGGAATCCACTCCGGTTTAATGCATTCAACATCGGAACGGAATTTTGTTATCTCTTGTGATATTCCTTTAATGACCGCTGAAATGATTAAGTATATAGTTGAATTCCCAACAGCGAGACCTGTTGCAATTTGTCAAGCCGCAGGATATCTTCAACCGCTAGCCGGTGTTTATTCCAAAATTATTTTTAATGATTTAGACGAACACTTAAAATATTTTGATAAGCTTAGCAGTGAAGGAAAAATTAAGCACAAAAATAACTGCGGAATGCATGACTTTTTAGATTCGATTAATTCTGAAATTATATATCCTGAAAGTTTGGATTTTTACTCCGATGATCTTTTTTTTAATATGAATTCCCGTGAAGATTACGAAAATGTAATACATCATTTTGATGCCGGTTAGCTTAATTGGAAATTTTTATTTTTTTTTATTATAACTTAAAATAAGTATGATTTATATGTTTGTACTTTTATATCCTAAATAATTATTCCTATTGTAATTCTTAAAACCGGTATTCAATGAAGCAATTAAAATTTGTCTTTTTCTTCTCACTTGTCTTCTCAATCTATTCGTTAATTAATTACTATATTATTTTCCGTGGTCTAGTATTATTCACACCGGGTTCACCAAACCGTTATATTTTTATTTTCCTAATTATCTTTCTTGCTTTATCATTCATTATCGGTAGAATTTGGGAAAAGTATTCAACCAATACCATTTCAACCATTCTAATTTGGATGGGTTCTTTCTACGTTGGATTTATGGTTTATACTTTCCTTCAATTAGTTTTGATCGATTTTCTCAGATTACTTAATTATCTTTTTGGAATCTTCCCCGGTTACATCACGGATAATTTTAGTCAGACAAATAAAATTACCGGTATAATTGTTATTTCTATTTCGGTTTTAGTTGTTATTGCAGGACATATAAATACTTTATATCCTAAAATAAAATATTTGAAATTAAAAATAAATAAGAATGCAGGTAGATTAAACGAACTGAATATCGTAACTCTTTCGGATTTGCACATCGGTACTTTAATCGGAAAAAAATATTTATCAAAGGTAGTGAGTATTGTGAACTCGCTAAAACCCGATATAATCTTGATTCCCGGTGATATTATTGATGAAGACCTCGCTCCGGTTATAGAAAACAATTTGGGAGAGGTTCTAAAAACATTGACTTCCCCGTATGGCACTTATGCTGTTACAGGAAATCATGAATATATTGGAGGTGTAAATAAAGCTAAAAAATATTTAACAGACCATAATATTAAACTTTTAAGTGATCGAGTGGAATTAATTGACGATAGTTTTTACGTTATAGGACGAGAAGACCTTTCAATGAATTATTATGCCGTAAATACTCAAAATGGATTATCGGAAGTTTTGAAAGAAATGGAGGAGACATCTCCTATCATGTTAGCAGATGATGACCCTTTTGACCCTGAGCCGGCATCCGGCAATGATGATAAATCTCAGTCCTCAAATCCAACACCGAATCGCCGGAAAGAATTGCCGGAAATATTACAAAATATCGACAAATCCCTTCCTATGATATTGCTTGATCATCAACCATTTAAACTTAAACAAGCCGTTGAAAATGAAATCGATTTACAACTATCCGGTCATACGCATTACGGTCAGCTTTGGCCGTTTAATTTTATTACAAATCTGGTTTATGAATTAAGCTGGGGTTATAAGAAAAAAGGAAACACACATTTTTACATTTCTTGCGGAGTCGGGGGGTGGGGACCTCCAATAAGAACGGTCGGAAGACCTGAAATAATTAAGATTGAACTTAAATTTAATTAAACTTTATGGATTAGTAATGATACGAATAAAATTCGAAATATTAGAAGAAACAATAAACAAAGTATTTCTTCGTCAAGGTATAGAACCGGGTAAATCGGAATTATTAGCAAAAATTATGTCGGAGTCTTCCTTAGACGGATTTCAAAGTCATGGTATAAACCGGGTTCCGATGATGGTAGAATATATTAGAAAAGATTTTATAAAACCGGGAAACGAAATGTTCCAAATTGGCGGAAATAACTTATACAAACAATTTGACGGTAATTTTGGAATTGGTCCCATAAATGCCTGGAACTCTACAACAGAAGTAATGCGAATTGCAAACGAAAATGGACTCGGTTTGGTTGCGTTACGCAACAATAATCATTGGCAGAGAGCCGGAACATATGGCTGGAAAGCAGCGAACGAGGGATTTATATTAATTTGTTGGACAAACACAATTCCTAATTTACCGCCTTACGGTTCTAAGAAAAATTTGGTCGGGAACAATCCGCTTGTTATTGCAATTCCCCGTAAAGGAGGAAATATTGTTTTAGATATGGCAATGAGTCAATTCTCATACGGTAAAATAGCTTCTTATGCACGCAGGAATAAAGAACTTCCTGAGTTCGGCGGTTACGACGAGAATAATAATCTAACAAAAGATGCTCAAGCAATTCGTAAAAAAGGCAGACATTTACCGATAGGATTTTGGAAAGGTTCTTCCCTTTCATTTATTCTTGATATTGTAGCCGCTATTCTTTCAGGCGGTAACACAACTAGAATAATAGGGGAAAAGGGTGTCGATACAGGACTATCCCAAATATTTATTGCAATTGACCCTTCAAAGTTCGGTGATTCGGGATTTCGCGAAGCTTTAATTACTCAAACAATTGAACAATTTAAATCTGTATCTATTAAGGAAGGATCTGATATACGTTATCCGGGCGAAGCTACTTTGAGACGAAGAAAAGAAAACTTGGGAAAAGGAATTCCTCTAGAAGAAGAAATTTGGGAAAAGGTAAACGGTTATTTATAGTTTTAAAATTTATAAAACTTAGGAATTTTGTAGCGGTTCTTTGAATTTAGAATATCTATCTCTAATTATATCCTTCATGTCCTTCGGAGCCTTCCCTCGAAGGTTTTGATTATACTGTTTATTCTTAAAACTTTTAATAAGCTTTATAATTCTTTTTTCCAACAACCGGTTCCTAAATCTCAAAAAACTTATTTGCTCTTTAAATTTTTTAGTCTCTTTTAAAAATAGCAAAACATCTTCCGAATGATTTATAAGAGTCTTGTTGTGTGTATGGTCAATAATATATCCCCGAATCACAAATCCCAAGATAAAAGCAAAAAGTAATATAATCGTTGTAAGTATCATGTTTTAAAAATAATATATTAGCTAAAAAGTTTTGTCGGTTCATTGTCATTTTTAGTCTTTTGCCTATAAGAGAAAAATATAAAACTCAACTGATTTTCTTGACAAATATTCTAAAAACCATCTTTTCTGCAAATAGAAACAATCAGTAAAAAAATATGAAATATATTTGTTCCAATTATGAATTTGCTAATTCAATAAGAGCTGCTTTTATATTAGCTTGTAAAGCTCCTTTCCAAAGAGCTTTCATACTTTTAAACTCGGGAATACTTTCCGTCTCCAATATCTCTTCATTTTTTTTACCGTTTTTCTTTTCTCGTTTTACTAAACTAAGAAGTGCTTCAATATAGTTCCTCATAAATCTTAAATCATTCTTATTGCCGTGAACTTTTTCGGGCGTGTATGAATGTCCGAAAATAAAAATAGAATCATTGTCAAAATGATTAATTGCATCATCTAAATACTTAATCCAACCGCTTAGGGAAGCCTCGTCATCTTTATTTACCCATGGATAAACTCTATTAAAAACAAGATCGCCCATATGAACTATATTTGAATTCACAAAATGAAATATTGAATCCCCTCCCGTGTGTGCGGGACCAAAGTGGTAAGCAAAAAGTTTTTCTTTCCCTAAATTAGTCGACCAGTTTTTATCGAATATATTATTTGCATAAACTTTATTCTTATCAAGCTCTTTCCCAACGTTTCTTGTTTTCTGCAGTCTAACACAATTACTATTCGCGACTATACTTTTGGAATAAGTTGATAAATAAGAATTCCCTGCCGTATGATCCCGGTGATGATGAGTATTAAAAAGAATATCAATTTTACCAGAAGATTTTTTCTTTAACAGATTTTCAAAAACTTCGGCAGTATCGGGGAATTGGGAATCAATTACAACCACTCCGTCATCGTGAACCATCCATCCGATTGTTCCTCCGCTATTAGTATAAAAGCCTATACCGCTACGTAGTTCCTTGAAAGTAAAACTATCCTCTTTAATATAAGCCAGCAATTGATTCCTTTGGAAAAATAAACCTCCGGAAATCAATAAGGCTGATTTTATAAAGTCTTTTCTTTTCATTGCAATTTCTTGATGGGATTCTATTATAGGTATTGAAATTAATAAAAATATCTGTAAATTGCGATGCAATATCTTTTTTAATCATAAAATAATATTCTCATATTTTTCCTTAGGTTTTTATGACAAACAACAAAGAATATTCAAACGCAGAAGTAACTGTTTTCTGGAAACCGGATATTTGCATTCATGCAGCTGAATGCGTAAAAGGATTACCAACAGTTTTTGACCCAAATAAAAAACCATGGGTTAACTTAAAAAAGGCTTCAAGTAAAGATGTAATAATGACAATCGATAAATGCCCTTCCGGTGCACTGTCATACAAAAGTTATGGGTTCATTACAAGAAGAAAACAACATAGAAAGATCGGTAACCAAATTAAATGTTCTTCAAAACGGACCGTTAATGGTTGAAGGTAATTTTGAATTGTTTGATGCAGAAGGAAATGAAGTTGAAACTAAATCGAAAGTTGCAATTTGCAGATGCGGCGCTTCGGAAGATAAACCTTTCTGCAACGGCTCACATCTTAAAATTGGGTTTCAAGGATAAATTTATTCTCTTTGGCTAATTAATTATTTCTTATCAAACTGTTTAATATTGCAGCAAGCTCATTCTCCAATTCCCTTCCCTTGTTTCTTCCATACCAGAGATGTAATTTTTCATTGATAAGGGTTTTTTCCTTCCCTTCGCTCTTTAGTTGTTTTACTAAATTATTCGCAACTTTGGGACGCGGACCCCAACGGAATAATTCATTTCCAAGCGAATTAAAACCTAAAATTCTCGGTATACTTCTTGCACCGGTATGATTAAAATAATTATCAACAAAGTTCAAATTATCATCTCTTAGAACTATTCTGAAATCTATGTTGTTAAGATTTTCAACATATTTATAAATATACGGAAGGTTTTGGGCGGAATCTCCGCACCAGTCTTCTGTTATAACCAACCATATTTGCTTTTCATCAATTTTGTTAAATAGGTCTACAATCTCCGGTTTTAACTTATAGGTTTTTTGGATTCTAAAACTTCGTACAAGATTTAATTTGCTATAGTCAAATAACATTTTTCCTTTTTCATCAAGTACATTTTTATTAAGATTGTTAATCTTCATTTCAGAATAACCCAAATACTGTGCATAAGTATACATTGTATTCAGGTTAAATTT
>BDSW01000078.1 GCA_002898175.1 bacterium BMS3Abin04
TATTAAACCTTCAACATTAACGTTTATAACATTCTTATCGTCTAAATAATCCACAAATTTACCACAAATAAGAGTAAGGTATGATTCAGCCTGCGGTCCCCAAATCTCTAATAAAAAATATTTTTTATCGTCCGTAACAATTTTAATATCTTCAGAGATAATATATTTTTCAATCCATCTTTGCAATTTCTGAAGAGGATCTTTGTTACCAACAAGGACATAATCATAATCAAAACGCATTAAAGTCGTATCATCAATTATACGTCCTTTTTCCGTTAGAAAGAGGGTTTCAACTTTTTCATTCACATTTAGATCATCTACTTTATTTGTTGAGATTCTATTCAGAAAATCTAAAACATCTTTCCCGAAAAAATTCAAAAAATCTTTTGTAGAAACATTATGAATTCCAACTCCATTTAGCAAACTATTGTATTCTTTTTCAAAAGTAGAAAAAGTTAATATTTCACCATTATCATTAACTGCAACATCTAAAAATCTTTCTTTCAGATAATCATTCAGTCGTTTGTAAGAAGTTTCATTTTCAAGCATCTATTTCCCTTTTATAGTTTTTGTTTTAGTAACTTTTGAAAATTCATCCATAAAGTATGCCGAACTAAGAATGCCTAACTCAAAAGATTTTAGACTAAAATGTTCATTTGGAGAATGTATATTGTCGCTATCCAAACCTAACCCCATTAAAATAGCCGGCGCTTTTAATTGCTGAACAAAATCAACAACTATCGGAATGGAACCCCCTTCTCTTGTAAAAACGGTTTTCTTCCCGAAGGCTTTAGAAGTAGCCTTAGCCGCCGCAGTCATAGCCGGACTATCCAAAGGAATAACTACCGGATAACCGCCGTGTAAATCAGTTACTTTTATTTTAATACTTTTCGGAACTAAAGATTTAACATATTTTGTAAACTCTTTAGCAATCATGTTAGGGTCTTGATTTGGAACCAATCTCATACTAATTTTAGCCGTAGCTTTTGAAGGCAATACGGTCTTAGCTCCTTCCCCGGTAAATCCGCCAAAAATACCATTACAATCAAGCGTTGGTCTTGTCCATAATCTTTCTAGTGTAGTGTAACCCTTTTCTCCCTGCAATTCCTTTACACCAATTTCTTTTGCATATTTTGTATCTGAGAATTTTAATCTTTTAAAATTTTCTTTTTCCGCTTTTGAAATTTTAGCAACATTTTTGTAAAAATTCGGTACTGTAACTTTTCCGTTCTTATCGTGCAATTTCGCTATAAGTTTAGCAAGCTCATTAATAGGGTTAGCAACTGCTCCGCCAAAACTTCCGGAATGCAAATCCATTGCGGGACCAGTTAATTCAACTTCTAAATATGCTAAACCGCGCAATCCATAATTGATTGTAGGAATTCCAGGTCCGAATAAACTTGTATCCGAAATTAAAACAGCATCACATTTTAAAAGAGATTTATTTTGTTTCAAGAATATTCCAATACTCTCACTGCCTACTTCCTCTTCGCCTTCTATCAAAAATTTAACATTTACCGGCAGCTTGCCTTTAGTTTTCATGAAGGCTTCTACGCTTTTAATATGAACAAAATTTTGTCCTTTGTTATCGTCGGCGCCACGAGCAAAAATATTACCATTCTCAATAACCGGTTCAAACGGATCAGAACCCCATAGTTCAATCGGATCAACCGGTTGAACATCATAATGCCCATAAATAAGAACTGTCGGTTTACCCGGCGCTCCCAGCCATTCCCCGTATACAAGTGGATTTCCTTTTGTAGGATATAGTTTCACCTTTTTTATCCCTGCAGCTTTCATTTTTTTTAAAACGAAATTTGCACAAGCTTTCATATCCTTTTTATGTGATTTAAGCGTACTTACACTTGGGATACGCAGATAATCTTTTAATTCATCAACATAGTAATTAAGATTCTTTTCAATATAATTTTTTACTTCACGCATATTTACCTCCTGGCAATGGAATAAACTTTAATTTTTTAGATGCAAATTTTCCTCAATCAATTTATTAACTTTTTAACAAAGTATAGCCCTAGTTTTATAAAAAATTTTGTAATTGAATAATATTATCATGAAATTTAAGGAATAAAATTTAATAATAACAGAAATTTCAAATACTTGCCTGCTGAAATGGATAACAGATTAAGTCTAAATAATTATATTATTAAAGCATTAGCATGCATAATTAATAAATAATTCCAAATGATTTTATTTAAATATATACTAAAAAGTTTTTTCATTCCTTTTCTATTTGCGTTATTCACGCTTATGTCTGTATTTCTTCTTCAGTTTTTGATGAAGATAGCCGATAGATTAATTGGAAAGGGTTTAAGTTTTTTTGTAATTGCAAAGCTAATTACTTACAGCCTTTCTTGGATGTTTGTATTAGCTGTTCCTATGGCTGTATTGGTAGCAACATTAATGGCTTTCGGCTCTATGGCACAAAACAACGAAGTGGCTATCATGAAAGCTACAGGAGTAAGTCTTTATAAAATGATGGTCCCGCCACTTTTCGGAAGTATACTGATTGCCCTATTTCTGGTGCAATTCAATAACCATATATATCCGAATGCCAACCATGAACTGCGTGTTTTAATGGAAGATGTTTCAAGACAAAAACCCATGCTTTCACTTGTTCCCGGTGTTTTCTCACAGGAAATTAGACATTACTCCATTCTTGTAAAAGAAATAGAACCTAAGACTAATCTACTTCACGATATTGTAATTTACGATAACTCTGATCCATCGGAAACAAATATTATAACGGCAAAAAGCGGTAAAATTTATTTATCGCGAAATCAAAAGAAAATGATTCTGGACTTACACAACGGAGAAATACATACGACGGAAAGAGTAAAGGAAGATAATTACAGGCGG
This sequence comes from bacterium BMS3Abin04, assembly GCA_002898175.1. Lineage (GTDB taxonomy): Bacteria > Bacteroidota > Ignavibacteria > Ignavibacteriales > Melioribacteraceae > BMS3ABIN04. The sequence continues at coordinate 2,878 of BDSW01000078.1, forward strand.
TTAAAATTCAAGAGATATAAACTCGCTATGGATGCGACGCAGTTTTCATTCCAACAAACTACTTTTGATACAAGAAGAGGCGACAGAGAATTAGGTGCACCGGCAATGATACGAATTGTTGATAGTTTAAAGGTTATATCCAATAAATTATATAAGGAAGTTGACAGTAAAATATTTTTACCGTTGCGTTCTAATTCATTCTCGGGAATTCGGCGTATTAAGCCTAAAAAGGGAAATATGAGATTAGCATATCTCAGAGCTTCCGATATCTTAAATGCAAAGCGAAATACGGTGCTTTCTATTTTACGCAGAATTAAAAGTACAGAAACAAGGATGGATAATTATAGGGTTGAAATTTATAAAAAATATGCTATCCCGGTTGCATGTATTGTATTTGTTCTAATCGGAGTTCCATTAGGCACAATGACTAGGAAAGGAGGAATTGGAATAGCCGCGGCTTTAAGCTTGATATTCTTTTTAGTTTATTGGGCTTTTCTAATAGGCGGAGAAAAATTAGCCGATCGTGATTTGATATCACCCTTTTGGGGAATTTGGAGCGCTAATATCTTTTTGGGAATATTCGGAGTAATACTAACTATTAAAAGTGCTAAGGAGCGCATAACTCTTAGCTTTGATTTTCTGCAAAAACTTATTCCCAAACAATGGAGATTTAACTCTGAAGATTCTTGATAAATATAGTACAAAACAGTTCCTGCAAGTTATTCTATTTGGGTTACTCACATTTCTATTAATTTTCATAATTATAGACTTAATGGAAAACCTTGATGATTTTATAGACCATGATGTTCCACCGCATATTATTCTACAATACTATTTCGTTTTTATTCCTGAGATTACTCGTTTAATGCTTCCGGTAAGTGTGCTTTTGGCTGCTCTTTTCACTGCCGGTAAAATGTCTTCGTTAAATGAACTTACGGCTATTAAGTCGAGTGGTATAAGTTTATATAGATATACAGCTCCTTTCCTTGTCACAGCCCTTATAATAAGTTTATTAGCAATTTATTTTGGAGGTTATGTTGTACCTCTTGCAAATAAGCATAAGGTTTATATTGAAAGAAGTTATATGAAAAAAGGAATAATAAGAACCGGAAGTAATATTTTTTTCCAAGATAGTCCCACAAGAATTGTAACAATATCATACTACGATATTTTGAACAACAAAGCCCATAGAGTAAGTATAGAAGATTTTAACAAAACCGATCCGACCGTAATAGATGCAAGGGTTGATGCTAAAATAATGAAATACGACTCTACGAAAAAGGATTGGGTCTTACATAGAGGAATTAAACGCATATTCAGCAATACAACTGAAAAGGTTGTAAAATTCGATTCAATGAGAATAAACGATTTGAATTTTACACCGAGCGAAGTAATAAAGAAACAGAGAAAACCTGAGGAAATGACACTAAGTGAATTGAAAGATTACGAAACCGATTTATTAAATGCCGGTAATGATCCTACTAGAATTGAAATTGAGTATGATTCAAGAATTGCTTTTGCTTTTGCTAATTTTGTAGTTGTTTTGTTTGGACTTACAATCTCATCAAATAGACGGAGAGGCGGATTAGCAGTACAATTCGGGATTAGCGTTTTGTTTACGTTCATTTATTTAGTTTTGATGAAAATAAGTGTGGCGTTCGGAAAGAATGGCTTGCTAGACCCTTTATTAACTGCATGGGGAGCTAATATATTGTTTTTGATAGCCGGTATGGTTAATCTAGTAAGAGTTAGGAAATAAATTAGTTGACTTTTCTATCTCAATAAAAACTAAAATTTCCATCTACTGCCGAGCGAAACACCAATTCGCTTTGCATCGTTAGCCATTACGATTGATTGGAAATCACTGGCTGCAAAATTAAATTCCACGATACAGA
>BDSW01000079.1 GCA_002898175.1 bacterium BMS3Abin04
TATTGATTATATTGCAACATCAAGACAAACAGTAAATTGGCAATTTGGGAAAGCACCTTTATTAGAAAAGTGGGGACAAAATAAAATTAAAGAATTGTGCAGGGATTGGAAAAAACGTAAGGATCAAAGGAATTTGAGTAAGTTCAAACATAATTACTCTGAATTTTTCCCAATTATTAATGCACTATCAAAACAAGAAAAAAATGATTTGATATTTGCATTAGAAAAAATCGCAGGATTGGAAAGAATTCAGGAAGATGATTTTAGAACTATTGCAAAATCTATGATATCCGGTATTGAAAGAGAAAGCGTAAAGAAGGTTATTAAAAGGATTAATATAACAAGCGAAAACGCACTACCTGAACTTTTTGAGATCATTAAAGAATGGGATATCATTAGTGCAGTATCAACGGCAGAAGTAGTTTTTGGAAAAGTCGAGATAATAAATCAATTTAAAAAATATATTGATAAGAGATTACCGGAAAAAACTTCAAAAGATAAACTTGATATGCAGGAATTTATAAAATCACATCCATGGTTATTAGGGCATGAATATGAAGATCTTCAACCAGCAGATTTTTATCATGAAAAAGGTATTGACAAATGGATTGAAGAAGAACTCAAAATTGTAAATAATGATTTTAAGGATAAGGATGGAAGAAGATTTGATTTATTGTGTATAAAAAATGATTGGCAAATAGTTATTTTAGAATTAATGAGACCTGGAAAAGAAATTGACTATGATCATGTAATGAGATTGAATAGATATGTAACAAGAATTCAAGATGCTATTAAAAAGAATGGAACCAGCAAAGAATTTCGGGGAAAAACTGTTTTTGGAATTTTAATTGCCGATAATGAAATGAAAGATACTTCTATTGGTACTACATTAAATGATCTTAGACAAAATATGAATACTTTTACTTGGAAAGGTTTATTTAGTTTAGTACAGGCAAGATATAAAGAATATCTATACATCTTAAGAATGAAAGCTCCAGATGATCCCAGAATCAAAGGATTAGTTAATTTAGATGAAAAATAGGACGTTAAATGCAATCGACATTTTCTCAGGATGCGGAGGTTTATCCGAAGAGTTGAGACAGGCCGGATTTAGAGTTGTTGCCGGAGTAGAAGCAGATAAAAATGCCGCCAAAGCTTATCGTTTAAATCATAAAGAAACGGTTCTTTTTGAAGACGACATAAGAAAACTGGATACCGGGAAAATATTAAAATTGTTAAACGGTAGTCCGTTACATCTTCTTGCAGGTTGCCCGCCGTGTCAAGGTTTTTCATCAATAAGGAAACTTAACAGAAGGTCTGCCGTTAGGGACGAAAGAAATAAATTAATCAACGAATATTACAGATTTGTTGAAGAATTAAATCCGTTAACCATAATGCTTGAAAATGTTCCCGGCATTGTTGATTATACATTATTTAAATCGATTGTAAGAAAACTTAAAAAACTTGAATATAATATAGTTTATAAAGTTGTTGATGTTTCCAACTATTCCGTTCCTCAAAGACGTAAGAGATTGGTTATGGTCGGATCAAAATTATGTAAAATAAATATTGCCGAAGGAAAAAATTCGGTTGTTACGGTTAGAGAAGCGCTGGGAAAATTAAAGAACGTAAATCAAGATGATGATTTACAAAAAATTTATCCGCACCATTCCGAACGCATTCAAAAAATGATTGCCCTAATACCCAAAAACGGCGGCGGAAGAAAAGATTTACCGGAAGAATATCAATTGGCGTGTCACAAAAAAGAGAATGTCGGATTTAATGATGTTTACGGAAGATTGCGTTGGGATACGGTTTCCTCCACAATTACAGGCGGTTGTTTAAATCCGTCAAAGGGCAGATTTTTACATCCGGAAGAAGACAGATGTATTTCAGCTAGAGAAGCGTCATTATTACAGACATTTCCCATTGATTATAAATTCCCATTGGATATTCCTAAAGTAGAATTATCTTTATTAATTGGGAATGCATTACCTCCGGCTTTTAGTAAAATTCAAGCGGAGAATATTTTTCGACATATTGAAAACTGTTATGACCGACATTTTCAATAAGAAAAAACGCTCACAAATAATGAGTAAAATTTCCGGTAAAAATACTAAACCCGAACTGATCATTAGAAAAGCTCTTTTTGCCGAAGGATATAGATATAGACTGCATAAAAAAGATTTACCCGGAAAACCGGATATAGTTTTTACAAGCCGAAAGAAAGTAATTTTTATTAATGGTTGTTTTTGGCACGGACATAGTTGTAAAAGAGGGACTTTACCGGAAACCAACAAAAATTTTTGGGCGAAGAAAATTGATGGAAATAAAAAGAGAGATAAACGAAATCTAAAAAAATTAAAAACTATGGAATGGGATATTTTAACAATTTGGCAATGTGAAATTAAAAAAAGCACACTTGAAGCTCAAATTAATAGAATAAAAGTCTTTTTGGAAAAGAAATAAATATTTTAATTAATTTAGTTTGCGTATCATATATGCATACTATCGTATCTGCGTCTTACAAATAGAATACTAAAAATTATTATTTAAGTACAATGAAATATTAAATAGAAGAACCTCTAAAAACCGTTTATGATTCTATCCGAAGTATTTTAGAAAATTCGCGTAAATGTGTAACCCGAAATGTAAATTTTGGAATGGTGAGGGCTTTTTAGAGAATAAATGCGGTATTATTAAATTAGAATTTAATGAAATTTAAAATTCGTATTATATTTATTTTTTATTTTCGAAATTTTAAAATTGATTTATTCAGTCATGTTAGGAAAATTTTTATTAATTCCACAATAAAATGTAAGACAATTTAAACACGAGTAAAACCATGCTGTCGTTTCGGCTGGAGTTTATGTTAGAATATTAGAAATTTTTTCTTTCCACTTTTTAATATTATTTTCAACCATTTCCGGGTTAGGTGAGCCGAATGTTTTTTTATTCTCCAGGCAAGTTTCAGCGGAGAGATATTCATATACATTATCTTCAAAGATCCGATTGAATTTTTTATATTCTTCTATGCTTAATTCATTTAGCTTTTTATTTTCTTGAGCGGCATATTTTACAATCCTGCCCAAAATGTTATGCGCTTCTCTAAATGCAACTCCTTTTATTACAAGATAATCCGCCAAATCCGTAGTCAGCATAAAACTTCCGTTTATTTCATTATAATATCTGTCTTTATTAACTTCAATACTCTTAACCAGCTCAGACATCATGATTAGCGAATCGCTTATTGTATTAAATGAATCGAACATTCCTTCTTTATCTTCTTGTAAATCTCTGTTATAACTTAACGGAAGAGATTTCATAATTGTAAGTAAGGTAAAGTAATTTCCATAAACTCTTCCGGTTTTTCCCCTAATTAGTTCCGGTATGTCGGGATTTTGTTTCTGAGGCATTAGGGAAGAACCGGTTGTAAACTCATTACCTAGTTTTATAAAATTCCATTCAGCCGAAGTCCAGAATATTAATTCTTCACTGAACCGGCTTAAATGCATTATGGCAATATTGGCTGCATTAAGAAAATCCAGAATAAAATCCCTATTGGAAACAGAATCAAGCGCATTTCTTGAAACGGAAGAAAAGCCTAATTCTTCGGCAACCATTTTTCTGTCTAATTTAATTGTAGACCCGGCTAAGGCACATGCTCCTAATATACTTTCATCTGCTTGCTTAAAAGAAAATTGGAATCTCATTTTATCTCTTTCAAGCATTTCAACATAAGCAAGTAAATGAAAAGCCAGGGAAATCGGCTGTGCTCTTTGTAAATGGGTATATCCGGGCATTAAAGTCTTGATGTTTGATTGAGCAAGGTTTAATAAACTATTTTGAAATTCGGAAAGATTATTAAGAAGAATTGTAATAGAGCTTTTCATCCAAAGCCTAACATCGGTAATAACTTGATCATTTCTACTTCTTGCAGTATGCAATTTTTTCCCGGCATCCCCAATTGTATTTGTTAACTCTTCTTCAACAGCGGAATGAATATCTTCAAACTTAGTTGTATCCGGGTTCCAAATTCCATTATTAAACCGTTGTAGAATTAATCCCAAACCTTTTTGAATCAGCTCATTTTCTTCATTCGAAAGTATTCCTATTTTATAAAGCATATTTGCATGAGCTTTACTTACTTTGATATCCCATTCTATTAAAAGAACATCAACAGCGAAGGAAGATGAAAACTTTAAAGCTTTATCATTAAATTTTTTATCAAATCTGGATCCCCAAAGCATATTAATCCACCACACTTATTTTATTAACTGTATGTTTTGTAATCACTTGATGCGGTAAGCTTATAATGTTGATAAATCCTTCCGCATCTTTATGATTGAAAGTGTCTTTCTCTGTATAGGTTGCGAGTTCTTGACTGTATAAACTATTCTCGGATTCTCTTGATAAAATCTTGATATTTCCTTTATATAATTCTAACATAATCTCCCCGCTAACCCTTTCTTGAATCGAATCGAAGAATACAGTCAGCGCGTCAAAAAGGGGTGAAAACCAGAGACCGTCGTAAATTAAATTTGCATAAGCATTAGAAACATTTTGTTTATATCTGAAAGTATCTTTGTCCAATGTTAATTTTTCTAACTGCAAATGTGCTTCATGCAAAATTTGTGCAGCGGGAGCTTCATATACTTCTCGTGATTTTATACCGACAATTCTATTCTCAATTATATCAAATCTTCCAACTCCGTGCTTGCCTCCAATATCGTTTAGCATACCAACCAACTGGTGCCCTGCCATTTTAATACCATCCAAAGCAACGGGTACACCTTTAATAAAAGTAATTTTTATTTTTTCCGATTCGTTCGGCGCATCTTCAGGATTTGTTGTTATTTGGTAAGCATCTTCGGGAGGTGCAACGGCAGTATTTTCCAGCTCTCCACACTCGGTTGCTATTCCCCAAATGTTTTCATCAATTGAATAAGGCTTTTTTAAATTTACGGAAATTGGAATATTATTTTCTTTTGCATAAAGGATTTCATCTTCTCTAGATTTAAATTCCCATTCTCTTAAAGGAGCAATAATTTGAATGTCCGGATTTAGAGTTTTCATTCCAACCTCAAATCTAACCTGGTCATTCCCTTTGCCGGTGCAGCCGTGAGCAATAATATTTGCATTTTCTTTTTGAGCTATGGATACCATTAGTTTTGCTAACAAAGGTCGGCCTATTGCTGTTGCCAGCGGATATTCTCCTTCATATATAGCTCCGCCTTTTAACGCTTTCCATACATAATCGTTAATAAATTCCTTTTTAAGATTTACTACGTAGGCTTTTGAAGCCCCTGTGCTTTTTGCTTTATCTTCAATATTTATTATTTCAGATTTTTGACCAAGGTTACCCGTTACGGTAATAATTTCGGCATTATATTTATTGCTTAACCATTTCACCATAACACTGGTATCAAGTCCTCCTGAGTATGCTACTATAATCTTATTGTTGCCCATTACTTCCTCATTTATTATAATTATTGCTAATTAAATTGTTTAATATTTCCAAAACTTTTTTAATATTACTTGCTTTATCAGGTATTATCAGAACGGTGTCGTCACCGGCTATTGTTCCCAGTATTTCTTTTTTATTCATTCTGTCAATAAAATGAGCTACTCCCTGAGCTCTTCCGGCAAGCGTTCTTAGTACAATTGAGTTTTCGTTATGTGCAATGGTTAATATTTCTAATCCAACAAGTTTAGAAATTTCCTTTCCGTAATCTGTGCTGCTTAAAATGTACTGAACTCCTAAGCTCGTGAAACTTCTAATTACACCAAGGTCTGCAAAATCTCTGCTTAAAGTAGCTTGAGTAATAGATACGCCTTCATTTTTTAGAATATTTAAAATTTGTTCTTGATTAGAAATAATTCTAGTAGATAAAATTCGCTTAATCTTATTTTGTCTTGTTAATTTCGAAGTCATATTTATAAATCTAATTAAATATATTATTTATTAAATATTTTAGTTAATGTATTTATAAAAATATTTATATGTTTCTCCTCGATTATAAGAGGAGGTAATAACCTTAAAATATTATTCCCTGCAGTACCAACAACAACTTTCTTACTAAGGAAGCTTTGAGCAAGTTCTTTTACGTCAATGTCAGGGCTCATTTCAATACCAACCATCAAACCCGTATTTCGTATTCCTTTAATTTCTTCAATATTTGAAGCGGCTATTTTTTCGCTCAGTAATTTTCCCATGGAATTTACGTTAGTCAAAATCTCTTCTGTTATTAGGTCGATAACTTTATTTGCAGCAGAAACAGAAACAGGATTGCCGCCGAATGTTGATCCGTGACTTCCGGGAGTAATTGCTCCGGCAACTTTATCAGAACACAATACCGCTCCAAGAGGTAAGCCGTTGGCAATGCCCTTTGCCAGGGTAACAATATCCGGTGTTATATTATTATGCTGGTATGCAAATAACTTTCCGGTTCTGCCGAAACCGGTTTGAATTTCATCAACAATCATTATTAAATTATTTTCATTGCATAAAGCTCTTATGTTATTTAAATAATTATCAGAAGGAATTACAACTCCGTTTTCACCTTGGACCGGTTCTACCATCACAGCAATTGTTGATTTATCTAAAGCATTTTTAATTGCTTCTATATCGTTATAAGGGACATTTACAAAGCCGGGGGCAAGGGGATAAAAGCCTTCCCAAAGTTTCTTTTGGGCTGATGCCGATAAACTTCCCATTGTCCTCCCATGGAAACCACCGTCTGCTGTTATTATTGTTGATTTACCATTTCCGAATTTTCTGGCGAATTTAATTGCGGCTTCGTTTGCTTCGGTCCCGGAATTACAGAAGAATACTTTATTTAACCCCGATTTTTCAGTTAATTTTTTAGCCAAGTCCTCTTGGGGAGTTGATAAAAATAGATTTGAAACGTGCCATAAATTATTTATTTGGTTGATAGCTGCAGTTACCAATTCTTTGTTGTTGTGTCCTAAGCATGTAACGGCAATACCGCTTAAGAAATCTAAAAACTTATTTCCTTCTTTATCAAATAGATAAACTCCGTTACCTTTTATAAACTCGACATCAAATCTTTGATATGTATTTACGTGATATATATTATTCGATTTAACCAATCCAAGTTCCTTTTTTGATGAATTTACTTTGACCAAGTTCGTTACCAATCCAAATTTTTGAGATTCCATTATTAAGCAAATTTAATACTGTATTTATTTTCGGTATCATACCATCGGTTATTTCTCCGTTTAACAGTCCGGCTTTTAAATCGTTAATTGACAGCATGCTTTGAAATTCTCCATCAAGTTTTACGCCTTCAATATCCGAAAAGAAATAAACTGAATCGGCTTTTAGTAGTTTAGCAACTGCACCGGCAAAGATATCGGCGTTCACATTCATTAAATTGCCTTTTTGGTCTCTGCAGATACTGGAAAATACCGGTATTATATTATTATTTAATAATTCAATAAGCCAAGTTGAATCCGAATTAGCTACCGGATTGCCGACAAAGCCCAGTTTATTATTTACATATTCCGCTTCAAAAAGATTCATATCAATTCCATTTAATCCAATAGCTTTAATTTTATTCGTTTGCAGGTAAGCACTTATTTTACTGTTTATTAATCCACCTTGAACAGCCGCTGTAATCTCCATACTTTCTTTAGATGTGATTCTTTGTCCCTCGTGAAAATTTGGTTGAATTCCCAGTTTCTTTGACCATTCGGAAATTATCTTGCCGCCGCCGTGAATTAAAATTATAGAAGAATACTTTTGTTGAAGGCTTTTAATCAAATTAACACCGGTTTGTTTATTAATAAAAGGCTCTAAAAATTTTCCGCTGATTTTTACAATTGCTAATTCCATTTTTTATTCTCTTAAGTTCTATAAAAAGCATTAATTTTTATGTACTCTTCCGAGTAATCGCACGTCCACCAAGCTGTATTAGCTTGTCCGTCATTTAGGTCCAAAGTAATTACAATATTTTTCCCGGATAAAGTTTTAGCTGCTTCTTCTTCAATAAAATCTATTTTATAACCGGGTTGCAGAATTGCCATATCGTTAAAATACAGAGAAACATTTTGAGGTTTAATATCCGCACCGCAACTGCTTGCTGCAGAGATAACTCTTCCCCAGTTTGGATCTCCGCCATTAATAGCGGTTTTTACTAACGGAGAATTTACTATGGCTTTTGCAATTAAGTTCGCGTCTTTTTCCGTTGGTGCATTCTTGATATTTACCGTAATAAATTTTGTAGCTCCTTCGCCGTCAAACACAATTGATGTAGCCATCTTGATTGATAAATCTTTTAACGCAGATACAAAAGCTAAATAGTTTTCAGTGTTTTCTAATATTTCTATATTGCTAAATCCATTAGCCAAAATAAGCACCATATCGTTTGTGCTGGTTTCTCCATCAACCGAAATTTTGTTAAAGGAATCTTTAACAGCTTCTTGTAGTGCATTATTCAATAGTTGTTTACTGATTTTTGCGTCTGTTGTAATAAATCCGAGCATAGTAGCCATATTGGGCATAATCATTCCGCTTCCCTTAGCAATACCGCCAATGTTTATCTTGCCGTTTTTAAGCGAAACGGATAATGCAAAATGTTTAGGATGTGTATCGGTCGTCATTATTGCCTGGGCTGCATCAATCCCGTTTTTTTTACTTAAACTATTCTTCAAATTTTCTAGAGAGCTTATAATTGTAGAAACATCTAACATTTGGCCAATTACCCCGGTAGAACTAACTAATACTTCAGAAGGTTTAGCATTTAATATATCGGCACATTTAGATTGAACTTCTAAAGCATCCAAATAACCGGCTGTTCCGGTACATGCATTTGCATTAGCCGAGTTGACAATTATAGCCCTAATTTTTTGAGGACGGTCGGTGATTTTTTTAGAAACCAACACAGGAGGCGCAGCAGCTTTATTGGTTGTATACATGCCGGCAGCTTCAGCAGGAACATCAGAAAAAATTAGTGCTAGATCCTTTTTCCTCTTTTTTAACCCACAGTGTATCCCGGCGGCTTTTATTCCATTGACCGATGTGATAGAGCCGTTTTCAATATAGGTAAACCTAGATTCTATTTCCTGCGTTATAATATTAGACATTCTGAAGTTCCTCCTTAAAATCTTTAAGTCCTAAAGACTCTTTCCAGCCAAATAATTTATTCATATTCTGTATAGCTTGCCCGGAGGCACCTTTAATTAAATTATCGATAGCAGCAGTAATTATTATTTTTTTATTCACACTCATAATATTTAGATCACAATAATTTGTACCAATTACCCATTTTAATTCCGGAGGATTTTTTCTTAACCTAACAAAAGCTGCGTTTTTGTACTGATTCTTATAGTAATCTAAAACCGAATTCTGTGGGATATTCTCTGCTATATCGATAATCGTCGTTGAATAAATACCACTAAAAACCGGAAGCAAATGCGTTGTAAGTGAATAGTTTATATCACAACTAAATTTATTGATTTCTTGAGCTATTTCGACTTCATGTCTGTGAGTGCCAATATTGTAAGCTTTTACATTATTATAATTCTCTGAGAAAAGCAGATCTTTAGAAGTCTTTTTCCCGGCACCGCTTAAACCGGAATAAGCAACTGTTGAGATACTTAAAATATTGTTGAAATAATTCTTAACAAAGGGAATAATGGATAGCAACGCTACCGTTGGATAACAACCGGGATTTGCAATTAAATTATAATTATAAGTATTGTTTAATTCTGCTAAACCATAATTTTTCTCTTTTAAATATAAAGGAGCCGGATGTTCTAACTGGTAAGTATTGAGGAAAGCTTCTTTACTATCCAGTCTGAAATCTGCTCCTAAGTCTATAACCTTCTTATTAGCGTTACAAATATGTGGAATTGTTTTAAGTGATTCTCCGCGAGGAAGTGCAAAAAAATAAACATCGAACGATAAATCTAAATCCAATATACTTTTTATTGTTTTATTTTCCACCTCTCCTACTAAACCGGGGAATATTTCATGAATAGTTTTTTGAGCACTTTTATTAGCAAAAATTTCAAATTCACTTATGTTTGGATGTTTGTTGCAAAACTCTAAAATATATTTGCCGGTGTAACCGGTTCCGCCAACAATGGCTGAAGTAATCATTGCGCTGCTTACCTTGGTTTATTGTAAATTTTATAATTAATTATAGTAATATGTGTATGCTTTACCCCTAAAAGGGGCGGAGTGAAATGCTGCGTAAATTTAGCGGACTAAATTGCGGAATATTTATTGGAATATAATTCATTGAAAAACTCATAAACGAAATATAAGGTAGATCTTGTAAAAGTGTCAAGGAGAATTTGTGGATAAATACATTTTTATCTCATATATTGATTGTTTTATGCAATATAATGCAAATTCATACACATTTTGAAATTCAATTCACTTTATTTAAGACAATTCATTAAAAGTTAAGTACAATCAGAATCTTGTTCGTAACTTTTCTCATACTTCTAATATAAATTGTGTTTTAGAAATTTAATTGCAGTGTGGTGAATTTTGTTGCTTTTGTATAGTTTGGAATCAATTGGTAAATAGAATAATCTTTGTCCCGGTTTAAGCAGTTCTAAAATTACGGCACTAATCGATAAAATTAACTTTCCGGTCTGTTTATTATTGTAGAATGGGAAAACAATAAAACCAATTTGATTGATGTATATATCCCCTTAGCAATTCGGGGCAAAATTAAATCAAATAGAACCAATAATTTAAAATAAAATGTAAAAAATTTTCATGGTTATACTTGTGCATAGTTTAGTAAATTTGCTTTATATTTCAGGAATTTGTATGCGAATTACCTGCTTTTGCAGTATTTATTAGTTCTCAAGATTAGTTTTTTTTAGTTATAATCAAAATATAATAATTTTAAGTCTTTATTATTCCGTCGTTTTGACATTTACCACATTCAAATTGAATTATTGCGTGATGAATTTCGAATTTATCTTGCAATTCTTTTTCTATCTTTTCCCTAAGCACATCGCTATCTACCGTCATCATATTATCAATATTTACGTGAGTTTCGAGGTGAATATCTTTTTCTCCAACCGACCAAACATGTATATGATGAATATTTACAACATGCTCAAAACTCTCTACAGCCTTTTTAATATCATCGAGCGAAATACCTTCCGGCGTTCCCTCCATCAATACGTGAAGTGCGTCCGTAAGAATATGGAAACTTTCTTTTAGAACATAAGCGGCAATTAAAATAGTCAATACCGGGTCAAGCCAATAAACGCTCAAATAATAAATGGCAATTCCGCCAAGAATTACAGCAACGGAAGAAACCGCATCGCTAAGCAAATGCAAATAAGCCGCTTTTATATTTATGCTGGAAGATGCCCCCTTTTTTAACAGTAGAGTTCCGGCAATATTCGCAACCAAACCGACAGCAGCAACAATCGTCATAAGTCCGCCTTGAACTTCCGTTGGATTTAGCAGGCGCACGGACGATTCGTAAAACAAGTAAAATGAAATAGCTAAAAGAGCAGATGAATTAATTAATGCGGCAAGTATTTCCGCACGTTTAAAACCGAATGTGTGTTTATAAGAATTAGGTTTGTCCTTAAGCTTTAATGCAAAGTAGCTGATAATTACCGCAATTCCATCGCTGAAATTATGCAGTGCGTCGGAAATTAAAGATAAACTTCCGGAAATTATTCCGCCGATTATTTCAACAATAGTAATAAGAAAATTGAGCAGCATTGTAACTATCAATCTTCTGCCGGTAATATTTTCGTCGTGATGATGATGTGCCATAATATCTCCTATCTTAAAAAATTATTCAGGAAAAAACCTCTACAATTTCTCCTATAATAAATGAAAAAATTATTGTTAATACGGTAAGTATAATTGTGAAAGTAATTCCAAAGTACAAAACCATTAATGGTAACAGATGAAGTTTAACAGCTCTGTTATAAATAAAAACCGAAATCAACTTATTGCTCATTCCGTTTACTTTTAAATCTTTAATAAGCGGATACCACATATAAACGGAACCAACCGAAAGAATTCCCGCAAGGGATGCGAGAGCCATTCCTTTTGCCCCGGAATTTTCACCAAGATATTTCTTTATAATATCAGGTTTTAACCATAAGTTAGTTAAGAACATCAAAACAAAAACAATTATCAGAAAAGGAAATATTTGTAATAATAATTTCAAAAATTGGTCTGAAATTTTCATAAAAATATTCTTATTAAAAAAATATACCAACGCATATATTGCTAATAATATGCACATAACCATAAAAGAGCGATTGCTTGTTTTTTTGTTAGTTTTCATAATGACATTAAAAAGTATGTGAGCATTCCAATTAAAATTGCTCCAATAAAAGAAGCAGCGTTACGTACAACAGCAAATCGAACTCCGAAAAAATAATACTCTGCGGGAAGTTGAATAACCCCTACGGTTACCCAAGATACAATAAATGCAGCAACCGCTACAACGCCAACTCCGTCTTTTACAAGACCACCGCCTATTACATAACTAACAATTGGACTTCCTATTGATATACTGCCCAAAACAGCTCCCTTAAACGAATCTAAAATAAAATTCCCTGAAAAGAATTCCCTGTAATATTCCTTTGGAAACAGCGTTATAAAAACAGAAACAATTAGTATAACCGAAACAATGATAGGAAGCACAACTCTAAAAGATTGCCATGTTTTCCTTAGCGCTGAAATCTTTTTACTATTTTGAATTTTATTTGTACTATCGTCAATCATAGTTTTTTAAAGTTTGATGAAATTTATAAAACAATTCCTAAAATTATTTTAATTGCAATGGCAAAGAGTACCAAAGCAAAAATTTGTTTAACTCTGCTGGATTTTGCCTTTGCTACCATAAAATTGCTTCCGAGAGTGGCCCCGAGAATAACAGCAACCGTAAGTAATATTGTTAACGTCCAGTTAAAATGGCCTTGAGAAACATGTCCTAAAAATCCTGAGAAAGATGAAAACGTTACCGCAAATGCGGAAGTGGCTGCAGCTCTTTTCGTAGTATAACCCATCCACATTAATAACGGAGCCATAATAAAACCACCGCCAATACCAAGTAAGCCCGCAATAAATCCGGCAAAACCTCCGACCAGCGCACCAATTATGGCTCTTTTTTTGAAACTCATAATAGACTTTGGTTCAGGCTGTTTCGACATGAACATCATTCTTACAGCAGCAATAAGAACCATAACGGAAAATAAAAGCAGCAATGATTTTACAGGAATATACTCCGATGATATCGCACCGATGGGAGCGAAGATAAATGCAGTAATTGTCATTGCCGCGCCGCCTTTCCAATCAACGAGTTTGTTTTTTGTAAATGCGATTAATGCAATAAGAGTCGTCAAACCGTTTAATAACAGGGCTAATGGAATGGCAACTTCCTTTAATGGAAATCCCGCCCATTTTAATACAGGCACATAAACCAGCGCTCCTCCAAGTCCCAACATTGAAAAAAGAAACGAAGCAGCAAGTATTATTAAAGTTACAACAAAATAGAGCATTAAATTATCCTTAGATTGCTAAAAATTAAAAATGTATTATTATAATGGCAGGACTTGTCAATCCATCCACGGCCAAGTTCTCGCTTCTGGGCTTTCCGGATATTGCTCCACAATCTCACTCATTGTTTTTCGGAAAGCCGCCTTGTTCCAGCCGTTTAAGTATTCTGCTTTCCCTCTTAAAAATAATAACTTTGAGTTATTCGGGTTTTTCGGAAACAAAGCCAGACTTTTGTTAATTATTTCAATAGCGTCTTTGTATTTTCCCCTTGGTAACAAATAGTGAACAAAAGCAATTCTGAGAAAAACTCGGAAGTCTTCAATATTTAAATATCCGTCGTGAGTAAAGTATAATTTTTCTCTTCTATCCATAATAAAAAAAGAAGGTGTCCATATTGCGGAAAATTGAGATCTTATTTTTCTATTTGAAAGTATATCCAATCTTAAAGGTATAAACCATTGCTGTAATTCTTCAACAACTTTTTCATCTAAATACGTTATTGTTTCCAATTTTTTGCAGCCCGAACATTGATCCCGTTCAAACTGTAGTAGAATAGGTTTTCTTTCATGTGATGATTTTTCTTTAGC
>BDSW01000080.1 GCA_002898175.1 bacterium BMS3Abin04
CTAAATATAGTATTAACATTAAAATAACCGTTAAATTCAGAATTAAAGACGGTAAGCCGTTTTCTATAGAAACACTTAGCGGGCACCAATTCAGGTGCGGAATCTGCGGGGAAGTATTTTTTAACAGAAGCGATATTGAAAAACATCTTGAGCAGGAAACACATGAAGCTGAAAATTTAAAATTTCCAGAACTCAATAAAAACATTTCTGTTTCAGTACTTTATACGGAAGATGTTAAAGATATTACAAACCCAATGCATTCAAGGGTGAAGGCGGGAGAATCCATTTTAAATCTGAATAGAGAATAATAATTATGTTAAACTCAAATTCCATTTTGAGCAATTTAGAGAAAGTAAAAAGCTTATTAGATGGTTTAATAAATCGTAATTTATCAAGTGAAATTGAAGAGCTTAATGAAAAATTAAGCTCGGAAAGATTTTATGTCGTCATTTTAGGACTTTTCAAAAGGGGGAAATCATCTTTTATAAATGCTTTGCTACACGATAACGTTGTCCCGTCCGGTGTTGTTCCGCTAACTGCTATTATTACTTTGATTGAATACGGTGAAGAAAATAAAGCGGAAATTTATTTTGAAGATAATCATAAAGAAACTACATTGTTAAATGATGTAAAAGAATTCATAGCCGAAGAGAAAAATCCGCACAATAAAAAAGGAGTTTATAAAGTCGTAATTTATCATTCAAATGAATTACTGAAGCATGTTACAATTATAGATACTCCCGGTGTCGGTTCATCATTAGAGCATAATACCGATACAACACTTCATTTTGTAAATAAAATTGATGCGGCGTTATTTATTCTTTCTACCGATATTCCAATTACTCAGTTGGAAGTAGATTTTCTTAAGACCTTAAGGCAGACCGTTCCTAAAGTTATTTTCATCCTAAATAAAATTGATCTTCTTGATTCAGATGAATTGAACGAACTTTTGAATTATAACGAAAAAGTGCTTAACGAAATTTGCGATCAGGACATTAAATTATATCTTACTTCCAGTAGACTGGCATTGAAAGGTTATGAAAAAAAAGATCAAGAGCTAATTAACAAGAGCAATATTGAAGATGTAAAGAAAGGAATTTTTACTATCTTAGCAGATCAAAAAGACGCCATATTAAGACAAACAACATTTCTACGCGTTCAGAATATTTTGGCCGAATCCGAGTCGTTATTAAAATTTAAACTTAAAACACTCCAAATGCCTTCCGAGCTGCTGGATGAAAAATTGAATCAATTTAGAAAATCTCTGGCTATTATGAGAGACAGCAAAGATGAATTTGATATTTTAATGAACGGTAGAATTAAGCAGCTGCAGGAATATGTCTCGGAACAATCCGATCAGCTTGGTGATAAAATTATTACAAAACTAAAGAAAGACATTAAAGAAAACGAAAATGAAATATTGGAAGAATTAAAAAACGCCGATCTTGATGCTTTCCAGAATAAATATTTCGAATCAATTAAAAATGAATTTGACAAACTTAAAACGAAATTAGAAAGTGAAATAATTGACCGTTTTAAAAAGCTTCTTCAAAAATACGGAGAGGGATCTAATGCGTTTGTGAAAGAGCTGATGAATAGCCTGGCAGATCTTATGAATATGAATTTTGATGCCCTGACTAATATATTCGACTTAAATATTTATACAAGTTTCTATTATAATTTTAATGCGGAAGCCATCCCTCTCGGTTTAAATAATAAGTTAATCAGGCATAAAATGCCGAAGGCTGTAATAAGAAAAACTATTTTAGAAAAATTAGTAAATAATTTTGTACATAAAATAAATTCCAACTGCGGTAGGATTAAATACGATATCAACTATAGAATGCAGGAATCATTTATCCAATTTAAATTCGATTTAAACCAAAAACTGGATTCTGTATTAAAAAATTTGGAAAGTATCCTTGAAAAAACATTAGAAGATAAAAAGAAGCAGCAATATGAAATTGAAGATGAACTAAACAGATTAAAATCCAGGTTAGCTCAATTGAAAGAAATACAGGAAAGTATTCAGAATTAATAGTTAAATATTAACATTATCACCGTCTTTATATTACTGCAATATTATAATCAAATTTATTTGCTCAAGTAATTTTGTATATCTAAGCTTCGGCACAGTAAAAGTCACTTCGTATTCTATTAAAACTTCCGGTTTTCATTGAATTAAAATAATTTCCCTTAGAAAGTGAGGTAATATTAAAATTATAAAAAGGACAATATAACTTATTTAACGAAAACAAATATAAAATATACAACTTAAAAATTGGCTTGATTAAAGGTAATGATTTTCATAACCTTAATTAAGCATTATAAAAGTACAAAGAAAAATCTGTAAAATTGTTTAAGGTAAATGATATTTTCAATTCTAGAGATGTCATTGAATAATTTAATAAAAATAATTTTCAACGAATATATTAACAACGGCATTATTTTCTTTTTGCTTTTGATATCCATTTCGGCTTGCAACGAAAATATTGTTGAACCAGAAATCAAAACAAATACAATATTCTATACCTCCGACAAAGATGGAAACAAAGATAGCATTTTAACTTCAATTATCAATCATGATGTCTTTTCAATGTCTTCCAATGGTGAAGATCAAATTAACTTAACTAATTCTCCTAATAAAAATTTTTGGTTGACAGCATTATCAACAGTATCAAAGAAAATATTGTTTAGTAATTCAAGCCCGAAAGCATCATATTATCTTTCAATGAATATAAACGGAACACAAAAAAGAATTGTGACTTCTACTTTGGGTCGAAATTTTGATGCTTCACTTTCCCCGGATGGACAATATTTTGTTTTTGTTTTCCAGCACCCGCAAAATGATATTGTTATTAAGAATATCAATGGAACAACTGTAATCAATTTGACTTCTAAATATAAAATTGAAGGTGTCTATCCAAAATTTTCTTATGATGGAGAAAAAATATGTTTTACAGGTTATAAAACTTTTTTGGCAAAAGGTAAAATATTCATAATTGATAGAAACGGTTCGAACTTAAGGCAGTTAACAGACGACACATTATCTTATTACCACAATATTTTTTCTCTTGATAATAAACAAATATTTTTTACCGGGTGGAGAAAAGGTTGGGGTAATGAAATATTTTCAATAAACGTCGATGGTAGTAATTATAAACAATTAACTATTGGCAACTCACAATATATAAATGCTCCTTTAAATTTATCTCCTGACGGCAAAAAATTATTGTTTTCAAGATTTGACGAGAATAGTTCAAATATATTTTCAATGGATATTGATGGAACAAATCTAATACAATTAACTTCGTGTAAAGAGGCAGATAGCCCAATTTACACACAAGATGGAAGAAAAATAATTTATGTTAAAAAAGTTAATGATGTATTTCAAATTTTCGAAATGAATTCAGATGGAACAAATAAAAGAAATTTAAGTAATAATAATTATAATAATTTTCATCCTATACCAAACTATTAATGAAGTGATTTGGCACGTTGTTATTTTTAAGTAAAGAACTATAATATGTGAATAAAGGCAAAGATAATTTTACAACTGAAAATGATTTGAGCTTGATTAAAGGAATGTTAGGAACCATGACAATTAACTAATAAATTAACGAGGTTTATTATGAAGAAGTTATTTATTCTCTCTATTTTATTATTTTTCTCAGTAAATATTTCCGCACAGTCTTTACTTAGAAATGGTACCTATTCAATATCAGGGAGTATTTCTTATAGTAGTATTTCTAATGATAATAGCTCATATACAAGAAGCGTTTTTACTTTCAATCCGAATGTGGGTTATTTTTTCTACAATAACTTTTATACCGCTTTATCATTAGACTTTAGTTATGTTTCAGATGGTATTGTCTCTAGGACAAGTTATGGTTTCGGACCGACCGTAAGATATTATTTTGATGCCAACAGAACTTTAAAACCTTTTTTAGGTTTAGGTTACAATTATTCTGTCTTATCTAAAGATGTATCATCCGATAATTTTATAATTAGCGGCGGATCGGATTTCTTTGTAACTAATTATTTTGCATTTGAAGCTAGTGTTAATTATAGCTTTATAAATTATCATGAGCCTGCAAATTCTTACTCCGGAGATACAAAAAGCAAAATGTTTAATGTTATGGTAGGTGTAAATTACTTTATTCATTAGTGTTTTACAAATAGCCGGAAGTGAATAGGAGGGAGTTCTTTTTAATGTTATACATTAGTAAATATGTTGGGGTATTATGGATGATTTGATACTTTCTATCAAGTCTTTAACAACAAGAGGTCAATATGTATAAGTCAATATTAGTATCAATTGTCTTCAGTCTATTTTTATCAAGCATTAGTTTTGCACAAAACGTCCATTCTATTCAGTTTAATGGCGGTATTGTTTTTCCAAGAAGTTCTTCTAAGGGTTTGTCAGCTATTATTCAGTACAATTATTCACTTAATCAAAAGGTCAGTTTTTATATCTATACCGGTTATTCTTCTTGGGATAAGTTTAATGTAGTTTATATCGAAGAATTATCAATTGTTCAGAAACAACAATATTTTCATTCTTATTCTTCGGATAGTCATATATTAATTCCTTTATATTTTGGAACTAAAATTAACTTTCATACGAATAAGGTATTTACGTCTTTCCTGGATTTTGAAATTGGATATTCCCATTTTAGCTTTAATAGTTATGATAATATTAGAGAAGTTAATCCAACAACCGGAGAAGTACTATCTTACTACGTTGATGGAAGTTCCAAGAAGGAAGTAAATAAAAATTTATTTGGACTAGGGGTAGGTATCGGTTTCTCGCATCCTTTAACAAAGTCTTTGAATATAACTCTTTCATATAAAATAAATAGTAATTTTAATGCCGGGGAATATGGACTTTTTAGTGCAGAAGGTACATACTCCACTTTATTTTTAGGATTTAATTTTAGTATTTGAATTTATTACCGTTACATAAACACGCCCGGAAACCGGTGCGCTTTTTTGTAATTCCGCAAAAAAATATGAAAAATAAATTTATTTCAATAAGCATTATTTTAATCGCAGTTTTTACATCCGGCTGCTTGCGGACTTATTTCCCTGCGGTTTATGAATCAAGCGCTGCCCCAATGGTTTTTGAAACCAACAATTCCGATTCTATCAGAAGTAAATATGTAAGTGCCGATTTAACAATTTCCAAAGGTTCTTATAAGAATGAATCGCTTTACCTTTTAAGAGGAAGTTATATAATTGCCAATACTGCAGATCATATAAATACGAATTTAAAATTATTCGGTTATTCCGGAATATATAAAGTAGCAGGGTTGGGTAAATATAACGGCGGCAAAAGTTTGTTTGGACTTGGAACGGATTTAGGGTTTAATATAAATTTTAAGATTAATAAGTTTAAAGTTGGAATAGGACTTTCAGCCGGATTTGGAGCAGAATTAGGCGGATACTACAATTTTAGAAAATCGGCAAATAGGGAAAATCTTATAGATAGCAAGATAGGTCTGTTTTATGTCTCATTAACGGCTTTTCCCATTTTCGCTTATGAATTTTCCGAATCAACAATATTATCAGCGCAAATAAATATTGGTTTTCCCGGCATACTTTCACCCAGCATTGTGTTAAATAACAACGATCAAGTTTACTGGCTAAGTTATATGCCTAACTATGATAGCAGAGATAAGTCCATAGGTAGAAGAATAGTTTTAGGATTTATGATAAATTTAAATAAATTAAAATTTGCTTTATAATTGAGTAAACATTCTCATTCATATCATTAACAGGTATGCTGAAGAAACTGTGCATGTTTTTTCAAAGATGAACCATCCCCTTGTCCTTGTTAAATTCAAGCAATTATTTTATCCGGGAAATTTACTTTTCCAATCTTTTGTATTTTTATAACTTAAGTTGTAATTTACTTAACAGGTAACTAACGAAATAATCTCATCATGTGGTTAACTTAAAGAATGCAAAAACTCTTTAGCAATTATATCCGGTCTATCTCTCAAAAATCCACTCATGACGAAACAAGCGAAATGGGTTACCGGACAGATTTTGAAATTCTTCTCAAAGGAATTTTCGAATCGATAAACGTGCGCAGAATTGACCACGATCCAAAAGCTAAAAAAGGAAATAAACCGGATTTTATTGTAATGAAAGGCGATATTCCTATTCTCTATATTGAAGCAAAAAACATCGGCGTTTCATTGGATAAAATTGAAAAGTCCGAACAAATGGCAAGGTATTTCGGTTATGCTAATCTTGTGTTAACCGATTATGTGGAATTCCGCTTTTACAGAAACGGTGAACGCTATGAAGAGCCGATCAAGATTGCCGGATTTGATATTAAAACAAAAACCATCATTCCCAAACCCGAAAATTATGAACACTTGGCAAAATCTTTAATTGATTTTACTCAAACTTATAAAGAGCCGATTAAAAGCGGACTTCACCTAGCAAAAATTATGGGTGGAAAAGCTCAAAGAATTAGAGACAATCTTTTACATTTTCTTTCTTTGGATTCCGAGAAAAATTCCGAGATAAATAAAATTTATAATACAATTAAAAAATTGCTTGTGCACGATCTTAAACCGGATACATTTGCCGATATGTATGCACAAACGTTGGTTTACGGACTTTTTGTTGCAAGATATTTTGATGAAACGCCTGAAGACTTTTCCAGGCGTGAAGCCCGCGATCTTGTGCCAAAGTCAAATCCTTTTCTGCGGCATTTTTTTGATCATATTACCGGGGTAGACTTTGATAAACGTTTGGAGTTTATTGTAGATGAACTTTGCGAAGTTTTCTCTCATGCAAATGTGCATGAATTGATGAAACAATATTTTCAAGATGATCTTTGGGGAGATATTCACAAAGGTCCCGATCCTGTAATTCATTTTTACGAAGACTTTTTAAGAGAGTATGATGCCAAACTCAGAAAGAAAATGGGAGCTTATTATACGCCGCAGCCGGTTGTAAGGTTTATTGTCCGTTCCGTTGATTATTTACTTAAAAAGGAATTCGAACTTCCTTCCGGATTGGCTGATACAACAAAATTAGAAAACGGAACTCACAAAGTTCAAATACTTGATCCCGCTGTAGGAACCGGAACTTTTATTAATGCAATCATTGAACTTATATATGAAAAACTTTTGAATGCAGGACAAAAAGGAACTTGGCCATCTTACGTATTACATGATCTGTTACCTCGTCTTCATGGATTCGAACTTATGATGGCACCTTATACGATTGCACATCTTAAAATTAGTATGAATCTTAAAAACAAGGGATTTAAGTATTTCAATAATAGACGTTTCGGAATTTATCTAACTAATTCTTTAGAAGAAGCTGATGAATTAATCCTTCCTTTTACCGGTTTTGGTTTTACCGAAAGTATTGCGGAAGAATCCAAAGAAGCAAACCAAATAAAAAATGAAACTCCTATTATGGTGGTTATCGGTAATCCGCCGTACAGTGTAAGTTCTTCTAACAAAGGGAAATGGATCACTGATTTAATAAAAGCTTACAAAAAGGATTTGAATGAAAGGAACATTCAACCACTTTCCGACGATTACATAAAATTTATTAGGTACGCCGAACATTATATGGAAAAGAACGGAAGCGGAATTGTTGCAATGATTACAAACAATTCTTTTCTCGACGGAATTATTCACCGGCGAATGCGTAAACATCTGCTCGAAACATTTGACGAAATTTATATTTTGGATTTACACGGAAATGCAAAGAAGAAAGAAACCGCGCCCGACGGAAGCAAAGACGAAAATGTTTTTAATATTCAGCAAGGCGTGGCAATTTCAATATTGGTAAAGAAAACCCAAACCTCCGAGGTTTCCAAAACTCCGGAGGTTTTAAATTCAGCCCAAAACAAACTGGGAATTGTAAAATTTGCAGAGCTTTACGGAAAAAGAAATGAAAAATTTGAAAAGCTTAATACAAGTGAACTGAATTCTATTGTATGGGAAACACTTAAACTAAATAAACCTTATTTCTTTTTTGTGCCAAAAGATTTTAAATCAGAAATGGATTACAATAAAGGTTTTA
>BDSW01000081.1 GCA_002898175.1 bacterium BMS3Abin04
ATGCAATAGCGCATTGAAACGCGCCATATATTCACCGTTCAAACACATTCCGCTAAAGCGGAACTTTGTATCTTCGTCCCAAATTTTAAATAAAGGAGATTATTATAAATTTTTACATGAAGTCAGAGAAACCGATAATTGGGAAAACCGATTGCTATTTATGCTTAACGGTATTGAACAAATTTCAAAAGAAACAATTGTTCTGATAGCAAAAATAAGAGAATTGATTTTTGAATATAAAAACTTGCTTCGCGATAATTATAAGTTTTATAGTCAGGATTTGCTAAATAATTTATTTAAACATCCTTATACTAAAATTGAATTTATAGAAAGAGATTTAGGCATTTCAAGAATAACAGCGGCTAAATATTTAAATGAATTGGCAAAAGGCGGATTATTAAAAAAACAAAAATTAGGCACAGGAAATTATTACATAAATGAAAGGTTAATGAATTTATTGACAATGAAAGAATAAACATTTTGGCTAACATTGTATATAGTTTATGCGAGAATATTGTACTTCATGTTCCGATTTAAATTACATTCACTTGACGGAGGTGTTAAACAAAAATGAAAATCAATCTCTCACCAAATACTAATTTAGGTAAGTGGTCTATCGGATTAATTGCTTCGTTCTTTCTGTTTATGATATTATTCTTTCTCTTGGTTGTTTCCGGTCAAAGGGGCGGCGAAACATTTTTCAGCAATCCTTTGCTGGCAATTCCAATATCTATAGCAGGACTCTGCGGTATAGCTGCTTTTTTTACCGGACTTATCAGCTCATTAAAAAACAGAGAACGAGCTATTTCCGTATTTTTGTCAATTTTTATCGGTTTATTTGTTTTGCTGTGGATACTTGGGGAAATTTTCTCTCCGCACTAAAAATCTTTCCTTATTGCCTCAGTTTCTCTAACAAATACCAAGCTCCAATATTAGCTATAAAAAGCGCAACAACTTGTTGCACAAATTCAGTGGGGACATAACATTAAAAAAATGGTTCTATGTCGAATATAGTGGGTAATCATATTTTAGTTTTCCTGTAATAAAATAAATCATATTGATAAAGTTGTTATTATTTCTAAATCCTCTTGCCCTCCTTTTAGCCAGCTGGATTTTAGCACAATGATTTCTAAAATACTATAAGAGATTTTAGACTTGCTGTAGTTAATAACTCCACTCCAATGAATGTTAATTGTATTAACAAACTTCTTAAAATGTTCTATACTTTTATCTTTTACTAAATCACACCAATAAACTGGAAAAGAAACAGTTTCCTCACAATCGGTAAAATTACAAAAATGAATTTACCGATATTAGAAGTTAAAGTAGTTCGAGAGAAAGTAATTCACTCCTTAGCTTTAAATTCCCCGGCAAGATTTTTATACGAAGAAAGTTCCGCATCTATAGAACCGATTACAACTTTTGATTTTACTTTTATAGGTACTTTTAGCTCGTCGTCCGAAAGCCAAATTATGATATTCCCTTCACTCTTAAATAATCCGCCTTCAACAACTAAGGGCTCAACAATAATGCACTTAAACGTACCGGCTTCAACATCTATTGTTTCTCTTCCCCGGAAAACAACATCCAACGGATAGACTTTATCTTTATAAAAGTTTTCCAGATGCACCTTATCACCGGGTTTCATTTTCGTATAATCAAAAGTTCGGGCTAAATAGAATGCGGAAATTATATCGCTTACATTCGGAGGTATTTTATAAGTCCCTTCACTTGTTTTTGCAACATGTCTTCTTTGATCAAAGAATGCCGAGAAATCCCGCTTATAACCGCCTTCTCTTATATGCTGTTCAAATCTCCAAGGGAAAAGTCCTTCTACATCTAAATAAGATACGTACCTGTCTCGCACTTTATAAAAAGGATCGAATGCAGGGACGGAATTAACTTTAAATGTGATATAGTAAGTTTTTCTACGGGATATTTTTTTAATTTTCGGAATCTCCATCACGGCAACACCTGCAGTTACAAATCCATACTTTACATCAAAAGTAAGTTTTTCCCCTACTTTAAAAGCTTTGTTTTCAAGTTTACGGAATTCTTTTTTTTGTGCTGCTACATTGCCGACAACAAAAAGAATGAATAAAATATATTTAAGGTTTTTCAAGAGCATTTAGTTCTCCAAATTATTTTTGGATTTTAAGATCTTTTCAATTTCATTAAACACATCATTTATATCAATAGAATTCATGCAGTCTAAAGCTTCACATTTTTCTCTTGTGCAATTTCCTTTGCAATCTAAATCCGGTGTAAAAATTCTTTTCCTATTCGTGAAGGGAGCCCAACGCGTTGGTGAACATGAAGGAATTAACGGGTAAAATCCTATTACAAATTTGTTCAACGCACCGGCAATGTGTATCGGTCCGGTTGAATTTGCAACCAGTATATCCGCTTTGTCAATCAATGCTATTAGTTCCCTTAAATTTAGTTCCCCGGTTAAATTAATAACTTCTTTGTTACTATTCGAAATTTCATTACAAATGTTAATTTCATTTTTAGAACCGGTTATTATTAGATTAATATTCAATTCATGTGCCAATCGCTCGGTCAGCAATTTCATCTTCAAAATCGGCAGATCTATGGCGCTTCCGCCACTTCCGGGGTGAATAATTATAGTTGGAGAAGATTCTTTATAAGATACCCGCTTTAATATTGATTCAACTTTTTGTTTACTATTTTTATCTATTTGTATATCAAAAGAGACATTTGCTCTTGCTTTTTCAGGGTCAATAGCTATTTTTTCCAACATATTAAGATTATACTCAAGCTCGTGCTTTTCGCCATATTTTCTATGTTCGTATATTTTTTTATTAAAAAAGATAGAATACCATCTGTATCCGGTTCCAATTCTGTTTTTGATTTTCGATAAAAATAACATCAGCGAAATCTTAAACGTAGGATAAAGAATTAAACAAGTATCAAAATTTTCCGCTTTAATTTTCTTTATATTTTTCCAAAAAATCACTTTCCCATTCTTTTCTTCAAGGATTAAGACCTTATCCACTGCCGGATGATTATAAAGTAAATCTCTTGTATAATTTTTAAGAAGAAACGAAATGTTAGCGTTAGGATATTTGTGCTTAATAATTGTTGCTAACGGGAGTGATAACACAACATCACCAATCCTGTCTGTTCTTACAATTAAAATATTTTGAAAATCTTTATTCATTTTCTGGAAACGCATTTATTGTCTTTAATATAAAATCTCCATGGCAGTTCAGCTGATTTTTTTATGCCGATTCTTGTTGTTTCAACTATTTTGGATTTACTAATTAACGGTCTGTTTAAAATATAAATTTTTCCGTTGGTTAAGCTTTCTCCGTTTTCCTCCCGATCGATTGCAAAAGCTTGACAAATTTTACCCGGGCCATTAGTTAAATTTACAATTTCTCTGTCAGATAACCCGGTTTTTCCAAACCTGCGTTCTGCCATAATTTCAATACCTGTTAACGGTTCAATCCCTCTCAGTAATACTGCATTCCCTTCATCTTTTTTGCCAGTTACAATATTTGCACAAAAATGAACTCCGTAGGTAAAATAAACATAGAGCAAACCACCCGGTTCAAACATTACTTCATTTCTTTTTGTTTTACCATTAAATGAATGAGAAGCTTGATCTGTTTTTCCCTCATAAGCTTCAACTTCCACAATTTTACCGCTTAGAATTTTATTATCTTCTTTTTTAACGAATACTTTACCCAATATTTCTTTGGCAACGACCAAAACGTTTCTTTGATAAAAAGCAGGATTTAACTTTTCTTTTTCTAAATTGTGCAAGTTTATTTTTGTCATAAATGGAAAGATAAGTCGATAATAATTTAAATGCTCATTAGAAGTGAAGTGCGATACGGCGGGAAAGTTTAATAAATCACTTCTTTTTTTTACCGATTTTATCTTCAATTATGTGGATTTTGTTGCGATAAATTTCCGCTCGCTGAGGTCGCAGTTTTATTAACTCCGTATAAACTTCCATAGCTTCCTGCCAATTGCCTTGATCGAAATAAATACCGGCAAGAGTTTCTGAAACAATTTTATGCGTTTGAGAACTCAATTTTCTATGCTCATCTATAATTTGCTGACTAACTTCTTTACTTTCAATTTTAGCTGCTTCTAATTTTTTTGCCAATTTTTCTAAATCGGATTTTTCATCTGCAGAATTATCATTGTTTTTATTGAGAGACTGCTTCCCGGAATTCAAAACATTTTCTCTTTGAAATCTCTCCATATAAAAGTTAAAAGTTTCTTCCGAATTTAACAGTTCAGCTCCTTTGGAAATTATTTCTTCTACTTCAGACATATTGCCTAGAGCATATAAGATATTCGCATAAATAAAATATGCAGTAGGATAGTCGGGATATTTTTTTATACCATCTGTAATAATTTCTATAGCGAGTTCCGGATTTCCGCTTTCCAACTCCCGTTGCGCAACATAAGCAAATAATGGAGAGTCGTTATTAAATTCATAAATCAATGCGAACTTATCCGTATTCACAATTTTAGAAGAAGCATCCATTTTAGCCGGAATTCTTATTTAGTTTAGCATGTTTAAAAGATAGCGCTGCAACTGAACTGAATCCTAAGAAAAACATTAAATGGAACGGGAGTGCGGCAATTTCCATAAAATAAATTGATGCGACTACTCCTATAAAACAATAAACAGCCATCATCAATTCAATGAATGCAGAAGGATCCATCTTTAGCGTCGATAAATATTTATTATTCTTTGTTGAATCCGAACGATTAATAATTTTAAATTTCGGTGTTCTTACAAATTCACTTTTTCTGTCCAACAATCCCTCTATTACCGCTCTGGAATTATTTACTGCAAACCCCATACTGCCTGCCATAAATAAAGGAAACAACGTCATCTTCCGTCTCCAATTACTATCAACATCTCTCTGTGCATAAAGGTAAAATAGAAATGAGCTGATAAAAGCGAGAACAAATATTGACATAAAATTAAAGAAAGGATCGTAAGGACCGCTGTTTTTAATAAAGACAAGCGGCACATTTAATATTCCCGCTAATAAAATAAAAGGGAAAACCAAATTATTCGTAAGATGAAAAGTAGATTGTATTTTAACTCTCAGCGGAAGTTTTGATTTCCATACTTGCGGTAATAATTTTTTTGCCGTTTCAATAGCGCCTTTTGTCCAACGGAATTGCTGAGCTTTAAGAGCATTCATTTCTGCCGGTAATTCTGCAGGTGTAGTAATATCGCGCAGATATACAAACTTCCATCCTTTTAGTTGTGCCCGGTAACTTAAATCCAAATCCTCTGTGATAGTATCTGCATGCCAGTTACCTGCGTCAAGAATACATTCTTTCCTCCAAACTCCGCCGGTACCGTTAAAGTTTATAAAAAAGCCTGCTTTATTTCTAACAGGTTGTTCAATAACAAAATGTCCATTTAAAGCCAATGCTTGTATTTTTGTTAATATTGAATAATCTTCATTCAAATGTTCCCATCTTGTTTGAACCATACCGATATTTGGTTTTATAAAATATTTTAGCGTATTCTGAAGAAAATCTTTTTTGGGTACAAAATCGGCATCAAAAATTGCAATAAACTCACCCTTCGCCTTTTGTAAACCGTTTTTCAACGCACCTGCTTTAAAACCCGTTCTGATTGTCCTATGAATATGTTTTATATCAAATCCTTCTTTTTTCTTTTCTTTTACAATTGAAACAACTAAATCATATGTTTCGTCAGTAGAATCGTCAAGAACTTGGATTTCCATTTTATCTTTTGGATAATCAATTTCGCAAATTTTATTAATTAACCTTTCAACAACATAATATTCATTATAAATAGGAAGTTGAATAGTCACTATCTGTCCGTGAACTTTTGATTTATCTGATTTTGGAGAATTTTTTTCATATTTCCAATGATAGTAAAGCATGATAAATCCATGACTAGCAAAGACAAGCAGAACAGTTAAAGAAAATATATAAGCGAATAAAACTATTTCATCCATTACCATTTTGTGTAACCTTCTGTGATTATTAATTTAAATTAGAGACTAGCCGGGAAAATTTAATTAGTCTCAAAAACTATAAGGGCAGTAAATAATTATTAATTTTAGAAAAACTATTTATATTTTTTTAAAAGTGAATCTTAAATATACGTTTTTTTTGAAAAAATTGATACAGCTAAGGAAAAATTCAGTGATCGTAGATTCAGAATTGAAGTTAAATTCAATAAAATTGTTAACTCGGCATATTTATATTGGGAGGTTAATTTAATTATCTGCATACTTCACAATGGAAAAAATAGATTTACGTAGAGCAAGTAAGGAAACAAAAGAAGCGATACGCCGAAGAGCGATACGCTTGGTTGAAGGGAAAACTCAAAAAGAAGCAGCAGTACTGTTATGTGTTAATAAGAATTCGGTTAATACTCGGCACAAAAACTTCAAGCAATCATGTCTCAAAGGACTCAAAGAAAAACCACAAGGACATAAGGAAGGTATTGGCAGATTATTAACATCAAATCAAGAGAAACAAATATAAAATTTAATAATCGATAAGATGCCGGATCAATTAAAGTTACCCTTTGATTGTTAGTCCGCTTATGGCTGCAATTATTAGTTTAGCTGCGTACATTATTTTAGAAAGCTGCGCATTGCTGCCGGAGTAACCAAAGAAACATGTACATGTGTTGGAAGTATATGTGTTGGAAATGAATATAAACATGTTTTTGAGATCGCAAATGGAACTGCTCGCAATATCCTTAAAGAAAAATCTCAAAGTACTGTTAAGCTTATGAGTGAACCTGAGTGTGTGGAAAGGTATCAATGAAATTTTATTGGATTTAATGCTCAGAAAACGCTGGATTTTGTACATTACATAAGTGCCGGTATTGTTAGTCTTGCAAGAGGATTAAATGACACACCCAAAATTGTAGGGCTATTAATTGTTATTGATGCATTGAACATTAAATGGGGAATGTTAGCCGTAGCAGCTGCAGTAGTTATAGGTGGATTGCTGAATGCAAAAAAAGTTGCTGTAACTGTGAGTGAAAAAGTTACTCCGATGAATAGCGGTCAAGGTTTTACGGTAAGCTTAATTACGGGTCTTTTGGCTACAACAGCCATTATACATTTACCCGTGTCAACTACTCATGTTTCGGTCGGGTCTATTTTTGGAATTGGAGCAGTTACAAAAGAAGCTGATCTAAGTGTGATTAGAAACATTGTATTGTCGTGGGCGCTTACCGTCCCTCTTGCTGCAATTTCCAGCTCACTTATATATTTATTGGATGCTTCTTTCAGTCCGGTAAATATGGTAGAGTAACTGTTTGATATTAATTTTCCGTTCAAATAAGATATTTGTTTTTTCAAACTACTAAAGATAATTTTATAATCAAGAAAAAATCGAAAGTAAATTTATTGTTTGTATTAAAATCATTAAACATTTAGATAAATAAAAATAATGGGAATTATGAAAGAAGTGCGGTTAGCGGAACTATTGTCCGCTATTAATGATAAGGAAACTAAAATAATAGATGTTAGACCTATTGATGCCTATAATGGCTGGAAGCTTATGACTGAAGCTCGCGGCGGGCATATAAAAGGGACGAAGTCTTTACCTGCAAAATGGACTAACTTTATGGATTGGATTGAAATAGTAAATTCAAAGGGGATGTCACACCATCATAGAATTGTAGTTTACGGATATGACAAAACAAAAACGGAAAAAGTGGCTGACCGCTTTTTTAACGTTGGGTATAACGATGTAAAAGTCTACAATCATTTTATTGATGAATGGTCGAGCAATCCTGAGAACCATCTTTAAATGTTAATTTAATATTGTATTAAGATTCCAATACACTATCTAATTCTATTTTATAAACTTAACCTTCTATAATATAAATATGAATGAATTAAAAGATATTCGGGATAGTAGTTACTCTTTCACAAATTTTATTACCAAAGCAAAAGCTGTAACCTTTTCAAAGGCTTGATCAAATTGTTTATAATTTAATTGCGGAATTGATACTATAAATTAATGTTAAATAGTATATTTTAAGTTACGAGAAATTTTGAGATGAAAGTAGAAATTCTAAAAAGAGTTTTATTCGAATAAACATGGATTTTCTAATGACAAATAAAATTTTGATTGTCTTATTTTTGTTGCTCACTGTTTTTTCCTGTACCACAACAACAAAGCAATCTTCGAACAAAAAAGATTTTTCCGTAATAGCGTATTATACCGGAAACGGTAATGCGATAAATAAATATCCCGTTGATAAACTCACTCACATTATCTTCAGTTTTTTACATTTGAAAGGGAATGAACTTAGCTTCGATAATTCCAACGACAGTTTAACCCTAACGCAATTAGCAGCATTAAAGAAAAAACATAAGAATCTAAAAATTATAATTTCACTTGGTGGATGGGGAGGCTGTGAAACTTGTCCGGTTGTATTTTCAACTGATAAAGGTCGAAATGAATTTGCCCGATCGGTAAAAAAAATACTATTGGAATTTAATGCAGACGGTATTGATCTTGATTGGGAATATCCTGCGATTGAAGGTTATCCTAATCATATGTACTCAAAATATGATAAGTATAATTTTACCTCACTTATAAAAGAGTTAAGAAAGGTTTTAGGAGATAAATTCGAAATTAGCTTTGCCGCCGGGGGGTTTACAGATTATATTAAAAATTCCGTCGAATGGAAGAAAGTAATGCCTTTAGTAGATAGAGTAAATGTAATGACTTACGATTTAGTTAACGGTTATAGTAGAGTTACAGGTCACCACACGCCGCTTTATTCTACAGAACATCAAAAGGAATCGGTCGATAATGCAATAAGAATGCTTGATTCCATTGGAGTTGAACGAAATAAGACGGTTATAGGAGCTGCATTTTACGCAAGAGTTTGGAAAAATGTGCCGGACATAAACAACGGTTTGTATCAGTCGGGTAAGTTTAAGACGGCAGTTAATTATAAAGATTTTACAAATACATTTACAAAAGAAAGAGGATTTAAGTATTATTGGGACAATACGGCACAAGCTCCTTACACGTACAGCTCTAAAGAAAAACTCTTTGCCACCTTTGATGATTCCGCTTCCATTAGCTTAAAAACCGAATATGCAGTTAAGAAAAATCTGGCCGGTATAATGTTCTGGGAGTTAAAGACGGATAAATATAAAAACGGATTAGTTGATGTTATTTATTCAACAATGGAAAATTATGGAAGACAGTAAAATAATTAAAAAGATAAATTAATAGGGTGACATTTAAATTTTTAATTAAACCGGAAGGAGATTACAATATTTTGTTTTTTAAACACAGCAGTCCTTTTGAATTTGAACTGCTGTGCCAATGCAGGTATTATACATATTTGCCGAAATTATCTTCGACGCTTTTCGGATTTGCCGCATAAAGTGCACCAACTTGACCGGACATAACATCGGGGAAAACATACTCTCTCCCTTCAATTAAACTTTGAACAATATTTTTTGCAACATTCTCAGGCGAGTCTTTTTCCATCTGCAAATCTTTTGCCATATCCGTATCAATCGGACCGGGATAAACTCCCATTACTAATACGTTGTCGTTAGCTAATTCTCCTCTTATTCCTTGAGTTAAACTATGAACGGCAGCCTTGCTTACCGAGTAAGTTGCCGCCATCGGCATATTGGCTAAACCGGTAACGGAAGATATATTAATAATTGCCGTTTCTTTCGGTTGCCTTAATTGTTCAAGAACGGAGTTGGTGAGTTTTACGATTCCCCATAAATTTACGTTGAGATTTGTTTCAAGACTGCTTAAAGCTTGCTCTGAAAATATTCCTCCTGCTGCAAATACTCCTGCATTGTTTACTAAAATATCAATATCTCTTACTTGAGATGCAGCTGCGTTAATAGAATTGTCGTCAGTTACATCCAACTGCACAGGAACTAATTTTTCTCCATATTTTTCTTTTAGTTCATCCAAAGAGCTGGGGTCTCTTGCTCCGGCATAGACTTTTTCAGCTCCTTGTTCAAGTAATTCTACAGCAATGGCTTTACCTATTCCCCTGTTGGAACCGCTAATAAATACTGTTTTTCCTCCCGGGTTTATTTTTGTTTGTGACATTTTACCTCCATGATTAAAAAAATATTATTATTTAACTCGTTGCTAATTTAGGTAAAAAGTGTTATTATATTTCATAGTAAATATTAACCTGTGATATTAAAAAATCAATAACATGATAAATCTCGAATGGTTGAGAACCTTTAGAACAGTCTATAAAACAAAATCACTTAGTAAAGCGGCTGAGCTTTTAAGGATAAGTCAACCAACTGTTAGTCAGCAAATTTCTACTCTCGAAGCTCATATCGGACAGAAGTTATTTATTAGAAAGTCGAAGGGTGTAATTGAAACCGATGAAGGTCGTATTCTAAATACACGTATTGCAGGTTCAATTGAGGAATTAGAGGGAGTTGAAAAATTAATTACTCAAGATGATTCTAAAATAAGAACAATAATAACAATTGGAATTTCCGAGCATTTATACAAAACAGTATTATGCCGGCAAATTATGAAAATTAGTGAATATGTACATATTAAATTCGGACAAAAGCAGCAACTGATTAAAGACGTAGAAAACGGAACTTTGTTATATGCAATTGTACCCGATTGCATTAATAGATTTGATTTGCTTTGTTTTCCGCTATACAAACAAAAAATTGTTTTAGTGGGAACAACGGATATCAATTTTAAGGAATTTGAAAATTTATATGCTGTTAATACTGTACAAGCTGAGAAGTGGTTAAACAAGTATAAGTGGTATGCTCACGACTCAGCTGCCGGATTTATAAAACTTTACTGGCTTAATATTTTTAACAAAAAAAGACCTAATATAATTCCAAACTATATCATTCCCAATGAATATGAAGTTTTGTTTCAGCTCTCCCACGGCAAAGGATTAACCATTGCGCTTGATACAAATGTTGCTCCGTTTATTAAAGACGGAACTCTGCAATCTTGTGAAATAGAAGAAATAATTTTACGTGAATTAGTACTAATTGCAAATAAAAACAAAACTAATAAAGAAACCACCAAACGGATCATTAGTATTTTAACAAAGAAATAATTTTAAATCATTGCTGCCCGGCGGTTATTGTTGCCCAATTACCCGCTGGATATTATTTTTAATCAATATTACCAGCGTACAAACATGGCAGCCATGTAATTCTATTTTTTCTCTTCCCAACCTGTAAGTTTACCGTCTCTAAAGAAAAACTCTATTTTTCCGTAAAGCCATTGAGTAAACCTTCCCCATTTCTCAATATTTTTATTAATTCTATCAGGCTTACCCCAACTATCTTTCAGCATATTTTCGGTCATTCCTTTCCAAATCTGCTTATTAATAATACGGTTACCAACTTTTCTTCCGTATCTTTTAGCGTAAAAGGTTTTAAGAGCTTTCCGCAAATCCACATCTAATTTAGAAGATTTTTCATTCAAACTGTCTATAGATTTGTTAATCTCTGTCTTTTGGGCTGTAAGCTTTTCTTTAAGTTGAAGCAAACTATCTAATTTAGCATTATATTGTGAACGATTGAGTTTCGGTTTCTGCTGTGCAAATGTTGTTGCAGAAAGAATTAAAATAATAAAACTTATTTTCAATATTATTTTAGTCAATATATTATTCCTATCAAATTAAAATTTAAAATGTAATAGGAAGTATATTTATTTTTTTTTAATAATTCCAGATTAGAAAAGCTAATCTTTCAACAATCTTATTTTGTTAAAAGTGCAACATTCTCGATGTGAAAAGTGTGGGGAAACATATCGACCGGTTTAATTTTTTGAAGTTTATAACCGCCTTCGCTTAGTAGTTTTATGTCTCTAACTTGTGTTGCAGGATTGCAGCTTACGTAAACAATTTTTTCCGGTGAAAGCCGGAAGATATCTTTTACCGTTTTGGGGTTCATTCCGCTTCTCGGCGGATCCGCAATGATAAGTGTCGGATTTGGGATTTTGCTTTTTTCAACAATTGGTAAAAAAGATTTGTTTAAATCAGCTAAATATGGTTTGAAATTTCCAACTCCGTTTAATTCGGCATTTGTTATAGCATCGGCAATTGCCGGCTCAACCGATTCAAATCCATGGACCTCTTTTACAAATTTCGAAATATAAATTGCAATTGTTCCCGCACCCGAATAAAGATCGTAAACGATATCGTTATGAGAAAATTGAGCAAAATCAACCGCAACGTTGTAAAGACTTGCCGCTTGTAAAGTGTTGGTCTGGAAGAACGAATTAGCACTTATTCTAAATTTATATTCTCCTATTTCGTCATAAATAAACCCGCTGCCGTAATAAACTTTTTCGTAATCGCCTATTGCAACTTGAGCTTTTTTCTTATTAATGTTATTAATTATAGTCGTAATCGAAGGAATTTCGTTAATTAACAGCTTTGTGTATTCGGTGAACAAACGTTCATTATCTTCCAAAGTGACTAAATTAACCATCAAGTCATTTGTGTGATGAGATTGTTTAATAACTAAATTACGCAAATACCCCGAATGTGTTTTGGTTGAATAAATAGTTTCCTTTCTTTCCTTAAAAAATTTCCTTGTAAGGTTTAGTATTTGGTTACTCTCATCCGACTGCAGAAAACATTCCTCAATATCCAAAACTTTATTAAACATTTTAGGAATATGCAAACCTAGTGCAAAGTAGCTGTAAATTTCCTCGCTGGAACTAATTTCTTCTTTTGTAAGCCAACGCTTTTCTGCAAATGAAAATTCCATTTTGTTCCGGTAAAAGAATATTTTGTCCGAAGGCAGAATTGGCTCGGAGGTGTAATTCTCAAATCCGCCTAATCTTCTGAAAATATCTTCTACTTGTTCTTGCTTGTATTTTATTTGATAAGAATATACAAGGTCTTGTTGTTTACAGCCTCCACAAGTTCCGAAGTACTTACACTTCGGCGCAACCCGTTCTGCCGAGGAAATTATGATTTCCTCTGTTTTAGCTTCGGCAAACGATTTTTTTACTTTGGTCAAACGTGCGTTCACTCTTTCGCCGGGATATGCACCATTAACAAATATTACATAAGGTTTGTCTGAATTTTCATCTTTCTGAATTTTTGAAATTCCTTTTCCTTCAAAAGCATACGATTCAATTGTAAGTTCCAGTAATTCGCCTTTTTTCATATATCCAAATAAGTGGTTAATTGGTAATTAGTTTCCTAAATATTCCGAAAGCACTTTCTTCCATTCGGTAAAATTTATTTCTTTGAGAATTATTCTATTAAGCGGTTCCCTTAATTTACTTCCGGCAGGCAGTGCAAACCCGTAGAATAACGGATCCAAGGTTAACGGTAAAACTCTAAGTTCGGAAGAATATCCGTCTTTCTTTATAAGATATTTTAAAATAGGCGCATCGTAAACAACCGCATCAACTTTATTTTCCGCCAGATTTTTTAAAGCTTCCTGCACACTTTTATATTCCGTGTAATTTATTCTTCTGCTATTTAGAAAATTCCCGCTCGACGATTTTACCGTTGCAACTCTGACTTTATAAAGATCATTTATGTCTTGAATTTGAGTTTCAAGCTGAGTAACTGTTAGCGCCGATGTAATTGCGGCAGTAAAACTTGAAATGATAATTAATCCCGCCAGCATCCAAATTATTGCTATTAATCTTCCACCGGTTGTTTTAGGAGTTTTATCTCCGTACCCTACAGTAGTTAATGTTACTGCCGCCCACCAAAAACTTGATCCCAATCCTTTTGATTTTCCGTCGCCAAAATGCTCTTTGTTTTTCTCCCTTTCAAAAATCCATGTAACAAACCCTACAATAAATAATAATAAAAACAATCCGAAAATAATTTTCAGAAAGTCGAATGAAATTAATCTGTTTAATACCCTTACCAAACCTGTCTTTTCTTTAACTTGTGTTGCGATGCTTAGTCCGGTAATAAAATAAGGATGTGTAAAATCCAGAATTCTTTCACGTTCGGAAGTAATGGTTAACGGAGAAACCGCAATATCAATTTTTCTATTTTTTACTGCATTTATTAGTCCCGCCAAATCGTATTCTTTAATTTTGTATTTGTATCCTAATGAGTCGGCAATTCTTTTCCATAGATCAATAGAAATTCCAGACCATGTTCCATCGGAATTTTTTATAACAAACGGTTCGGCAATTTTCGTCCCAACAATTAAAGTTTTACCGGTCTGCTTAGCGTTTAATGATGCCGCTGTAATTATAAGGAAAAATAAAAGACAGATTATTTTTTTTAGATTCATTTGTGTTTTTGTATTTTCTTTTTATAAAATTATGTAAACTTTTCCACTTTAGTTAATAAAAGATATTGATTTCGAAATGTTTCCGGCGTACAATTTGTATCTATAAGTTTTGATCCGGCAGTCGATAAACCGAGCGGGTATCATGTAATGTTAATTGGGTTAAACAAAGACCTAAAACCGGGCGACAAAGAGAAGATGCCCAACTTTTTGGAAAAGTCGGGCATCTAAATTATTACAAATGTTCAATGATGTTTTTGTTTATTATTCCTAACTCCTAACTTCAATTATACTCGTCCCAGCTTTTAATTTGCAGGTCATTAAGATCCTTTGTACAGAATGCCGTTATAAAAGCCCGGGCTAACCTTACGTTTGTAAGTA
>BDSW01000082.1 GCA_002898175.1 bacterium BMS3Abin04
GGGACCTTTACCCTATAGTTACTGCCGTAGGTTAAAATTAGTTCGTAATGAATATAGTCTCCAACAAGATAATCCGTAGTATCGGTTTCTGCCTGTACGGTTAATGATTGAGCTAGGATATTAAGACTAATACTTATAAAAACGAATACATATAAAAATATCTTTCTTACCATCGTTTCTCGCGCAAATGAAAGAACTCTGCCAAAGGTTTAATATAAGATTCACCTGTACTAATACGTATTGTATCTAACCGGCTGGATATAAAAACCGATCTGCGTTTTTCTTCGAATTCACTCAAATGTCTGGAGAAGTTTTCTTGTACAATTTTACTGCTAGTATCAACATATCTTACTTCACCTGTTTCCGCATCTCTCAATTTTATTAGACCGGCTTCTAACAATTCCGTTTCTCGTGGATCTCGTAAAACTATTCCTATTAAGTCATGTTTTTTGCCTGCAATTCTTAATATCTTTTCGTAGCCGCTATCAAAATAGTCGGAAATTAAAAATGCTATACTTTTTTTCTTTATAGTATGATTAAAATATTCAAGCGCACCTTTTAAGTTAGTTTTATTCCCTTGAGGTGCAAAAGATAAGACTTCTCTAATAATCCTTAAAACATGACTTCTGCCTTTTCTCGGCGGAACAAATTTTTCAATCGATTCTGTAAATAAAATGAGTCCGACTTTATCGTTGTTTTTCATTGCGGAAAAGGCAAGAATAGCAGTTAATTCTGCAGCTATTCTTTGTTTTGTTTTATCGACGCTGCCGAAAACCATTGAGCCGCTCATATCAACCAATAAGATGACGGTTAACTCGCGCTCTTCTTCGAATATTTTAATATACGGATGCCCAAACCTTGCGGTTACATTCCAGTCAATACTTCTAATATCATCACCGATTTGGTATTCGCGCACTTCTGAAAACTCCATTCCTCTTCCTTTGAACACCGATTGGTATTCACCGGAAAAAACTTCATTAACCACTCCGCGAGTTTTAATTTCTATTTGTCTAACTTGTTTTAATAATTCTTTTGTCAGCATAACTTTTTAAAATCTTACTTTTACTCTTATTCTTGCTCTATCTACTTATTCTTGTTCTATCTACTACGGCACTTCAATTTTATTAAGAATGTTCTCAATAATTTTTTCTGAATTTATTTCTTCCGCTTCGGCTTCATAAGTCACGGCAACTCTATGTCTTAAAACGTCCATGCAAATTGATCTTACATCTTCCGGGATAACATAGCCGCGTCTTTTGATAAAAGCCATCGCTCTGGCACCAAGAGCTAAATTTATTGTTGCTCTGGGTGAAGCGCCGTAACTAATTAAATCGGATAAATCACTTAACCCAAATTCACTTGGCTTTCTTGTTGCCATTACAATATCTAAAATATATTGCTCAATTTTTTCATCGACATAAATATTACGGGCAAGTTTCCGGGCACTTATAATTTGTTTCTGTGAAATCACAGGATTAATAGTCGGGAACATTCCGCCGACATTTTTGTGCATTATTTTTAATTCTTCTTCTCTTGAAGGATAGGTAATCTTTACTTTTAGCATGAATCTATCGATTTGTGCTTCCGGCAGAGGATAAGTTCCTTCCTGCTCAATCGGGTTTTGAGTAGCAAGAACAAGAAAGGGTTCATCGAGCTTAAATGTTGAAGGACCGATAGTTACCTGGCGCTCCTGCATTGCTTCCAATAGTGCGCTTTGTACTTTAGCCGGTGCACGGTTTATTTCATCAGCTAGAATAAAATTTGAAAAAATCGGTCCTTTTTTAATTGAAAAATTTCCTTCTTTCTGATTATAAATCATTGTTCCAATTAAATCGGCAGGTAGTAAATCTGGAGTAAATTGAATTCTTTGAAACTTAGCTTTCATAGAAGAGGAAAGTGATTTGATTGCAAGTGTTTTTGCCAGACCGGGTACACCTTCAAGCAATACATGACCATTTGCAAGAAGTCCGATAATCAGTCTTTCAACCATCTCTTTTTGACCGATAATTACTTTACCGATTTCGTTAAAGAGGATATCTACAAAGTCACTTTCCTGCTTGATTTTTTCGTTTAATTCTGTAATTTCCAAAACGGCTCCTTTACTTAATTTAAAGAAACTAATTGTTTTTCTACAATGACTTGTTTTAAAAAGTTTCCTATTTGATAAAATTCTTCCTTTTTCACTTCATCAAATAAAAAAAATATAACTTTATAATATAATAAAATTTATAGTTCGAGAAGAATTGAGAATGGACAATTGAGAATCTTGGATTTGGGATTACAATCGCTGTACACAGAATTTGATGATATAAAGAGGAGTTATTTAATTTTATACTGCAAATTTTAATAATCGCAACTATTCCTTCGGATGAATGATGTTATATAACGCGGAATAGTCTTCGTCAGAGAGCCCTTCCTCTATTGCTTTTTGTAAAATCGGTTTCGTGGCTTCCAAAATTTGATTGTTTATTTCTTCTTTACCAAAGTTTTTAGAAATTATATTCAAATCCTTCAGCAAATGCTTTACCGGGAAATTAGGATTGCTGAAATCCCGTTTAAGATATCTTTCTAATTTTTTATCGAAAGTGGGCGCATATAAAGCGCTGCTTCTTAAAATATCCATAAAGATATTAACATCAACGCCGGTTTTACGAACATATCCCAAGCTCATTGCAAAAGCAGTTGTTTCGCTTATTATTAATTGATTAAGTGCAAGTTTTAACGCCGCTGCTTTTCCAACTTCACCGACATAAATAATTTTACTGGCCCAGACTTCTAACAGCTTATGAAATTGTTTAAATTGGTTTGTAGTACTGCCGACAAGAATAATTAACTCACCTTCTTTAATTTGCGGAATACTTCCCAATACCGGTGCTTCAAAATATTTCCCGTCCATATTCTCAATTTTTTTCTTTAGTTCCAAACTTTCATCCGGCGCAATTGTACTCATTTG
Source organism: bacterium BMS3Abin04 (assembly GCA_002898175.1). Classification (GTDB taxonomy): domain Bacteria; phylum Bacteroidota; class Ignavibacteria; order Ignavibacteriales; family Melioribacteraceae; genus BMS3ABIN04. The sequence continues at coordinate 2,954 of BDSW01000082.1, forward strand.
AATAATGGTTTTACCGGAATAGTTATTTCCATTATCCAAAAGAACTTCTTTAATTATCGTGTAATTTGAAAGCATAATAACAACTACATCAGTAAGTTTAATCAACTCTCTCGAGGAATTGGCAATAACCGCACCTTTTTTTTCTAAACCTTCCAACTTAGATTTTGTACGATTAAAAACTGTTAGTTTAAATCCCTTTGCAAGGAGGGAAATTGCCATCGGCTTCCCCATTAAACCTGTCCCCACTAAACCGAGTTTCATGCTTCTCCAAGCAAATTAAAAATGCACTATTAAAATATAATTGAAATATAGCTTTTAAACAGATAAGACGTGAAATTTCAATTAAATACAAATTTTGTAAAAAAACAGTATCGATTATAATCTTTCAGCGAGCATCTGTATTCTATTGAAAATTTTGGGTTCATTCGGAATTTACATAAATTATCATACTAATTAAAAATCTTTCATCTTAATGGCGCAATTAAATTGGATTAAGTATTTAACAATAATAGTTATAACAAATATAAGTTGAGTATTTTAATAATGATTTAATCAAATTTTTACATTAGTCTATCATGAAAAAGGCTTAAAAGAATTGCAAGATTTAAATAACTTGGTTCAAAAAGCTTGCAAAATAATAACAGAAAGGATCCAAGAAGGTGAAAAGAAACAATCCCCATAGCTTACAAATAGCGATGTTTCGAAGCTTAGATGATTTACTCAATCCTAATGAAACACTTTATAAATTATCAAACAAAATACTGTGGGAATAATTGGAAAAAGAGTCTTCCCGGTTGTATTAAGACATAGGACGTCCATCAAAACCGGTAAGAGTAACAATACCGCTAAAAATCAGGCTTCCATCTTTTCCTTGCTTGCTTCCGATATATACGGAACATATTCTCGGTCGCTATTCATAATATGAACCACAATCCAATTGGATAAAAAACTTAGTAAATCGGTATACGCTTCTTTTTTATTGTATGAACATTTCTCTTTAAGCTTCATTAATCTATCTACAAAAGCTCTATGCTGTTTTCTATGAATTTCAAGCTTAGGATAGTTGTATTTTTCCATATACTTTTCTTCCGACCTGAAGTGATATTCTGTGTAGTCAATCAAATCGAGAAAAACATTTTTAAATTCTTCAAATTTGAAATCGTTTTTCCATGCGTCATTTAAATTGTTAATAATCTTTATTAACTTTTTATGCTGGGAGTCGATTTCTTCTACTTTTACGCTTAATTTCTCAGACCATTCAAGAAGTGCCACTTTAATTTCCTTTATTAATTTTGGAATAATTATTTTCATGCCCGGATAATTTTTGAACTAAATAGGCTAAAAATATTATCGGTATATACTTTTAAATGTTAAGAGATCTTATTGATAAAGACTTTAAATTAAATGAATTTTCGACAATATAAAGTATTGTTTATTATAATCGTCTAAAGTAAACTTTTATTAGAAAATCGGTAAAAAGTCAAACTTAGCTGAGATCAAAGAGCTTTCCATAGCCTTAAGCCACTTGTTTAAAATCTAATTCTCTCTCAATAGTATTTCTAAACAAATAAAGTTCCTGATAATTGTTTATTTTATTTCAACTAAAAATGAATTTCATCCAGTAATTGCGGGACTTCTATAAATTGTTGACCTTCTATAGAGGGCTGTTATAGGCCTTATTTCAACAAAGTCATTCTTTTAGCCTTGGCAAAAGCATTATTAACATTGAGCCGGTAAATATAAATACCGCTGGCTAAATTACCGGCATCGACCAATACTTCGTGGTTTCCTTCCGACATTCTTTCATCAAGCAAGTCAAGTAATTTTTCACCAAGCATGTTATATACTTCTAATTTAACATTTCCCTCTTCCTTCATGAAAAATCTTACCGTAGTAGTAGGATTAAAGGGATTGGGGTAATTTTGATAAAGCTCAAAATTATTGAATACGTTATTGTCCTTCGCATCAGCCAAAGTACCGTCTAGATTAGTAC
>BDSW01000083.1 GCA_002898175.1 bacterium BMS3Abin04
TGGATATTGCAAATGCGGGTGAAGCCATAAGAGAAGTCGCTTCGGACATTGATGAAGGTGCAGATATTATTATGGTTAAACCTGCCGGTCCATATATGGATATTATCCGCCGAGTAAAAGAAAAATTCAACAAACCTTTAGCAGCATATCAGGTTAGCGGTGAATATTCAATGATAAAAGCTGCCGGACAATTGGACTGGATTGATGAAGAACGCGTAATGATAGAATCACTCATTGGCATTAAGCGCGCCGGTGCAGATATGATTTTAACTTACTTTGCAAAGGATGTTGCAAAATTGTTAGTTTAATGAATATGTATACTTAATGAACTCAATATGCATCATTATTGAACTGCAACTATTTATTTAATATTTTTTCACTCTTATGTCTTTCGCAAACAGAGATTTGAACAGTATTTTTTGCTTAATTAAAAAATATTACGCATATTGCGTTATGCATTATGCGTAATTATTTAATATGAGAAATCCATTTTTAATATCCGGTTATAGATCACCTTCTTATTTCTGTAATAGGAAGATGGAAACTAAAAGAATTGTTTCTGCGATTAGAAATAATCGCAACTTAACTCTTTTCTCGCAAAGACGGTTAGGGAAGACAGGATTATTGCATCATGTATTTTATATTCTTGCAAAAGAAAAAGAGTTTAACTTAATTTATATAGATATTTTTGCAACTAAAAATCTTAATCAATTCGTAAACGAATTTGCACAGGGAGTATTCGTGGGACTTACTGATAAGTCAAAAAGTATCTTTGATAGAGTTGGTAAGGTATTTAAGTTTATTAAGCCCTCTATAACTTATGATCCTTTGACCGGAGCTCCCTCGATTAATTTTAATTTTAATTCTGAGGACGAAACTCATAGTTCACTTAATACGATTTTTGCTCTGTTGGCAAAAAGCAAAAAAAGTAATGTAATCGTAATAGATGAGTTTCAGCAAGTTCTTAATTATCCAAACAAAAAAATGGAGGCGCTTCTAAGAATGCACATCCAAAAATCAAATAATTCTACATTCATCTTTTCCGGTAGTCAAAAACACCTTTTGTTATCTATGTTTGGTGAGTACAACAGACCATTTTACCAAAGTTCCGAATTAATGCAATTAGGAAAAATTGATAAAGCTGAATACAAGAAATTTATTCATAAGAAATTTCAGTCAAATAAAATAAATATAGAACCGGAAGCAATAGACTTCATATTAGAATGGACAAAAGATCATACATATTATGTACAATATGTATGTAATAAATTATTTTCCTCAGCTGCAAACAAGATCACTTTGGATTTCGCTAAACATCAATGTAGTTTGATCTTAGAAGAAAACGAACCGTTATATCTAAGCTACAGAAATTTATTAAGTAGTTTTCAATGGGAGTTATTAAAAGCCATAGCATTGGAAGGTGAAGTAATAAAAATCACTTCCAATGATTTTATTTTAAAGTATAAATTAAATTCTCCAAGTTCTGTTCAGAGAGGGATTAAATCGCTAATAGCAAAAGAACTAATTACCTTTGAAGATAAAAAATATTTCCTCCAAGATATTTTTTTTTCAAGATGGTTTGGTGTTAAATTTAATTCGCAAATAAAGTAAGTATGCCTATATTTCATAGCAACTGTTGCAAAAATTTTATAATTAGACTTATTATTGAAGTCCAAAATATTTCTATAATTGAGAGAAGGGTTAAAAATGGAAATCTCAAAGAGTAAAAAATTATTTGAGGAAGCTAATAAATACATTCCCGGCGGAGTTAATTCCCCGGTTAGAGCTTTTCAATCAGTAGGTAATACACCTATTTTTATGGAAAGAGGCGGCGGATCTAAAATGTATGACGTTGATGGGAATGAATATATTGATTATATCGGTAGTTGGGGTCCGCATCTGTTTGGACACAATCCATCTTTTATTAAAAACGCTTTATTAGCAAGCATTGAAAACGGTACAAGTTTCGGCGCTCCCACAGAACTTGAAACTAAGATGGCGAAATTAATAACGGAACTTGTTCCTTCTGTTGAGATGGTTAGAATGGTAAACAGCGGAACGGAAGCAACTATGAGCGCAATACGTACCGCTAGAGGATATACCGGGAAAGAAAAGTTTGTAAAATTTGAAGGATGCTATCATGGACATGCCGATTATTTTTTAATAAAAGCCGGTTCAGGGGCTTTAACATTAGGTGTACCAACTTCTCCTGGAGTAACAGAAGGGAATGCAAAAGATACTTTGTTAGCCGAATATAATAATATCGAATCTGTTAAAAACTTAATAACTAAAAATAAAAATGAAATTGCTGCTGTAATAATTGAACCCGTTGCCGGGAATATGGGAGTAATAAAAGCTAACGATAATTTTCTTAAGGAGCTTAGAGCAATTTGTAGCGAAGAGAAAATAGTTCTAATATTCGATGAAGTAATGAGCGGATTTAGAGTTGCTAAAGGCGGGGCACAAGAAATTTTTGGTGTTTCTCCGGATTTATCAACATTCGGTAAAATAATAGGCGGCGGATTGCCTGTCGGCGCTTTCGGCGGAAAGCAGGAAATAATGGAACAAGTAGCGCCAAAGGGACCTATTTATCAAGCTGGGACACTGAGCGGAAACCCTTTGGCTATGTCCGCAGGATTAGCAGCTTTAAATCATATTAAAGAACATCCGGAAATTTATGATGACTTAGAAAAAAAATCTGCTTACTTAGAACAAGGCTTTAAAAATAATATGCAGAAACTTGGAAAAAATTTCGCAATGAACCGAGTTGGGTCAATGATGTGTATGTTTTTCACAGAAGTAAAAGTTAACAATTTTAATACTGCCGTTAAGTCCGACACAAATTTATACGGTAAATATTTCCACGAAATGCTTAATAAAGGGATCTATTTGGCGCCGGCTCAGTTTGAAGCGCTTTTTGTTTCTACAGCGCATTCTTATTCTGACTTGAATAAAACAATAACAGCAAATTATGAATCGTTGAAAAATATTTTATAAAAAAATACCGGAGTCAGGTTTTATGATCGAGCCTGGCTCACCGTATTTTAGTAACTGACGTTACGCAAAATAATATTTGTATTTCGGTTTCAAAAGTTCATCTTGAAGCAAGCCTTCAAATTTGTTAACTCATTAAAAGCTGCACGATTGGCAGAGATATAAAGTTTTGTTTTTAGAAAAGTCGGATTCAAATTTGACTTTATACTCAAATATTCTAATCTAAAAAAAGCATATATTGATGAAAAAACATGATTACTTTGCGTCCTTACTTTTTTAGTTGGCGACTTGCATAAAGAAGCATGCTGCTTTAATGATTTGTGATATTCTTCAACTTTCCATCGTTTTTGATAGATTACTGTAATTTGCTCATATGTTAATGTTAGATCACTGCTTACCAAATAAAGAACACCTTGAGAACCATCTCCGTTTGTGAAGACTTGCTTAACCAATTCTAAAGGAAAATCTATTCCTTCTAAGTAGATTCTATAGGTCGTGTTATCTTTGAGTTCCAGATCTCTGACTGTAACATAATTCCCATTGAGTTTATCTTTCTTGCTTAGAGATATTTTTCTGTTTTGTTTTAACGGCATTATAAATTCTTTTTTAAGTTCTTTTTTTACCAACTTCATATTCTCGCTTGAGGCATACCAAACATCGTTTAACACATATTTGAATTCGATATTGTTCTTTATGCAGGATTTTACCATTTCCCGATATTGCTCGTTTTTTGTCTTTTCACTTATTCTCTTTTCTTTACCCTTCTTCGCATCATATACAGTTTTTGTCTTCCTTACTATATCGTAGCTTACCGGTACTCTTAGGCCGTGACTATAATAGAGTGTTGTTATAATATTTATACCTTTGACGCTTCTCCCTTTACTATGATCGTAATGCCAATTGACTATCTCATTCTCATCCGTGCTTGGCTTTTCCTCTATCGTATCATCTATTATAATTACGCCATCTTCACTTTCTATTTCTCGCACTGTCGGTTTTACCAATTTCCATAGTTTCGTCGGTGTGAAATCTTCTGAACTTAAAAATCTTGTCACTTTATCATGACTTATTTTTCCCTCTGATAATATCGATAAGCCCGTTGCTGTTGTGTAGGAAAACGAACTAAGTAGATAATCTGTGTATAGTTCCAAAAGTCTTCTGTTCATCTTTATCCTCTCTTTTTATCCTCCCTAATTTAATCTTTTTACTCTCTTTTTTCATTTCTTCGCGTAACATGAGTTAATAATTAGAACTTGATAAAAATCTGTAGTTTGGCCTTCATCTACATCAACAGTACCGGTATCATGCCAGTCGCTCCAACTTCCTGAAGAATACTTAAGTTTATACCTATACCTTATATAGATTTCCATTGTACTTCCAGGCCAGCCGTCATAACTTTTATTAACTCTAACCTTATTTACCCTGTAAGTCAAATAACTTCCACCTCCACTTTCGTTGTTTGTTGAAGCAATTGAATTTGATTTAGATAACATTTTGTAGATATTATTCTTAGTGGGTTTATAATTTCCTTGTTTTTCACTAGGATAAACTACTAAAGTGGTTATATTTGGTTTTACATTGAGAGGTAAAAGAGATTCATTCCCATCTAAAGTATATGCATAAACCTCTTTTTTCTTTAACTGTTCATTCCACCCAACAGCTGCAACTTGCAGGTTATTGTTACTTTTCCAATTGGATCTCCATTCTTTTATAGGAAAATATATATCTATCAAACCGAATTTGAGATTTTTAATCTTGTTATTAATGCTCTCTTTAATATTCTGCGGTAGAACCTCAGTAATGGCTTCTCTAAAAGATATATTCTTTTTGAGTCCTTTTAATTCTATCGTTTTAATTTTGTTTAAAAATTCAGAAGCTTCAAGTATTTGTTCCTTTTTATCTGACGTTTTAATTGATGTTTCGAGTAACTTTCTATTGCTTTCATCTTTGAAAAGTATTGCTAAACCTTTCGCAATATTTTTTAGGGTTAGAGTCCATTCTTCTTTTTCTTTTGGTGTAAGTTTTGCCTTTATTTGAAATGAAGAAATTGGGTGAAAAGTTTCACTTATTTCCGGCGCAGTTGCCTCCTGGCAACCCTGAAAACTGAGAAACATTAGTAGTATAAAACTAAGAATTAAAGAAAAGAAAATTATTTTTCCGGGGGGGATACATTTAGTTTTTTCATAATACCTCCTATTAGGTTAATAGATATTTATTTAATCCTATATTAATAATTAAATACAGGATGGTATTATCTTTTTATGTACTAATACAATTATACAAGTTAAAAACAAAAAAGTCAATAAGTTTTTTAATCAATTAAAAATAAAAGCTACCGGAGTATTTTAATTAAAATTGTAAGAATTATATATAGAAAGATTTCTAATGCATAAAATCCTACAATTAAAGTAGTAGATAAAGTATTACATTTTTTTTATGTTATTGTTATTATACTGAAAAACAAGTTATGAAAAGATGGGGTGGGTAAAAATTTATACAAAATTGGCAGTTTTACAATTAAATATTTATTTTTTTGCAAAATATCCTTGCTAATATTTTGTAATTTGGGTCATTGATTTTTAATAGCAATAATTAGTTGTATGGAAATTGTAGCGTATACGGAAGAATGGAAAGAAAAGTGGGATGAGTTTGTTTTAAGTTCCAGTAATGGAACTATGTTTCACATGCAGAAGTTTTTCAATTATCACGAACCGGGAAAATTTGAATTTAATCATCTTATTTTTCTTGAGAAAGGAAAAATTGCCGCATTACTTCCGGGAAGTTTATTGAATGATGGTATCTATGAATCTCCGATCGGAGCAAGTTACGGTTCCGTTGTAGTAAAAGATATAAAATTTAAAAAAGCGATGGAGATAGTTGAAACTTTATTGGGCTGGGGAAAGAAAAACGGAATTAAGGAATTTATTCTAACTTCCGCACCGATGATTTACGAAACGTATCCGAATCACAATCTCGATTTTGCAATGCTGTGGCAAGGGTTTAATTATCAACTGCATTATATATCCAGTGCAATAAAACTGGAAAAAGATAGAGATATTATTTCAAGATTTTCTCCTACAATACGCCGTAATATTAGAAAAACTTTTAAGGATGCAAATATTCGCGTTGAAGTAAATGAGCGATACGACGAATTCTATCCTATTTTATTAAATAATAAAGCAAGGCATAATGTTAAACCGACTCATTCATATGAGGATTTAATTAAACTAAAGGAATTAATGCCCGACCGGCTTAAGCTCTTTATGGTCTATTTCAAAGGTAAACCAATCGCCGGTTCTTTAATGTTCTATCCGAATAAAAATGTGGCTTTATGTTTTTACAATATGCTGCTGTATGATTATGTACAATATAAACCGATTCAACGGGTAATGTACGAGGTTGTAAAAGATGCAACGGAAAACGGGTATAGTTATGTAGATATTGGTGTTTCGCAAGATACTTCGGCAGAGAATCCTATGACACCGAGTATGAGTTTGATAGATTTTAAAGAAAAGTTTGATGCAAAATCAATTATGCGTAATACGCTACAATATCGTTTTTAAGAAAAAGAATAATCATGCCACAATCTAAGACTGCTTGTATAACATTCCTCGGTAATCCAAATCTTGATTCCAGGTTGGTAAATCTTTCAAGGTCTTTGCGTAATGAAGGGATAAATGTTAAAGTAATTGGATTTGATTGGCAAAGTGAAAACTTTGAGAGCATTAAAAACGGCGTATCCATATTTAAACTTGATAAACAAAAATTTTCTTTGATATTCTATTTTAATTTTGTCAAAATTTTATTTTCTAAGCTTACAAAAATACATGCCGATTATTATTTTGCCGAAGATATATACGTTTTACCCATTACTTACTTATTTTCAAAACTTCGCAAAGCCAGGTTATATTACAATAGTAGGGAATTGTATTCTCATATTGGAGGGTTAAGGAAGAAGAAAAAAGCTCAATGGCTTATTAGTATTGTAGAAAAAATTTTTATAAAAAAACCGGCTTATGTTTTAACTACAGGTGAAATGGATGCGACTTATTTGGAGAAAATTTATAATATTACTAATACGCTGGTTTTAAGGAATTTACCTTCTTATAAAAAACCGGCAAATATTATTAACTATAGGAAGCTATTCAACTTACCTGAAAATAGGAAAATTATTTTATACCAAGGTGTTCTGCTTGAAGGAAGAGGAATATCGTTAACCTTAAAGGCACTTGTACAATTGCCTGATGTAGACTTTGTTATTTTAGGTGAAGGAGTTTACAGAAATAAATATGAGGAAAAAGCTAAAAAATTAAATGTTCAGAACAGAACTCATTTCTTGGGTGCTATTAAGCACGAAAACCTCATAAACTATACTGCAGGCGCAGATATTGGATTAGCATTGATAGAAAACATTAGTCTTAGTTACTATTATGCACTGCCCAATAAATTATTTGAATATATCATAGCTCAAATACCGGTCTTGGTTACGGAACTTCCTCAAATGGAAGAGATTGTAAATAAATATGAGGTTGGTGAAGTATTACTAAATGATACTGCAAATGAACTAAGCAAAGTATTAACTAAAATGATTATTCAAAAAGATCTTCTGCAAAAATATAAAGAGAATTGTAAAATAGCAGCTAAAGAATTAAACTGGGAAGTTGAATTTAGTAAAGTTAAAAACTTACTTCTCTAATATCATGAAGCAGAAAAGAATACTTATAGTAAGACCGGACCGAATTGGCGATGTTGTACTTTCAACACCTTTGCCTCGCGAAATAAAAAAGCAATTTCCGGATAGTTTTATTGCAGTTCTTGTAAAAAAATATACCGAAGCCATATACCAACATAATCCTTACGTCAATAAAATTTTACTTGTTGATGATTTTCCAGTCGAATCAAAAAATTACTTTTGGAGTAAAGTAAAAGAAATTCGTTCTTATAAATTTACTCATGCACTTATGTTACTACCGGATGAAAAAATAAATTATATATTATTCTTTGCGGGAATAAGAAAACGTATTGGTGTTGGCTATAAGTTTTTCCAATTTATCACCGGTGCAAAAGGAATTAGCAGGCAGAAATACATTCCGTTACGTCACGAAGCTGATTACTCAATGGATTTAGCGAGAGCAATTGGTATAGAAACCAATAACTTCGATGTTGAAATTCATTTGAATAAAGATGAACAAGTAAGAGTGAGAGAAATTAGAAATAATTTGCTGGGCGGAAAGAGATATTTAGTTGGAGTTCATTCTACCAGCGGGAATTCAGCTCCTAATTGGAAACCGGGAGTATATGAATCTTTGATAAGTGTTTTAGATAATGAAGAAGAAATAAAAGTTGTTAATACCGATTATCATGTGCCGAACGAAATTAAGCTAAGACAGAATATTAAGTTAATCAACGAAGGGAATGAACTAAGAGATACAATAATAAACATTGCGGCTTTAGACTTATTGGTTTCAGCAAGTACGGGACCGATGCATATTGCTGCAGCGTTAAAAGTTAAAACGGTTTCGTTGTTTTGCCCTTTAACCGCATGCTCTCCTAAACTTTGGAAACCGGTAGGAAATAAACAGAAAGTTATATTACCACCGGAAAACTACTGCTCCAATTTTTGTCCTGGTGACCCGAAGGAATGTAGTTTCGGAGAAGAAAAAGGTATCTCCGTTAAAACCGTATTCAAAAATGTTAGTGAGATGCTGGACATAAAATAAAGTTTATTTTTGGGAAAATCTTTTTATATTTGAGACCCAAATTTTTTTGCCGAGTGCTAATTAACAGATCGGTGCCCAACTCCGTCAGGTCCGGAAGGAAGCAGCGGTAAGCATACGATTTGTGTAGTTAGTTCCTCGGCATTTTATTTTTTTTAATCTTAATCCTAATCTTAATCTTAATCCTAATCTTAATCTTTACTCACTATTCTGCAATCAAATTATGAGTATGAGCAAGAGTAGGATTAAGAGTTCATAATCTTTATCATGCTTTTACTCTAAACATGATTGAAAGTTATTGTCCAATTCTCTATCCGTCAGGACTAGGATTGAAAATTTTCAATTATCCACTCTCAATTTTTTAATAATATTCCTCTTTCAATTTTAATTTTTCAACTTTATATTTGTTCTTAACTTTTCAACCGAACAAACAATACTAATATTGATAAAAAAAATTATCTTCATATTATTATTTCTATCTTCTCTTAGCTCAGCTCAAAAAGTTGAATTGCCTACTTTTTCTTTAAGTGGAATCAAAACCCATGTTAAAATTACCGGTATTGATGAATCGATCGATAGTATTTGGATTAGTTTAATTCAGAATCTACGGGTTCAAAACATTAAATTATTTGTACATGATTCTCAGGTTGATACTTCAATAGTAATTTCGAAAGCCGGGACATATAAAGTTCAGGTTAACATACTAAGAGATTATAGACATAAAATTAAAGTGCTTCCGGGTTGGCTCAGTATTATTCCTCCTTTACTTGCAATTTTATTGGCATTAATAATTCGTCAAGTTCTTGTTTCTCTTCTCGCCGGTATTTATGTCGGTGCAATATTTATTTATGACTTTAACCCAATTATAGCTTTACTACGACTCGGTGATACAATAATTCTAAATGTTTTAGTTGATTCAGATCATATGTATGTAATTGTCTTTACGCTTTTGATTGGAGGAGTGGTAGGAATAATTTCCCGAAACGGCGGAACGGCAGGATTGGCGAATGAGATTACAAAGTTAGCAAAAACTGCCAAGTCGGGAATGATTGCCAGTTGGTTAATGGGAGTTGTTATTTTCTTTGACGATTACGCAAACTCATTGATTATTGGCAATATGATGCGACCGATTACCGATAAGTTAAAAATTTCTCGTGAGAAGCTTTCTTACATAGTTGATTCAACTGCTGCTCCCGTTGCGAGTATTGTTATTATTAGTACTTGGATAGGTTACGAACTTGGACTGATAAACGAAGGATTGAAAGCCATTGGTTCAACGGAAAATGCTTATGACGTTTTTATTAAAACTATACCGTACCGCTTCTATCCGATTGCCGCAATATTTTTTGTTTTTCTTACTTCTTATTTGCAGCGGGATTTTGGACCAATGTTTAGAGCGGAAAAAAGAGCAAGGACAACCGGAAAATTAGCCGGTGACGGAGCTGAAGTAATGAGTTTGATAAATGATAATGAAAGATTGCCAAGTAAAAAGCATGCGAAATGGATTAATGGTGTCGTACCGATTCTAGTAATTTTATTCGGTACAATTGCAGGTTTGTTTTATACAGGATATTTAAGTTTGGCAGCAAAAGGAATTACCGACTACTCACTTCAAAATCTAATCAGCCATTCGGATTCTTTTAAGTCCTTGCTGTGGGGAAGTTTTGGAGCTGCAATTGTTGCGATAATTATGACCGTATCGCAAAAAATATTAAACTTACACGAATCGGTGGAAGCTTGGCACAAAGGTGTACAATCTATGCTGTTTGCAGTAATAATATTAGTCTTTGCATGGGGAATTAGCAAAGTAACGGTTGACTTAAAAACAGCAGATTACATAATTTCAATATTAAGTGATTCTATTAATCCTAGATTGTTACCGGTACTGGTCTTTATTATTTGCGGTGGTATAAGTTTTGCGACCGGTACAAGCTGGGGAACTATGGCTATTGTTATGCCCATTGTTATCCCTCTCGCTTCGGAAGTCTCAAAAATTTCCGGCTTGTCACCGGTCGATACAACAATAATTATTCACGGTGTAATTAGTTCGGTTTTAGCCGGATCGGTTTGGGGCGATCATTGTTCGCCGATAGCAGATACAACTATTCTAAGCTCTATGGCGTCACAATGCAATCATATTGATCATGTACGTACTCAGTTACCGTATGCTCTGGCTGTAGGAGGCGTTACAATGGTTTTGGGCGATTTCCTTACTGCTTACGGACTTAATCCTAGATCG
>BDSW01000084.1 GCA_002898175.1 bacterium BMS3Abin04
ATCTTCAAAACAGTTAGATGAATTGTTAAAAGTAATTCATCATAAAATAAATGAAGTTGTACCTGCAGAAAATTGTTATGTAGCTCTTTACGATTCAAAGAACGAGTTAATTTCTTTCCCATACTTTGTAGACGAATTTGATGCGCCGCCAAAACCAAGAGCAAAAAAGAAAGGATTTACCGAATTCGTATTGAAAACAGGTAAACCTCTCATCTTGAATGATAAAATCTACAATAAATTGATTGATGAAAACGAAGTAAATATAATAGGCACTCCGCCGGCTTCATGGATTGGAGTTCCATTCTCTGTATCTTCAAAATCTGCAGGAGTTTTAGTAATACAATCTTATAAAAACGAATTTATTTACAGTGAAGAAGACAAAAATTTTATAGTTACGGTAGCAAATCAAATAGGTTCAATTATTGAACGAAAGCTAAATGAGGAAAAGTTAAATAAAGAACAATATCTTTTCCAGCTCTTTATGGATAATATTCCTGAATCAATTTATTTCAAAGATAAAAAAGGGCGCTTCTTAAAAATAAACAAAACAAGCGCTCAAAGAGTAGGATTGAACGATCCATCAGAAGCCGTAGGAAAAACGGATTATGATTTCTTTGATAAAAAAACCGCCCGACAATCTGAAAGAGAAAATCTCCAGCTTTTAAAAACAGGTAATATCAGTAAGAAGGAAAAATTAAAGTTATATCGAGACGGTATTAAGCGCTGGATTGAATCGACCAAAATACCGATGAAAGATAAGGATGGAAATATAAACGGTATTTTCGGCATTACAAGAGATATAACGGAGAGAAAAGAGTGGGAAGAGAAAATAAAGCAAAGCGAAGAAAGATTCCGTACAATAACACAGACGGCAACGGATGCAATACTCGGAATTAATGAAAAAGGGAAAATAACTGTTTGGAATGAAGCTGCTCACAGAATATTCGGTTATTCTCAAGAAGAAGCGATCGGAAAAGATATTCATGCTTTAATTGTTCCTGGAAAATATAAAGATGTTGCTTATAAAGGAATGAAAAAGTTTTTCAGGATAGGTAAAGGTAATATTTTAAGTAAAACACTTGAACTATCTGCTTTGAAAAAAGATGGGACTGAGATTCCTATTGAATTGGCAATTTCAAAGGTTAAATCCGGTAATACATGGAATGCAACAGGTATTATTAGAGATATTTCAGATCGTAAAAAATACGAAAACAGATTAAAAGACAAAGAAAAACGCTTTAACGATTTAATAAAATTTGCTACTATAGGATATTACCGATTAGATGAAAACGGAGAGATTTTGATTGCAAACCCTGCATTGGTAAATATTCTTGGTTATAATAGTTCGGAAGATATTCTTACTCAAAAAACTGAAGATTTATTTGCCGATTTAACGAAAAGGAAAAGATTATTACATATTCTTAAAAATGAAGAAAAAGTTTACGGGTTTGAAGATAAATGGAAAAGACAAGATAATTCCGTAATTGACACGCGCGAAAGTGTTTGGACAATAAAAGACATTAATAACAATTTTGTTTACTATGAAGGTGTTTTAGAAGATATAACCGAGCAAAATCAATTGATGGAGATTCTGCAAGAATCCGAATCAAAATATAGAACTTTGTTAGACAGATTAAATGAAGCAGTATATTTAATCGCAGATAATAAATTTGAACTTGTAAATAATAAATTTTTAGAATTACTGGGAATTGATTATGAAGACGTTTTTTCGGAAGATTTTAAATTAACGGATTTCGTTGCACCAAAGGATAGAAACTTAATTTTAGAAAGACAGAAAGAGTTAATAAGGCAAAACAAAAAATCTGATAATTATGAATTTACACTTATAACAAAGAATGGTAATGAAAAGGAAGTAGAAATTTCCGTAACCTTTATGGATTACAAAGGTAAAAAAGGTACGCAAGGTATATTAAGAGATCTGACAGCGCATAAACAAATGGAAACCCAAATACGACACTCGCAAAAAATGGAAGCCGTTGGTACTTTGGCAGCCGGTATAGCTCATGAAATCAATACACCTTCTCAATTCATAAACGATAATTTATCTTTCCTTAGAAATGCATTTAATGATTTGAAACCAATACTTACTTTACAGCAAACAACAAATGCAGAAACAATAAATACAGTTAAATTAAAAGAACTTGCAGAAAAAGCAGATTTAGATTTCTTATTAGAAGAAATTCCCAGCGCTATTGATCAATCGGCAGACGGGATTCAGCGAATCGCTAAAATAGTGGGGGCAATGAGGGAATTCGCGCATGAAGGTCCGAAAGAAAAAATAAGGACAGATCTCCATAAGTTAATTGAAAGCACAATTACAATTTCAAAAAATACTTGGAAATATGCCGCAGAACTCAAAACCGATTTTGACAAAAACCTTCCCGCTATTGTCTGCTTGCCAAATGAATTTAATCAAGTGATCGTAAACATGATTGTAAATGCTTCGCATGCAATTGAAGATAAATTTCAAGACACCGGGGGAAAGGGGTTAATTATAATAACAACACGAAAAATGGGTGAATCGGTAGAAATAAAAATCTCAGATAACGGGAACGGTATTCCCGAACATGTTATTTCTAAAATATTTGATCCGTTCTTTACGACGAAGGAAGTCGGAAAAGGAACCGGACAGGGTTTAGCAATTGCTTATGATATAATTGTACAAAAACATGGTGGTAAAATTTTTGTTGACTCAAAGGTGGGAAAAGGGACAACATTTAATATTTCACTACCAATTAATGGCAATCACAAAACGCCAGGGGGTTAAAATATGAAAGCAAACATTTTATTTGTAGACGACGATCCAAATGTAGTTAACGGTTTAAGAAGAATGCTGCATTCTTTTAAAAAAGAATGGAATTTATTTTATGCATTAAGCGGTCAAGAAGCTCTTGAAATAATAAGTAAAGAATCAATTGATGTAATTGTAACCGATCTGCGTATGCCCGGAATGTCGGGAGCTCAGCTGCTATATGAAATTCAAAAAAAAAATCCGGAAATAATTCGAATTACACTATCGGGTTATTCCGAAGAGGAAATGAGTATTCAGTCATCGCGTTATGCTCACCAATCATTATGCAAACCCACAAGTCCCGAAAAAATAAAATCTACTATTGAAAAAGCTTTCGGGTTTAGGAAATATCTTAAAAACGAGAGTTTGATTAAGTTGGTAAACAAAATTGAGAAGCTTCCCAGTTTACCCGATATTTATCTCAGGCTTGAAAAAGAAATGTCTTCCGCCAACATTTCACTTTCCAACATAGATAATATTATATCAAAAGATCCGGTAATAACAGCGAAAGTAATTCAACTTTCTAATTCTGCTTTCTTTGGTTTGCCGGTAAGAATTACAGATATTAATAGAGCCGTAAATTATTTAGGAATTAATATTATTAAAAATCTTGTATTAACAATTAATCTTTTCAGACTTCTGGACACAAATAATCCCAACACAAAATTTTATACACAAATTTGGAATCATAGCAACAAGGTCGCTGAAATAGTAAGAAAAATTTGTGTCCTTGAAGGATATCCAAAAGCAATTAAGGATGATGCATTTCTTGCCGGTTTGTTACATGATATTGGAAAGTTAATTTTAATTGATGAATTTGATGACTACTTCAAAAATGTTTTGGAAATTATGGAAAGTGAGCAAATACCTTTTCATGAAGCAGAAAAAAAATTATTGCACGCAGACCACACCGAGTTAGGGGCTTACCTTCTTGGTATTTGGGGCTTACCGGATTCCATTGTTGAAGCCGTAGCGCTTCATCATAATAATGATTTTGCTTTTGACTTAGCCAACCCTTCTCCGGCTTTAATAATAAAAACAGCAAACGAAATTGCTAATGAGGGAACAATAGCAACCGACGATATTACCGAAGATATAATTAGAGAAGTTTTAAAAACAAAGCAGATGTTAAATAATTAAACTGGATAAACTATGATAGAAACAAAAATTTTACTGGTCGATGATGAACAAAATATTCTTTCAGGATATAAAAGAAATTTGCGGACATTTTTTAAAGTCTTTACGGCCGGCAGTGGAAGAGAGGGATTAAATGTTATTAAAGAAAGCGGACCCTTTGCAGTTGTTGTTTCCGACTTTAAAATGCCGGAAATGAACGGCAACCAATTTCTTTCGAAGGTTAAAGATATTTCTCCCGACACAGTAAAAATGATGCTCACAGGTTTTGCAGATTTAGAAACAACCATGGATGCCGTAAACCAAGGTAATATTTTTAGATTACTAACAAAACCCTGTTCAACTGAAAAGCTCCTTGCTTCATTAAACGACGGAATAAAACAGTACAAGTTAATAATAGCCGAGAAAGAACTCTTAGAAAAAACATTAAAAGGCACTATTAAAGTAATGGTAGACATCCTTTCATCGGTAAACCCCACTGCATTCAGCAGAACATCCAGGTTTCAGAGGTTCGCGCTTAAAATTGCTAAATTACTAAATATTTCAAATACTTTGGATTTGGAAATTTCTACTCTGCTTTCTCAAATAGGCTGTGTGATAATTCCTCCTGAAGTTTTAGAGAAAAAATATGCCGGTGAAACTTTAGACGAACAGAAGGAAGAGCTTTATAATTCTCATCCGTATGTAGGTAAGTCTTTATTAGAAAATATTCCGCGCTTAGAAAATGTTGCGGAAGCAATTTATCATCAATTTGATAACTTTAACGGCGAAAACAATCCAGGGGAATTAAAGGAAGAATCAATACCAATGATTTCAAGAATTCTTAAAGTTCTAAACGACTTCGATACATTTGTAACATCAGGCTATTCTTTTGAAGATGCCTTCGACAAAATGAAAAATAATTCCCAATTATATGATCCCAACGTACTAATTGCTTTGGACGCTGTTATTGCCGGAATTTATGACGGTCTGAATTTGGTCTCTTCTACAATAGAAGAATTAGAACCCGGAGTTGTTGTTGCTGAAAATATTGTTGATAAAAATGGTTTTGTCTTAATTACTAAAGGTGCGGAAATTACACAAATGCTGAAATTGAAATTATTAAATTACGCTAAACTTGGAAATGTAAAAGAACCGTTAATAATTTTAAGATAAAACAAATACTGACTTATTGCAGATTTTATAAAATCATTCTATTGTTTAATTCTATTCCAAAAAAATGCCGAATAGATTTATACTAAAATCTTATCCGGCATTTTAAATTTATTATTAATTAATTTTTAATTTTTAAATTATTCGGCAAGCGGAAGTGAAAAATCCGGCGCTTTCACAGAATACTTAAATTTTCCACCTTTAAGAGCTTTGTTTATTTCCTGCTCTAAAGTTTCTTTTGGTACAAGACCAACATGTTTTTGAACAATATTTCCCTTTGTATCAATTATAAATGAAGTTGGGATGGAATTAATTCCGCCGTAACTTTGTACAACTTTCATATCCGCATATACAATTGGATAATTTATCCCATATTCTTTCATAAACGGAACAACTTTGCTTTTAGTATTTCGAGTCATTTCATCGACAGAAAGACCGATAATTTTTATTTTATCTTTATATCTTTTCTTAAGTTCAATTAAATCAGGAATACCTTTACGGCATGGCGGGCACCAAGTCGCCCAGAAATCTAAAATAACCACTTTGCCGCTATAGTCGGATAAAGTTAACATTTTCCCGGATGCTTCAACATAGTTTGGGGGCAAGGGACCTTCCTTAGGACTGCCATCTGAATTGTTTATAATAAACAAAATTAAAATAACTAATAAAATTCCGCCTGTGTATATATAACTTCTATGCTTAGGATTAGCAAAGAAGTTGCTTTTATTCTCGTTCTTGGGATTGTGGTTATTATTTTTTTGACTACTCATATGTTCTCCAATTTTTTTTATAATAATACAATTGCTTTCAGCAAATTGCAAGACTAAATTATTTACAACAACTCCGAATAAAAATTACAAAGTTTATAGTACAATGGTAACCTCTACTCTGTTTAAAATTGCTAAACCGGAAGCTGTTAAAATGAAACTAAAATTACTGATTATTGCCTTGCAGCCATCTTGTTTAAGTCATCCATGAATTTCTGAATTTCATCATCAGAAAATCCTTTTTCTTTTGCCGCAGATTCTAAAGTACCCCAAATAGGTTCGCCGCATCTTAAACAGCGTATTCCCTGCTCCATTAAATAAACAACCGAATCCGGTAATGAATTAATTAAGTCTTCAATTTCCATATCTTTTGAGATTTTAATCCGGGTACTCATCCTTTTCCTCTTTTTTCTTCTTCTTACTTGGAACAGCTAATATTGCACCAATTGAGGCGCCGTAAGCTACCGATACATACGGATTACTTGTAATAGGACAAGTTCCCGAATTGCATCCGATAAAATAGTAATACGCATATCCCAACAATGCACCCCCTATTACCGGTAACACTCTTTTAATAAAAAATGGTTTTGTAATAATGCACATTAGTTATTCTCCAATTTCATTAAAGCTTCATTTATTTTATCTAAAAACATATTGTCAGGTACCGCACCCTCAATAAAATCATTTTCATTTATAATAGATCTTGGTACTCCTCTTACGCTATACCGGTTTGCCAAATGGGGAAATTCCGTTGCCTCTACCATATCCGCTTTTATGTTTTTATTTACAAATGCAAATCTATGAGCAGTTAAAACCGCCCGCGGGCAGTATGAACAAGTCGGAGTTACAAAAACTTGAATATGTACAGGTGAATCAATTTGTTTTACCCGGTTTTCAACATTCGCAGGCAATTTACTGTTTCCGGTTCCCAGCATAAGTAAATCCTCCAGTAAAGAAGAAAACTCATAACCACTCGGAATTCCATAAAACTTTATTCCGTAATCAACATCGTTTTCATCCAATAAAATAATAGCCGGTATTTTATCTACATTATACTTTTCCGCAACTTCTTTATCCGTAACAAAGTTATATACTTCTAAATCTAAATTATTAGAAAGTTCCGACATTTCCGTTACGAGTTGTCTTGTTTCTCTACAAAATTGGCATTCAATTTCTTGTGTAAAGTTTATTATTTTTACTTTTTTATTTAAAACAGATAAATGCTTTTTAACGTCTTCTTTTATATTTTCTTCAAAAATCATAATCCGCTCCTACTAAAAATTCTACAATTTAATAAGATGTAATAATATAGAAAAAGATTCCGCAAATATTCTATAGACGAAAAATAGTTCTCTGTTAATTAAATTATTTTAGCTGTAAAGTGTTTTTAAAAAACCTGCTTAGATACAGAAATACAGCTTATAAGTTCAATGTAAAATATTATTTTTACAATAAGTGAATTTAAGCGGGGACTTTATTATTTTCAATTTTAGTATAATAAAAAGTGGTCCCTTTTTGAAAAAAATAGAATCCTTAATTAAAAACAATTCGCTTTCTTTCACTATTCTTTTAGGAATACTGCTTGAACTATGTTATCTAACTTTTGTATTATTTCAAGGCGAAAGGGGAAATATTATTCTTTATATGGTTATTTATTCCATCGCTTTTGTGTTCTTTTTTATTGCTTATCTGATTATCAATAAAAAACGGTTGAGCAGGGAAACTCAAAATTTCAATAAGTTAGAAAAACTGTTCAATATTAAACCGGCATTGTTCTTTATAATTATTTTCGGTCTTTTGTTCAGAATAACTTTAATTCCTTCTCATCCTTCAACCTCCGACGATGTTTACCGATACATTTGGGAAGGGAAAATTATTTATAATGGGTACAACCCATTTGAAATTACTCCGGACGATGCAAGACTGAATTATCTACATAATAAAGATTTTCCCCGGTTGGTCACTTTTCCGAACATGACAACAATATATCCTTCTGCTGCACAAGCCGTATTTGTTTTGGGATACATTATTTCCGGCGACTCCGATACAGGTCTTAAAATAATTTATTTGTTTGCCGAATTATTGACTTTTGTGTTTTTAATAAAAATTTTGCGCTTAAGAAAACAAAACGAAAATTTAGTAATCTTATATTCATGGCTCCCATTACCTATAATGGAATCTTTTATAAATTCCCATATTGATGTAGTTGGAATTTTATTCTTTGTTATTTTCATATACTTCATTTTAAAAAATAAATATTTACTATCCGTCCTCCCTTTTGCATTAAGTGTATTGACAAAGTTATATCCCTTAATTGTCTTTCCGCTTCTTATAAAAAAGATCGGATGGAAAAAAACATTGAATTTCGGAATAATTTTAGCTGCTATATGTTTAATTTTGCTTTATCCCTTTTTTCCATCTAACCGACCAATAAATGCTTCACTGTTTACCTATCTAAAAAGCTGGAGTTTTAACGGTTCCGTTTACTCATTTTTATATGGAATTTTACATAACGGTTATCTTGCACGTGAAATCAGCTTAGTACTGTTTATTATTTCAATTGTAATAATTTCAATTAAGTACAAAGATTTTCTAAAAGGCGTTTATGCTGCTTGGATAAGCTTTATTGTTTTTGCCGCAACTGTTTATCCGTGGTATTTAGGATGGCTTGCCGCAGTTAATCCCTTCTTCGGGTTCTACTCTGTTTTAAGCCTGTTTTTTACAGTAAATTTTTCAAATATTACACCTTTAGGAGACGTTTGGAAGGAACACACGTGGGTATTTTTAATTGAGTATATTCCGTTTTATTTTTTTCTTTCTCTTGAATTTTTATTTCTAAAAAGAAATGCTAGAAAATCTTGATGCCAAAATTTCTTGGAAATCCATAATTTTTTATTAACAAATTCGAATAAGTATGTTACTTGAAAAACTAAAAGCTCCCAATACATTTTTAATAATCTTTTCTCTAATTATCGTTATAGCTATTTCTACTTGGTTTATTCCCGCAGGAGAATTTAATAAGCATAAAGTCAACAATAAAGAAGTTATAATTGGAAATTCTTATCATAAAGTCGAAAGCAACCCTCAAGGTATTTTTGAAATATTAATGGCTCCCATTAAAGGCATCGAACGTGCTGCAGCAATAATCGGCTTCGTTTTGATAGTGGGAGGAACATTCTCGGTTTTTCAAAAAACCGATGCCGTAACCGAAGGAATTCTATCAATAGTAAACGCCCATAAAAAGCACAAACTGATTAGAACTTTGCTTATTCCTATTTTAATGATTCTGTTTTCGCTCGGCGGAGCTATATTCGGGATGTCGGAAGAAGTTATTCCTTTCATCCTCATTTTTGTTCCTATGGCACTTATGCTTGGTTATGATTCAATAACGGGAGTAGCAATTCCATTTATTGGTGCGGGTGCCGGTTTTGCAGGAGCATTTCTAAATCCCTTTACAATAGGTATTGCTCAAGGTATTGCCGGATTACCATTGTTTTCCGGGATCCTGTACAGAATTCTAGTTTGGTTAATTGTTACGGGAACC